>QKHT01000083.1 GCA_003249935.1 Bacteroidota bacterium
AACGAAAACAGATTCGTTGCCGGAAAATTTTCGTGGCAGGAAGGATATGGCGCATTTTCGTATTCTAAATCTCAATTATCGGCGGTTGCCACCTATATTGCAAACCAACAAATACACCATAAGCAAAAAACATTTCTTGAAGAGTACACTAAAATCCTGAAGGATTTTGAAATAGAATTTGATGAAAAATATATTTTTAAACCTGTTGCTGATTGAATAACGGTAACAATTATTTATGTTTTGGGAACGTCCGAAAAAAATCGGGATTTATGAATAAACCGAGCTTAAACTTCTTTCTTATATAAGCATATTCCAACTCTCTGTATATGTTCCAATAATGCCACTTCAGTAATTCGGTCGAGTATAATTAAATCGATTTTGTAGGGTAGTTCAAGGGCATCTATTTCGATGGATAAATTAAGCATATCGTTCAAGGCAAATTCACAGCCTTTTATAGCTAAATCGATATCCGAACCATTTTGGAATACACCTTTGGCTCGCGATCCAAAAAGAATTACTTCATCAATTGTTCGATTCCGACTAAAAATGGTTATTAATCCATTTAAATCAAAATCGCTTAGACCAATATCCGAGGCCTTTAATCCCATAACAAACCCTGTTTTCCGGTTCTTTCCTCTTCTAACTTTTGGTGCAAATTTTTCAAAAGAAAGAAATATTCATGTTTTATATTTTCTACAATTTCTTTGGCCGTTTGTTCGTCGTACGTTTGCGCTGCCAGATTTCTGCTTTTGTGCATTCGCATCCAACCTTGGCCATCGGTAATATAACCATCCTGAAAACTCTGTTCAATAACCGGTTTAGGCCCCAATATCTGACTATAACCCTTTTCTTTCAACAAATCCTGAAGGGTCTTCCACCCTAGTTCATAAGTATATTCAAAGGCCTTTATCAAGCCTTGTTCTTCCAATTCATTTAAATGGCGATGACTTACAAACCGTTCTAATTGTTTGAAAGCTTTGCCAAAATTAATAAATCGCTGCTGCCATCGAATTCTGAATGATCCATATTTACCGGCTTTTAATGTTTATTCAAATATATCTGTTTTTCAGGATGATAATTACCTTTAATCAAAGACACCATAAACAATGTAACGATTATGGCGATACACTCCATCCGAAACGAACTTTGGTTCAGCCAAAAAGAAGAATGATGCAAACACCTGAAAAATAAACCGTTTATATATGATATGTTAAACTATCTATAATCATTTTTTCAACGCCGGCATGTACTTCGGCTTCGGTGGCTTCGATAGAAAACACCAAATCGGGTTTTTTGAAATAAGGCACACAACTCTGCTTTAGTCTGTTGCCACCACCGCCGGTAATATTCAGCATAATGATTGCATCTTTATCCACATCGCCCTTTTCCACGGCTTCGATAAGGCTGGCCACGGCTACCGAAGCGGCAATATCTACATCGTTGCCTTCGAGATTTTCGAAAAGTTGCGCGGCTTCCTTCGCTTTTTCGTTAGTTACACGATAAAACGCCCCACCCGCGTCGCACATGGCATCGTACAAACCACCTTTAAGACTGTAAGGCGGACGACGGTTCGAGAGTACTTTGGCATCGATAATCTCCACCATATCGCGGGCTTCCTGGTCGGTCATGGGCGGCAAGGTGCGCGAATGGTTATCCCAAGCCTCGGCCATAGGCACAAAAGGCAGGTTTTGCGACAGCATCAGTTTCATTTTGGTTGAACCGAAACGGCCATCTTCGAGCAATCGGAGGTTGGCTTCCCAAGCGGCTATGGCACCGGTTCCGCTACCCACCGCCTGAAAATAGTATTCGGGAATTGAACCAATGGTGGTCGCAGCCGATAAAACCGTGGTACCCATGCCATCGCGTCGGGCTACATTAAACGCACCCCCTTCGGCCATAAAACCGTTCATCTGGCAAATAACGTTCGATAGGAATATCGCATCGAAATAGTCCGAACCTTTGGCCGAGGCAATGATTTTAACGCAGTCGCGCAGTGGCGAATCGAACCACAAGGCTTTGATATTATCTTCGGGAATAACAATTACAACCGGAATTTCGTTGTCGGAACAAATGCGGGCAAAGGCGCGTGCGGTATTACCAGCCGAAGCCACCACCAGCGTTTTACCACTATCGAAGGGCATGCGGGCACACACAGAAAAGGCTTCGCACTCTTTGAACGAACCCGATTTCATAAATGCCCCTTTTTCGGGCCAAAAACCACTAAAAGTGACGTACAAATTCGTCAATCCCAAATGCTTGGCAAGGCTTGTGCTTTTGTACGTTACAGGAGAGGCAGAACCGCGCAAAAGGCGCTGAATAGGCAACCAATCGGCAAATTTGTAAATGCCTTTGAGGCCATTGTCGATATTTATCTGCTTAACATCGTAAATTGCCCGTAATAATGCAGGAATTTCGTCGCCGGGGCAACGCAAACAAACGCCTGTATCTTCAATCTTCTTCCGGCAACACAGTGACTCCAGATGATATTTTGTACCCTTAAAACTCATATTTCAGTTTTTGAACGGGACGAAATTACTACAAATACTCAAAATATCTTAATACAATTGACTTTTTGTTCTTTTATTCCCAATCTAAATTAACTATTTTTGAGTGCTACAGAACAACCATACCCCCATAATAACTGTTTATTAAGGACTAAAATATTGGACAATGGCAATACTGCAACGAATTTTTCAATTTTATTATCAGGGTTTCAAAAATATGACCACGGGAAAAACGCTGTGGGTTATCATACTTCTTAAACTCTTTGTAATGTTTGCCATACTCAAGGTATTTTTCTTTCCGAAATACCTCGATACACATTTTAGCACCAACGAAGAAAAGGCCAACCATGTAGTAAACGAATTAATACAAAATAATAAACAATAGATAATGATAGACAATGTAGATTTAACGCTTGTTGATTGGTCGCGGGCACAATTTGCCCTTACGGCCATTTACCATTGGCTTTTTGTGCCGCTTACATTGGGTATTGCCTTTATTATAGCGGTAATGGAAACCATTTATTACCGAACCGGCAATCCCGAATGGAAACGAACCGTAAAATTTTGGATGAAAGTATTCGGTATCAATTTTGCCATTGGCGTGGCCACCGGCATTATTCTCGAATTTGAGTTTGGCACCAACTGGTCGAACTACTCGTGGTTTGTAGGCGACATTTTCGGTGCGCCATTGGCCATCGAAGGTATTCTGGCCTTTTTTATGGAATCGACTTTTATTGCAGTGATGTTTTTTGGCTGGGATAAGGTAAGCAAACGGTTTCACCTGATATCAACGTGGCTTACGGCCATTGGTGCCAATCTGTCGGCATTGTGGATTTTAGTCGCCAACGGCTGGATGCAACATCCCACAGGCATGTGGTTCAACCCCGAAACCGCCCGCTACGAAATGAATAACTTTTGGGATGTATTGCTATCGCCCATGGCTGCCGGCAAATTTGTGCATACCACCTCGTCGAGCTTTATTGTGGCCAGTTTGTTTGTGGCGGGTATTAGCGCGTGGTTTTTGCTTAAAGGCCGCGAAGTACCCATGGCCAAACGCAGTATTCTCATTGCCATGGTTTTTGGTTTGCTTTCGTCGGTATATGTGGCCCTTAACGGCGACTTTAGTGCTAAGGTAACCAGCGAATATCAACCCATGAAATTAGCTGCCGCAGAGGGATTGTACGAAGGCACCGAAAAAGCCCCCATCATGGCATTCGGGGTTCTGACCAATACCGACAAGCCACTCGACAACAGCAATAAATTTTTGATTAAGATAGAAGCACCCATTCCCGGCCTATTGTCGTACCTGGCCTTTGGCAACTTCGACGATTTTGTTCCCGGTATTAAGGATCTGATTCTGGGAAACGAAGCCCGGGGAATTTTACCTGCTACCGAAAAAATGCGACGTGGCTACGAATCACAGCAAATGCTGAAAAAACTACACGAGATAAAAGACAAAAAATCGGAAGAATACAAAGCCATTTACGCCCATTTTTTGGATAAAGAATGGCTCGAAACCAATTTTAAATACTTTGGATATGGTGCGTATTATCATCCGGACGAAACCATAGCGAAAAAAAATGCTGAACAGCTTATACCCAGTGTACCACTCTCATTTTACAGTTTTCATATCATGGTTATTTTGGGCATGTACTTTATTGTACTATTTGCCCTCATCGGGTTTGTAATGCACAAGAATGTACTTACCAAACAACGCTGGTTGCTTTGGATAATGGTTTGGTCTATGCCGCTGGGCTATATAGCCAGCGAATCGGGCTGGATACTGGCCGAAGTTGGCCGCCAACCATGGGTAATACAGGATTTGATGCCTACGATCACCGCAGTAACCAAAATCGATGCCACAAGCGTTCAGACTACATTCTGGCTGTTTGCGGCCATATTTACGGCACTACTTATAGCCGAAATACGGATTATGGTTACAGCAATTAAAGATGGCCCATCGAACAAACATTAATGTAATTAACTGAAATACAATGATAGAACAAAATACAACATACATATTGCTGCAGCATTACTGGTTTGTAATACTGGCTTTGTTGGCCGGCATACTCGTTTTTTTACTATTTGTACAAGGCGGACAAACGTTTATTTTCTCTATGGGCAATACCGAGCGTAAAAAAACACTGTTAGTTAATGCACTTGGCCGCAAGTGGGAGTTTACCTTTACCACGCTGGTAACCTTTGGCGGTGCCTTTTTTGCATCGTTTCCGCTGTTTTATGCCACCAGTTTTGGCGGGGCTTACTGGGTTTGGTTTGCTATACTTATTGTTTTTGTTATTCAAGCGGTGTCGTACGAATATCGTTCGCGTAAGGGCAATGTATACGGCAAAAAAACCTTCGATGTTTTTTTACTAATCAACGGTGCCTTGGGCCCTGTTTTGTTGGGAACCGCAGTAGCCACATTGTTTACCGGTGCAGAGTTTACACTCGATGCCATGCGGGAAGTCACCTGGCACGGAGCCGCACGCGGACTGGAAGCGGTATTGAACCCACAGAATGTACTTTTGGGGTTGGCGGTATTTTATCTGGCTCGTGTTAACGGATTGCTTTATTTTACCAATAACATTGGCGACGATGAAATTATGAGCCGCATAAAAGTGGTTCTGCCAAAAAACATTCTGCTTTTTCTGGTCTTTTTTCTATCGTTTGTAATTTGGCTCATGTGTATTGACGGTGCCGCCGTAGATAAGGAAACAGGGATAGTATCGATGGTTCAAAACAAATATTTTATGAACCTTATACAAATGCCGGTGGTAGCACTCCTATTTTTAACAGGCGTAGTTCTGGTTTTGTATGGCTTTTATCGCATACTTTTCACGGTAAAACGGAAGTCGGCTATTTGGTTTACAGGCTCAGGCACCATACTTACCGTAATGGCTTTGTTTTTGATGGCAGGGTTCAACCAAACGGCCTTTTATCCAAGCACAACCGATTTGCAAAGCTCGCTTACGTTGCAAAACGCATCGTCGAGCTATTTTACATTACAGGTAATGTCGTATGTATCGCTGCTTATACCTTTTGTGGTGGGTTATATCTGGTTTGCATGGCGATCTGTTAACAATAAACCGTTGACTCAGGACGAAATTGACCGTAGCGAGGCACACATTTACTAATTAAACTTTCAAAACAATGATAATGACATCAATTTTATGGTATTTAAGTTGGCCGGTGCTGATTTTTGCCTTTACAAAAATTTCAATTTATATTATCGACAAATACGAAAAAGAGTACACAGACGACTAAAGTCATGTTTTCCTGAACTTTTTGCAGGTACATTTGTTTCATAATAAAAAAGCCCCGAAAGCATCGAAGGCAAGCATCGAGAAGCAAAAACCATATTAGGGTTAACGCGAAAAGATGCAGACCAAAGGATTGCCGTCGGGGCTTTTTTTATGCCCTTTTGTTAGTAGTTTTCGAGATCCGACATCTCTTCGATGTACCATTCGACCATTAAATCGAGTTGCTCGTTCATAAAATCGGAAATCAAATCATCGGTCCATTCGTCGAAAAAAGCCTTATCGTACAAGTCGATAACCATAAGTACATCGGTTACGCCTTCTTCAACTTCCACCTCACGGAACAAAATGCCCTGCTCAGTCAAATATTTCAAATCGAGGTCTTCCTTTTCGCCAACTTCTACCAAGAAACGGGGTTCTTCGGCATGCAGAATGTAATTCAATTCGGGCGACTCGTGGCACGAGCATGACAAAAACTTTGGCACAAACTCGTTTCTTGTTAGTTTTTCTATCATTTTGCTATTCAATTTATTTACCGGCAATGATAATAAAAAGATACTTATTAAAAATATGTTTAAAAAAAAAAGCTTCTACTTGAAGATAAAAAAAACGAGTAATTAATCTTATTTATTCATAATCAGCATCAATTCTCAAAAATTGATGCTGAATTCGACAAACGGTCAAACCCCCAGATATTTCCTTACAAAACGGTTGGAATATACAAACACAAAAACAGCACAATACCAATAAAAACGTAAGATTCCGTACCTTTGAAAAAAAGTTATTATGAATCGCACTATAAATATACAATATCCAGAATCCTTAGCCAATTCATTAAGATTGAGCGGAAAAGATTTTGAATCAGAAATAAAAACAAGTTCATTAGTTAAACTTTTTGAATTGGGAAAGGTTTCCTCAGGAATGGCTGCACGAGTATTGGGACTATCGAGAATAGAGTTTTTAGAATTGCTTTCAAAATACAATGTTTCGGTTTTTGGCGCATACGATATAAATGATTTGAAAGAAGATATTGAAAATGCTTAAGATTGTTTCAAATACCACGCCTATTATTTCATTGTTAAAACTTAATCAACTTGATTTGTTGAGACAACTTTAAGAGCAAATTGATATCCCATTAGCCGTATACCATGAAATTGAAGCCGGCAAGACAAAAGGTTTTTACAAAGATTTATCTAAAATTGATTGGATATTTATTATTGAAATAAATGATAAACAAGCCGTTAAATACTTTCTATACCTTGACTCTGGAGAAGCGTAAGCTATTATTTAGTCGACAGAACTAAATGCGGACTTGATATTAATTGATGAGAAGCTCGGACGATATCATGCTTAAAATGCGGAATTAAAAGTTATCGGCACAATTGGGGTTATAATTAAGGCAAAAAGAGACGGATTGATCACTGAATTGAAGCCTCTGCTAAACGAATTAACCGAAAAGGGAGTTTGGATTAGCGACAAACTAAAAAAAGAAATTCTGGAAATTGTAGGTGAGGAATAATTACAAATGCTCATTCAGTATAAATAGTTGTCCGGCAACAGGTTCGCTTCAGATGAATCCCTAGTCAATTTTTGAATTCATTTTTCAAAATAAAAATCAGAACAGCAGAACAGCTCTCTGAAATATACATCTGCAACAGCAATAATACGTATCAAAAAAAAGCCGGCAACAACTGCCGGCTTTTAGTAAATGGGTTATACTAATATTGTTATCGATCGAAAATTGTGTTGCCCGATTGATTTTTAACCATAAACGGTACAATCGTATAGTTATAAAAATAGTCGTGCGGCAACAACCTGTAAATTAAGTGCGGCTGGTCGCCCCAGCTATTATCGCCACCAATTCCCATCTGACCATAATCGATATTGAGTGAAATATAGTGGCGTTTAACCATTTCGTTCGGATGCAACCGGGTTTTCTTCTTTTCGTTACAAAAATCTTTCTTATCGAAATATTGAGCCCCAAAACAAATTTGCGGTTCACCTTCGAAATAAAGACCCGAATGCCCATTGTCGAAACTTACCCAGCGGGTATCGGTATGGTAGCCGTTTTCCTGTGGTCGCACATAATCGTGGTTCAAACCATCAACTGTACTACTGTATACCCCAGCAAAGGCCGAAGACTTACGATCGGAATAATTTTCGTGGATTCCGCGACCAAACCATTGCACTTTTGCAAGCGATTGGTCGATAATAAGGTTTGAACCCAAGCGTGGCAATTCGGGCTTGCGAATGTTTGGCGACATGATGAGTGCGTTGGACACTTCGGCACGTCCATCGGCAAAAATGGTATAGTCGATAGTAAACGTACTCTCGAAAGCAATCTTTTTCGATGTTTTAACGGTTACGCTATTTGCCGAAGATTCTATTGCAAAATCGCCCGGTTTTGTATTATATGTCGCATCGAACCAATCGCCATACATTGTGACCATGCCATAGCCATAATCGTTATCGGTAGGTACACGCCAAAAATCGGGTTGTGGCCCTTTTTTAATCAATGTATCGCCGGAATAAACCATTGCCGACAGTTCGGAATTAGTTTTATCGAACATATAGGTTGCATTACCGGCTGTAACCATCACGCTATGGCCTGCAATAACCACGGTGGGTTTACCGCTTGTATTCGCAAACGATTTTGTTTCATGACGTTGTAGTTCAATCTGTTCGCGGGCAACCGTATCGCCGGCCGAAATAAACCCATTGGCTGCCTTTTGGGTAAAGTAAAAGTTAATGGCATAGTCGCCCCCGGCCAGTTCCGGAAATCCCGGTTTGATTGAAACCGAAGACTGTGGTTCAGCCAAAATATTATCGAAAATTTTGGTAATTACAGGTTTACCATTTCGCAGCAAAACACATGTAAGGTTAAACTCGTTGAGATTACTAAAATAGTACTTGTTTTTCACAATATATTCGCCTGCATTTTGGGTTGAACCGGCTACGGCAATGTTTTGATACACTTTTTGAACCTCGTAGGCATGCGGATGCAACTTTCGGTCGGATGCCACTAGGCCATTGCAACAAAAGTTGCCATCGGTACGTATGGTGTCGGGCTCGAAATCGCCACCGTAACCCCAGTATTTACGTCCGTTGGCATCGGTTTTCTCAAACGCCTGATCGACCCAATCCCAAATAAAACCACCTTGTAAGGTGGGATATTTATCTATTAAATCCCAGTAATCCTTCAGGTTACCTTCGCTGTTACCCATCGCGTGCATATATTCGCACTGAATAAGTGGGCGGTAAATTCCCGGCGAAAGTGCATAGTTTTCCATTTCCCATTGGGTGTGATACATCGGGCAAAAGATATCGGTATGCTTGCGATGCGAAGCCTGTTCGTATTGAACCGGGCGGGTATCGGCCAATTTGAGCCAACTGTACATTTTTTCGAAATTAATGCCGTCGCCACTTTCGTTA
Organism: Bacteroidota bacterium; assembly: GCA_003249935.1. Classification (GTDB taxonomy): domain Bacteria; phylum Bacteroidota; class Bacteroidia; order Bacteroidales; family UBA5342; genus SZUA-561. The sequence continues at coordinate 9,194 of QKHT01000083.1, forward strand.
CCCAACGACCAGATGATTACCGATGGATGGTTTTTATCGCGTGCATACATCCGCTGTACCCTGTCGAGGTGCATGGCCTGCCATTCGGGCAAATCGGCAATGTGTGGTTTCGAATATGGTGCTTGCTGGGCCGCACCCAAACCATGAGCCTCTACATTGGCCTCATCGACCATGTACAACCCATAACGGTCGCATAATTCGTAAAAATAGGGATCGTTGGGATAGTGGCAGGTTCGAACCGCATTGATATTCAGTTGTTTCATGAGTTTAACATCCTGCTCCATACGCCATTTTGGCAAATAATGGCCCGTAAGCGGGTCGTGTTCGTGTCGGTTCACCCCTTTTACTTTTACAGCTTTACCATTGACCAACAGTTGTGCATTTTTAATTTCTACCGAACGAAAACCGGCATAAGTGCGGTGCACTTCGAGAATACTATTTTTAGAATCCCTGAGTACAATTTCCACATTGTAAAGATTGGGATGTTCGGCCGACCACTGCAAAGGCTTTTCAACATTTGCTGTAAATTTGGCTGAACCACCATTTTTACCCATACTAACATTGGTGCTGCCCTGAGCAACTGTTTTGGTGTCCCACACTTTATAGGAAACATTCACGGATTTGCTTGTTTGGTTGTCGGCATCGAGTTTAACATCGAGACTAAAACGACCATCTGCATATTTTTCATCCAAACCCGCTTCAATTTTAAAATCGCGAAGTGTTGTTTTGGACGTGGCGTATAAAAACACATCGCGTTCGATACCACTAACCCTGAAAAAGTCCTGACATTCGAGAAACGAACCTACACTCCAGCGATAAACCTCAATGGCCAGCGTATTTTTACCTTGTTTCAGATATTTTGTAACCTCCCATTCGGCGGGGGTTTTAGAGCCCTGACTATACCCTGCTTTTGTGCCGTTTACCCACACATAAAATGCCGATTTTACAGCGCCGAATTGCAGAAACACCCGACGATTGGTCCACTCTGCCGGCATGTCGAACGTAGTTCGGTACGACCCCACAGGGTTATTAACCACCGGAATGGCCTTTTCGAAAGGATAGGTTGGCCGTTTAGCAGGCGAAAAATCGAACGGATGGTTGAGATATATCGGGAAACTATAGCCCTGAAATTCCCAGTTCCCCGGAACGTTAATATGATCCCATTTCGAATCGTCGAAATCGGCTTTATAAAAATCCACAGGTCTGGCATTTACGCCTTCCGAAAAATTAAACTTCCAAACACCATTTAGTGACTTTAAATTGGCATTTTGGCCCGATTCGGCTTCTTCGGCCGAATTGAATGGCACCGAAAGCACGTGGGGTGCCGTTTTGCCCATACCGGTAATTTGAGGGTTCAACCACTCCTGAGCGAGGCAATTGGATACTACCCCACTGACTGCTATTGCAATTAGTAACTTATTCATCTTAATTAATATAATCGCAGAATTAATGCTTTACGAGTGTTTCTACAAAAGGGAACGATTGAACCGGCACGCGGCTGTCATTAATTATTTGCATCAATTCGGCCACCTTTTCGGGATGTTGTTTAGCCAAATTAGTGGTTTCGTAAGGATCGGATGCCAGATTAAACAACATCACCTCTTTTTTGGCTGGTTTCATTACATTGTATAGAACCAGTTTCCAATCGCCTTTTAAAGCGGCCTGACGGCCATTATTTTCGTGAAACTCCCAATAATATGACTCGTGTTGTTGTGATTGTTTTTCGCCTAAAAAAGCAGGGAGTAACGAAATACCATCCGTTTTACATCCTGGTTCAGTACCTGCTACCGCAGAAAGCGTCGGCATCATATCCCAGAAAGTTACAATTTGATTACTGGAAGTGTTTTCGGGCACTTTACCCGGCCAAACTGCAATAAAAGGCACACGAATACCACCCTCGAACAGGTCGCGTTTAATACCGCGTAAACCGGCTGTACTCCGGAAAAATGCCGGATCGGCACCCCCTTCCTCATGTGCACCATTATCGGACGTAAAGATGACCAATGTATTTTTGTCGAGGCCCTTTTCTTTAAGCTTCTCCATTACCATACCCACATAATTGTCGAGTCGGGTAACCATGGCCGCAAAAGTAGCATGTGGTTTGGGTTGCGATACATAGTTAATAATCTTTATATTCGGACCATATTCTGCACCACTTGGGCCTACGTATGGTTTTTCGGTATATTTTCCATCGAAACTTTTAAAAATTGTATCGTCGGGCACTAATAACTCCGCATGAGGCAAAGTAATGGCCAAATACATAAAAAATGGTTTGTCGCCGATGTTATTGAGATAATTGAGGGCTGCTTTAGTAATGGTATCGGTAGAATAAGTGACCTTGTGAGTAAGATCGTTGCCGGGTAACATTACTTTTTTTGAATTATGCCACAAGTGATCGATATAATACCGGTGAGCCTGACGCTGGCAATTGTATCCGAAAAATTCATCAAAACCCTGATTATTCGGATCGCCCTCGGTTCCCACGAAACCCAATCCCCATTTACCAAATGCGCTGGTTGCATAGCCTTGCGCTTTGAGAATTTCGGCAATAGTTACTGTGCCTGCCGGTATGGGTTGCTGTCCCTCGGGCATAAGCTCCTTATTGCCACGAATTGGTGTATGGCCACTGGTTAAGCCGGTAAGTAAAACAGAACGCGATGGCGCACAAACCGGACTGCCGGCATAAGCCCTCACAAACCGTGTACCCTGTTTTGCAAGAAGATCGATATGGGGTGTTGCAAAATTCTTTTGCCCGTAACAACTTACATCGCCATAACCTAAATCATCAGCCAATATGAAGAGAATATTTGGCTTTGCTTCTGATTTCTTTTCAATTGGTTTGTTTCCACAAGACAAAAGTGACATTGTGGTTCCTAATACAATTAAAGACTGAATATTCATATTTTCTAAAATAAGTTTCAAATACCTTACAAAATTAGAGGTTTAATAAACTAACGGCTTGCAATAATCATTCAATCATTATGGTGTTTTTATTCAATCGCTAATATTTGGCTGATTTGTTTTTAAGGATAGCATTTTGATGTTACATTTGTAGGAAAATGAGTGTATAACATGTGTAATCACTATTATTACATTTAAAATCGTCTAATACAAACACCAATTAGGATGTCGCTATTTTCTCATAAAAACATTGCAGCAGTACTTGCTCTTATTAGCATCTTAAGCATAAATTCGCTAACGGCAAATAATATACGGATCAAGCATTTTAACACAAATGATGGTTTATCTTCCGACGATGCCCGACAGGTTTTTCAGGACAGAGAAGGGTTTATTTGGATTTGTACAAGCGAAGGACTGAACCGTTTTGATGGATACGAATTTAAAGTATTTAAACCGGATTACAGTGCAAAAAACGGCTTTAACACCAATGATTTTACATGCATATGCGAAGATTTGTCGAACAACTTATGGGTAGGAACAAAATCAAAAGGCATTAATGTTTACAACAAACAAAGCGGTGAAGTTAAAATTATAGATAAATATATTGCACCCGAAGGCAGCTCTAATCCCGACATGATTAAAACACTGTATTGCGACCAGTTAGGCAGAATTTGGATTGGTACTGATAACGGACTTTACAGGTATGAACAGGATGGCAGAATTGTGAGCCTGAATAAAACCATGAACCAAAGCCGCATTACCATCAATCATATTACCGGCGATACCAAAGGTAATGTTTGGGTTGGAACCTGGGGGGCCGGATTAATAAAATACAATGGTAAGGATGTTGCGGCAATTTATATGTTCAATAACGCATTACATCCCGAAATTACGCACAATGTAGTACGAACCGTTTTCGAGGATGAAAGCTTTCGTATTTGGATGGGGACATGGCACGACGGACTATTTTATACTCAACCAAATTCGGAAATAAGAAATTTAAGTCACTTTTCGTATTCGAACGATAAAAAGGGTTTGCTTACCACACTTATTCATACCATATCGCAGGATAATACCGGCGATATTTGGGCCGGCACACCTTTTGGGCTCAATATCATCCATAACGTCAATACCACAACACCCGAATTATGGGGAACAGGAATTAAAAATGAAATAACTGAAACCATAGGCACTACCGTGGTTCAATCAATCATTCGCGATATGGGCGGTGTAATGTGGGTTGGAACGCTGGGCGATGGTATTTTCAGAATAGAAATGGGACTAAACAGACTTAAAACTTACAATATTCCGGATATAGACACACACCTGAAATCGCAAATAACAAAATGTTTTTTGCAAACCAACGACGAAAAGATACTACTTGGCGTACAAAGTCTGGGGATGGTTATTTTCGACAAAAATACCAACACCTTTAAACGCTATAATGAGGTATTGCCTTACAGTAAAATTTCGGACGAAATAAATACAGCATTTCCATTGTTCAAAGACAGTAAAAACAACATTTGGATTGGTGAACGGTATGGCAAAATGTGGGTAATCGATTCGCAGAATAATGCCTATGGTTTAAATGAAATTTACAACGGTGCATTTGCTAACCAGGAAGCTACTTGTATCTTCGAAGACTCGAAAGGTTACATATGGATTGGAACCAGAACAGGTTTGCATAAACTTATTCCTCGTGGTGGCGATGTAAAGCAATATGTACATTACCAATACAGTAAGGAAGAAAAACGAAAAAATTCGTTATCAAGCAATTACATAACCACCATATTCGAAGACTCTCAGGGCACAATGTGGTTTGGCACATACGAGGATGGTATTGATATGCTAAATTCCGAGCCCGATAATCATGTAAATCCCCGATTCAGGCATTTCAGAGTAGAGCACAACAAAAAGAAATCGCTCAATTGCAATAGTATAATGGCATTTTATGAACCTGCACCAAATACATTATTTGTTGGCACAATGGGCGGGGGATTAAACAAAATGAATACCGAAACAGGTGAGTTTACAAACATTAAAACCGAACAAGGATTTCCTGCCGATGTGGTTTACGATATTTTATCGGACGACAGGCACAACATATGGCTTACCACCAACAAAGGGCTGGTTCGGTTCAATAAAAATAAAACAGAGGGCCAGCAATTTGAAATATTTAATGCCTCAGATGGATTAATTTCGAATGCACTTTTAAAGGGAGCATTTTATAAAGACGGCGAAAACAATTTTTATATTGGCACGCCTAAAGGGTTTAATGTATTCAATCTCAACCTAATAAAAGAAAACAGTTTTGTCCCCAATGTAGCTGTTACAGCCATAAAAAACGATAATCACGACATTTCGACTCGGTTTAATTCTAAAAAACAAATTGAAATAGAACATACGCAAAGGAGTTTTTCGGTAGAATTTAGTGCCCTTTCGAATATTCAACCCGAAAAAAACAAATTTGCGTATATGCTCGAAGGTTTTGACAATAATTGGATTTATACCAATGCTGCAAACCGGAAAGCCATTTATTCAAACCTACGTCCCGGAACCTACACATTTAAGGTAAAAGCTTCGAACAACAGCGGGTTATGGAGTAAAAATCCGGCTACAGTTGTTTTTCGCATTCTACCGGCTCCATACGAAACATGGTGGGCTTTTACGCTCTATTTTCTTGGCATTATCGGAATGATTATAGCCATCATACGCTTTTTAAATTACCGGCATAAGTTACGTCAACAACTACAATTAGAATATATTGAGAGGGTAAAATCCGACAAAATAAACCAGTTTAAATTGAGGTTCTTTACAAATATAACCCACGAAATTCTAACCCCTCTAAATATTATATCCACGGCAATTGAAAAAGCGGATGACAATAAACCGCTTAAAAAAGAAAATCTCGAAGCACTAAGGCGTAATGCCAACCGGCTAAACCGGCTCATTTCTCAGCTCCTCTATTTTAGAAAAGCTGAAACCGGAAATATGAAATTGGAAGTTTCGGCCGGAAATTTCCTAAACTTTGTAAAACAAGTGGCCAATAGTTTTGAACCACTTGCAGCAAAACACAATATTTCGCTTTCGGTTGAAGGTAACGAAACAGATAGAGAAACCTATTTCGATGCCGATAAAATTGATAAAATTTTATATAACCTAATCTCCAATGCCATTAAGTTTACACCGCAAAATGGTTCAATCACGATAAAAACAGAAAATATTGAGGAAGGAACCAGTCATTTTATTAAAGTAGAAATTTCTGATACAGGAAAAGGGATCGAACCCGAAAAACTGCCACATATTTTCGAACGTTTTTTCAGAGCCGAAACCGACTCGAAAACCGGTACAGGCATTGGATTAGAACTTTCGAAAACACTTATTGAAATGCATCGGGGCTCGGTTTCGGTTGAAAGCACCCTTGGAAAAGGCACTACATTTTGCTTTATGATTCCTGTTAACAAAGAAGTCTACGATGTTACCGAAATTATTCCCTCACATAATCTTGTATTATCCGAAAGCGACAATAACGCCGAAGAAATGGAGACCGAAATGGTTAAAGACAACGTAACCAACGATAAACCGACCATTTTAATCGTAGAAGACAATTCGGATTTCCGTCGTATTCTGGCCAATCATTTTGCAGATGAATACAATGTATCTGAGGCAAAAAACGGCATTGAAGGTTTAAATATTGCCATTAAACTTATGGTCGACATTATTATTACCGATGTAATGATGCCGGAAATGGATGGTTATGAATTGTGCGCCCAAATAAAAAATAATATCGAAACAAGCCACATTCCCATTGTGATGCTTACAGCCAAAGTTTCGGCCGAAAACCGTATGCAGGGTTACAATACCGGAGCCGATTCGTATATCGAAAAGCCGGTAAACCTCGAAATGCTTTCGATAAGAGTTCGCTCTCTGCTCGACCAACGACAAAAATTGCAGTCGTATTTCAAAAGCGGAATTACCCTCGAACCCGAAAATGTAAAACTCACTTCGGTCGACGAAAAATTTGTACTAAAAGCTAAGGAAATAATTGATCGGAACATCGACAATCCCGATTTTAATGTCAATCAGTTTGTAAAAGAAATGGGTACCAGCAACTCTATGTTGTACCGGAAACTCACCACAATGATAGGCATGAGTCCCGTGGAGTTTATAAAAAACATGCGGCTTAAACGTGCCGTTCAGTTACTCAAGGAGCAAAAATTTACAATTTCGGAAGTTGCCTATGCAACCGGATTTAACGACACCAGCTACTTTACGGTGTGTTTTAAAAAGCAATTTGGGATAACTCCTACCGAATTTGTCGAAAGTGTGGTTAATAAAAAGGACTGATTACCAAATAATTGGTGATTTTTGATGTTTGGTAAGGTATTGGTTCGTTAACGAAAAATGGTGATTCCCAAAAAATCCACGTGCAGCCGAAAGTGGCGATGGATGAACCGACTCAAGCACCAAATGGCGTGCTCGGTCAATAATTGCCCCTTTCTTTTGCGCGTAAGCACCCCACAATATAAATACCAAATGATGATGGGATGCATTCAGCAATTCAATAATTTTATCGGTAAAGATTTCCCAACCTTTGTTTTGGTGCGAACCGGCTTCGTTAGCCCTTACCGTCAACGTGGCATTAAGCAACAATACACCCTGTTCGCTCCAGCGTGTTAAGTCGCCCGACACAGGTATTTCTGACCCAATATCGGCCTTTATTTCCTTAAAAATATTACGTAAAGATGGCGGAAATGGCACACCATCGCGCACCGAAAAACACAATCCATGTGCCTGATTTGGACCATGATACGGGTCCTGTCCCAAAATAACCACTTTTACATTTTCAAAAGCACATAAGTCCAATGCATTGAAAATTAATGTTCCGGGAGGATAAACCAAGCTGCCGGCATACTCTTTTTTAACAAAATCGGTCAACGATTCAAAATACGGTTTTTCAAATTCCGACTCCAGCCGTTCCTTCCACGATGCATCAAGTTTTACATTCATCAGATGTTTATTTCCCAAAAATATTATTGAGTGCTAAGATAAACAGATTATTGTTCTAACCGAGGCAAAAATTATTCATGACAACTATTTTTTAGTGTTGAACCGGCTTTTTTGCAGCCAAACGATTAATATCTATTGATTCAAGTATTCCTTTATGATAACCATATAATACACAGTTTATCATTGCCTTACCCATATCAATACTGGTTACAAGTGAGTTTGGCATTATTTTCTTTACAAAGGGAACAAAAGGCATAAATAGTTTTATTCCAATATTATATAGTAAGGTGCGCGATTTTATACCCTTCATTGGCTGTATAAACCCGGGCCGAAACATAAATGCAGCACGAAATGGCATGGCCAGCAAATGATTCTCGGTTTTACCTTTTACCGCCGACCATGAACTGCTGTTGCCCGATTCGTCGCTATTAGTTCCCTTTCCTGACACATAACAAAATACAACTTTTCGGTTTTGAACCAATAATGCACGCGCAAAATTGATTGTAAGATCATATGTGAGCGAATAATACCGCTTTTTCGATAGACCCACAGACGAAACACCAAGGCAAAAGAAACACCCATCAAACTGCCATTTTGAAAAAGTATCCTTGTCGATGAGCTCAAAATTTTTTACAATTATTTCTTTGTGTTTGGGATGTAACAAATTAATTGACCTTCGGCTTATAGTAACAACTTCCGAAATACGATTGTCTTCAAGACATTCTAATAAAATGCCTTTTCCAACCATACCTGATGCCCCAGTAATTAATACACTTAATCCCATCGCCACAAAGTTATTCTAATTAACAGGTTAATGGGTAATATAGTTTATTCCCATAGCTTATTTATAAAAAGTTATAAATAGTGGTATTTTTAGGGTTGAACCACCGCGCGAGACATAGAAAAATTAAAAAATATCGTACTTTCAGTTTCTGATATTTCTCCAAAAAAGGTATGCAACAAACAAATAAAAATTATGTGGCTGCAAAATTCTGGACACCTTTCAGTGGCGAGGTCAAATGTATGCTTTGCCCTAATAAATGCTTTCTGAAAGAAGGACACACAGGGCCTTGTGGCACACGCGGTGTAATAGATGGCAATTTGGTTACTTTTGCTTATGGCAACCCGTGTACCATTCATATTGATCCGATTGAAAAAAAGCCGCTCTACCATTTTTTTCCGGGACAAAAAACCTTTTCGATAGCCATTGCCGGTTGCAACCTGCATTGCAGGGGATGCCAAAATGCCGCTATTTCGCAAGAAAAGCCGGGCACAATGCGCGAATACAGCTACAGCCCGCAACAAATTGTAGACGCAGTAATACAAGCTGAATGCAAAAGTATTTCCTTTACATATTCAGAACCAGTAGCTTCGTACGAATATTTGTACGATACTGCACAACTGGCTACCAAGCAAGGGATAAAAACAATACTTGTTTCGGCAGGCTATATCAATACCGAACCACTTGAATCTCTGTTGCCTTATATTTCTGCCGCCAATATCGATCTTAAAATATTCGATGAACCTTTATACTGGAAATTCAGCAAGGCTCATCTGAAACCAGTTCTCGAGACACTTAAAACCATACTAAAATCCAACACATGGCTCGAAATTACCAATTTGCTGGTACCAGGATGGAATACCGACGAAAAAATGATAAAAAAAATGTGTGCATGGCTCAAAGAAAATGGATTCGAAAATGTACCATTGCATTTTAGCCGCTTTCATCCGGCCAACCAATTACTAAATATAGAAGCAACCTCGTTCGATACACTACAAACAGCTAAAGCCATTGCTCTTGATTCGGGTCTCAACCTTGTTTATATTGGCAATGCGCCTGAAATAGACAACAATAGCACACTTTGTTCAAAGTGTAAACACGAACTCATTTCCCGGCATCATTTCACATCACGAACAACCGGTCTCAGGAACGGAAAATGCGATTTTTGCGGTTCAACCCCAATTGGTGTTTGGGTCTAACAAAAAAAATGAAACTAAATAACAATCATGATTAAAATAATCAACAAACTACAATACAACACATTACCCCTATTAAGCCGTTGTTCAAACACTCAAATTACTGAGAGCAGCAAGTAAATTATTTGCACAATAGCACTTAAACGGATACTTTTGCACAAAAATTGGGAGATGGAGATTAAACAAGCAAATTTTGTAACAAGTAGTTCGAAATTAGATCAATGTCCAGACAGCAAATTGCCCGAATTTGCGTTTATTGGTCGGTCGAATGTAGGCAAATCTTCGCTTATAAACATGCTTACCAATCGCAATAAGCTTGCCATGACCTCCTCAACCCCCGGAAAAACACGCACAATCAATCACTTTGTAATCAATAATGAATGGCATCTGGTAGATCTACCCGGATACGGCTATGCACAGGCTTCAAAATCGCTGCGTCGTACATTTGGATTATTGATTGAAAAATATGTATTGAACCGCGAGCAACTCACCAATTTGTTTGTATTAATCGATTCGAGACTCGAACCTCAGAAAATTGATATTGCTTTTATCGATTGGTTGGGCGAGAATCAGATTCCATTTGCCATTGTATTTACAAAAACCGATAAAGTAAAACAAAACATTGTGGCTAAAAACCTTAATCTATTCAAAGAGAGACTTTTGAGCGAGTGGGCCGAATTGCCGCCAATTTTTTTAACCAGCTCGGAAAAAAAACGTGGCAAAGAAGACCTTTTGAATTATATTGAGCAAATAATGTTAAACATCAGAAAATGATGATTTTTAAGAATATAATGGTCTGTTTCAATAGGTTTTCAAAAAAAAATTCATTAATTCGTACACCAATTGTTATACTATAATATTTAATGGTAAGAATGAGAAAGGCACCGATAAAAATATTCGCCGGCACTGCCACGCAGGAACTTGGAGAAAAAATAGCTACAAGTTTGGGGGTTGAATTGGGTAAAATGAACATCCAGAAATTTGCCGATGGCGAATTTTCGGTATCTTACGAAGAGTCGATACGCGGCGCTCATGTATTTTTGGTTCAGAGTACGTTTCCGAATGCCGACAATTTGATGGAACTTCTGCTTATGATTGATGCAGCCAAACGTGCATCGGCTAAGATGATTATTGCGGTAACACCCTATTTTGGCTGGGCCCGTCAGGATCGCAAAGATAAGCCGCGTGTGTCGATTGGTGCGAAACTGATTGCCGATTTGTTGGGTGTGGCCGGTATCGACCGCCTGTTGGCAATGGATTTACATGCCGATCAAATCCAGGGCTTCTTCGACGTACCGGTTGATCACCTTTATGGTTCAACCATATTTATACCGTATATACAAAAAATGAACCTCGAAAATTTGGTAATTGCCTCGCCCGATGTGGGTGGAAGTAAACGCGCAAACACTTATGCCAAATTTTTGGGCGTACCCATTGTTATTTGCCATAAAACACGCGAAAAAGCCAACGAGGTTTCAGAAATGAAAATAATTGGCGACGTTGCGGGTAAAAACGTTATTGTTGTAGACGACATGATTGATACCGGTGGTTCGATTACCGCTGCAGCTAATCTGATGAAAGAAAACGGCGCACTTTCGGTAAGAGCAGTGGCTACACATGGTGTTCTCTCGGGACCGGCAATTGATCGTATTCAAAATTCGGCCATTATCGAATTGTTGATGACCGACTCAATTCCATTGAAAAATAAAATCGACAAAATCACCGTGCTGTCAGTAGCCGATATGTTTGCCGACACCGTACAACGGGTTTATAACTATCAGTCTATCAGCTCGCAATATCTTATCTGAACCACGGTTCAGCACAAAATACCGAAGGGAAATCTGCAATGGTTTCCCTTTTTTTATGGCTGAACCACCCGCTAAAGCATTGGTAGGTTGAAATTAGTAATGCAATAAATGCCCCTTAACCACACCATGAGAGCCAAATTCTAAAGTCGGAAAGGGCAACTTCACAAAAGTCATCCCTTTAAACAGTGTTTTCAGAAATCGGGAATCCGTTTTTATCTTGGTCCAATCCACATCGAGCGAAAGGTAATACTGTCGATAACGCGTTGTGGGTGGTATGGGCATACCGTTATATTCCAACACATTCGAAAATTCGCCGTACATGCCATTGGCACCATAACCAACGGCAATGCTAAGCCAGTCGGGCAAGACAGTATTCGGCACTATGCGGTTAACCGGGCAAGTAAGCCAATAAGTGTGCCCGTTGTAATCTTTGAACACGCGGTCGAAGGTATTTGTACCCAACATGCCGTTGGCCTTTTTGGCATATTCCGACTCCCTATAACTGAATTTGTACTTTACGATTTGTTCCCGAAACAACAACTCCTGACCAATAATCAGGGCCGAACCCATTGAATTAGCCACCATATCGCCCCACGAAAAACCATATCCTTCGTGTATGCCATCCATAATTTCGATGGGAGTTTGCAAAACCAGCCCCAGCGTTCCACCATAAATCAGGGCTTCATGGCGCGAAAGTCCCATATTTCGAAGGTAATTGAACCCCATGTAGCTGTAAACGTACGAACCAAAAACATGTCCGCACTTATCCACCTGCAAATAGCCCCGATTGTCGTTGTAAAAATGAAAGGGCACGTTTTTGCTATCCTTAAACCATGTATGGTCCAGAACAAACAGCGAACCGGCATAGTAAGCCGAGGTAAAACCAACCGCCCTGATTAGTCGGGTCTTTTTTGTGTGAACCGAATCGGTTAAGGGTTTAACTTCCTGAGACAATGCGATACGAAATTGCCCCAGAAGAATAAACATTAAAAGCATTATATTCAGACGTTTACAAACCATTCCTTCGAAAATTTCAAGCTGTATTTAAATTCTGCGATTCAGGCTTTACATGCAATTAAAATCAAATCCACAAGCGTTGTGCCATCGGGCTCGGCATAAATCTGCTGCTTGTTGTGTTCAATCCTCAGCAAATTCTCCATCAACGCCATCTCCAAATCGGCTTTTCGGTGGTAGTTAAAATAAACCTCGGCACGACCACTAAAACTGGTAGGTTCGAAACCGGCTTTGGATTCGTCGCCCTCCATGGTGCTCAAATAAAGCACGCCACCGTGGTTGAGCATTTCGGCACAATCGGCAATCAGCTTTGCAGCATCTTCTTTGGATAAAAACGGCAGACAAAACGAACACATTATCGCATCGAACCGGGTATGGAGTGTTTTGATATCGCGTACATCCATAACCTTGAAATCGACATCGGCCACCGTTTTACGGGCGAGATCAATCATGCCGGGTGCAAGGTCGATAGCCGTAATTGAGGCACTGCTGAGCATTTCTTTTAAATAGCGGGTTACATTGCCCGGGCCACATCCCAATTCCAATATGCAGGGCTTTTCGGTTTGAACCAAGTTGGTAAAAGCATCGAAATGAGTACGATACGCTTCTATATCGCCAAAACGGTTGGCATACTCCGTAGCAAACTCATCGAAACGTTGTACAGAAAGTGTAAACGGATTCATAGTTAATCATTTAGATTATTATAAAACTTGGGACAAAACTATTCTATTATTTGGTAGTTCCCAATCAGTCGCCTCAAAAAACAAAAATCAGTCGCTAATTGTAAAGGCCTAATTCCTTTGGCAATAATCTAATAAAGCCTGAATTGGCGGCAGGAAGTTATCGAAGGAATCCGAGAATTGCGTCCATAGCGTGCTA
>QKHT01000279.1 GCA_003249935.1 Bacteroidota bacterium
GAGGGACTCGACCATGTGTACAAAGGCAAGGCACTGAAATGCATCCGCAAACGCGATATGTTTAGTTGCGGTTCGGAATGTAAAGGTACCGCCACGGGCTGTGGATGAGGATGATGTAGGCCGAAGTCATCCCTTCGGGAATGATGTGGAGATATGAAAGTGTGGGGATGTGAAAATTAATGCAAGACACACTGCACACTGCACACTGCACACTGCTCACTGCTCACTGTTCACTGATCACTGCTCACTGATCACTGTTCACTGCTCACTGCACACTGCTCACTAAAATAATTAACATCATAAAAATAATAGAGAATGAAGAAGCCAACTTATCACATTTTGGTATGCAACTCGTACCGGGTTGCCGGCGATGCACAAGGGTATTGCCATAAAAACGGTTCATCGCAATTGGTTCAGGACCGGGGTATCGATGTAGCGGTGAGTACTACTGCATGTTTAAATGTTTGCTCGCAGGGCCCTGTAATGGTGGTTCAGCCATTAAACCTTTGGTATGGTGGCATAACCGAATCGCGTATCGACGAAATACTCGATGCGCTCGAAGAGGGCGAATCTGTTGAAGAATATTTAATTGCTCACTAATAATTTTTGTTACAGTTCAACATTGTTTGTTTTAGTTAGTTAGATAGAGTGTTGCGAGGGCCTTACTTGTCGGTTTTCGCAACCTCCTTCTAACATTTTATTCGGAGAAGATCCCCCTTGTCAGGTTGTGTTTGGTTATTTTTCTTTAGGTTTCATTTTAAAATGTAAGGCTTTATGATACAAAAATATATTGTCGACACTACCCTTCGCGACGGAGAGCAGGCTCCCGGCGTGGTATTCTTTACCCACGAAAAACTTGAGATTGCCCGTAAACTTCACGAGGCTGGCATTCGCGAGGTTGAAGTGGGTACGCCGGCCATGGGAGCCGACGAATGTGCCGATATTCGTACCATTGCCCAAAGTGGGTTCAGCTTTCGGACCATCGCATGGAGCCGTGCGTTAAAGGCCGACATCGACCTGAGTGCTTCGTGCCATACCGATGGCATTAATATTTCGTTTCCGGTATCGGGCATACAACTCGATTCTATACATAAATCGCGGTTGTGGGTTCTGTCTCAGATTAAAGAATTGGTGGCGTATGCTGCCCATAAATTTCAATTTGTAGCTATTGGGCTTCAGGATGCTTCGCGCGCCGATATGATGTTTCTAATCGACGTGATTAATGCGGCGGGGAGTGCCGGAGCCCATCGTATTCGCATTGCCGATACGGTTGGGGTAATGAACCCTGTGGGCGTTCAGTCGATGTTTACCATGCTTTCAAATAATTTTGGCGGAACCGATTTCGAGTTTCATCCGCACAACGATTTGGGCATGGCAACGGCCAATGCACTTACCGCTTTAATGAGTGGTGCATCGGGCGTAAGTTGTACCGTAAACGGACTGGGCGAAAGGGCCGGCAATGCCGCGCTCGAAGAGTTGGTTACCGCCTGGTACTACAACGAAAACGGCGAAATGCTGGCCAAACCCGACAAGCTCATTGCCCTTTGCGAAAGCGTGGCGCGCTGCTCGATGCGCGAAATAGATCCGCAAAAACCGGTGGTGGGGCGCAACGTATTCCGCCACGAAACAGGCATCCATGTGCGCAGTCTGCTCAACGACAAACTGGCCTATCAGCCTTTCGACGAAGCTATTCTTGGCCGAACCGCACCCGAAATCGTCATCGGTAAGCATTCGGGTCGAACCGCCATTGCCGGCTTTTTTGCATCGCATGGCATCGACCTGAGCGCGGGTCAGTTGGGGCAGGTTTCCGAAGCCATTCTCCAGATGGCGGCCCGCACCAAAGGCGGCATTTCTACACGTGGTCTCTGGAATGTGTACCACACCTGTTTTGCTTTGTAGAACCAATATTGGCGGTTGTGATTAAAAATTTATACCTTTTATGCATAGGGTTGGTTGTGGCTATGGTGGCTTCAGCGGCCGACACCAAAGGCAATGCACCCATAGTTTACGGTGGTTTGCAGTTTCGTGGCGATGCCCCGATTGGGGCTCAGGATACCATTTCGGGGTTCACCCCTTATTTTAAACGGTTGCGATTGGGCCTCAAAGGCAAAATAGAATCGTTGCCCGTTTGTTACGATATAATGTTGCACAGCGATTGCCTTGGTAAAGATGATGGCACGAAGTACGACAGTATAAAAATTGCGGTTTGGCACGCCTTTGCCACGGTAAAGCTAATGCCCGATAACGAAAGTCTGAATCTCACGGTGGGCGAATATTTGCCGCAACTGTCGCGCGAGTGTGCTACCAGTTTGTTTACGCTCACCTCTATCGAAAAAGGCACGTCGGCATCGTATCTGCGCAAATTTTTGCTGGGCAAAACCAATGGTATTCAGCCGGGCATGATGTTGGGTGGCTTACTCAATACGCCCATGCCGGTGCTGTACCATGTGGGTTGTCAGTTTTATCCCAACTATCAGAATTTGAAATATAAAGGCAGCTTGCCTCTGTTTACGGGTCGAACCACGCTAATGGTGGTAGGTCAGGAGGTGTCGAAATACAAAATGTTGTTTGCCGGGGTTGAACACGGCCGCAAACCATTTGTGTCGTTGGGCGTAATGGGAGCGGTATCGCCGGCGTTTCACCAAAAGCCGGGGATGTTTGCCGTGGGGGTCGATATTGCCGCCGCTACCGGCAGCTTGTCCTTCAGTGCCGAAAACAGCTACTATGGGTTCAACCAAAAAAATGGTTATAAGTCCATAACCGGTGTGGCGCATTTGGCCAATGCATTTAGTGTTGGTAAAAATCGTGTGGTTGAACCGGCTGTGTCCTATTGGTGGTATCGGACTTTAAATACACAAGTTAAACAGTATACCGGTACCGATGGCGAGTGGGGTGCAGGGGTAAATTACTATATCAGCGCGCATAACCTCAAATTTCAACTTTATTACAACAACCGTAACGCCTCGGGCGATAATATGGCGTTGATTGGCAATAAAAAAATAACGACCAACGGTGGCAGTGTTTCGGCACTGGTGCAATTAATGTTTTAGAAACCATTAAAAACAGACAACGATGAACGATTTTATGACAGAAACAATCGACGAGAACCGCTTGTTGGTGGCTCAAGGGGTAGAAAGTATCGGGAAGCTTAACGTTACGCCGGCCTTTCTGAAAAAGTTGGGCGGCTCGGTCACCTATCAGATGGCCTGCATCGGTATCGAAGCGGTGCTCACGGGTGTTTTGTTTAATTACAACGAAGTGATTGAGCATGGCAATATCTTGCTTATGATAAAAAAGCTGGCGAAGCACACGCCCATTCCCGAAGATTGGTATCCCGAAGCGCGCTTTATTAACAGGTTCGAGAACTTTTGCTCGCTCGATATAGCTCCGCAAACGCATCCTGCCGAAGAAGATTTGGTTCGCATTGCGGCATTTGCCCGGGAAATTGGTATTTTTGGCAACAATTATTTGCAGAACGAAAAAGTATCGGCATGAAACGTCCATTTTTTTACTCAAGTATACTTTTGACTATCGCGACGCTTATGGCGTCGTGTAGTCAAAAGCCTTCCGACAAAATTTATGTGTCGGCCGCAGCAAGTTTAACCGAGGTGCTTACCGAATGGGATTCGGTATATTGCAAGCCCAACGGTATTGAATTAGTGCTGAATTTTGGTTCGTCGGGTACACTTACCCGGCAAATTATGTCGCAAGCCCCATGCGATGTGTTTATTCCGGCTTCGCCCGAAAATATCGACACACTTGTGGCGTGTGGCATTGTCAATGCCGAAGCCATAAAGCCACTGGCCTACGGACAGTTGGTTTTAATTGCTACACTTAAAGATTCGGTTCCTGCGCTTGCCTTGCCTTGTGTTTTGCCCCAACCCACTGTTAAAGTGGCCATTGGCGATACGTTGCATGTGCCGGCTGGGCAATATGCGGTAAATGCCTTACGTAAACTTGGTGTTTTGGGCGAATGGTCGCCGGCTTTTATTCCGGCTGCCAATGTCAAAGCGGCACTACGCTTGGTAGAGTCCGGCGAAACCGAATATGGCTTCGTATTTCTTTCGGATGCTTTGAAGAATCCAAAGGTAAAAATTCTGGAAATTCTGCCCGATTCGCTTACCGGTGCTATTATTTACAAGGCTTCGGTAATAGGTGCTTCTGTTAAAGGCATCGCTTTGCTGAACCGGATGGTGCAAAATTCCGAACTAAATGCGATATTCGCGTCGCATGGTTTTACAACTAAATAGATAACAGATGCTGTTTTCGCCTGCCGAATGGAGCGCAATGAAACTGTCTCTCTGGGTTTCGTTGTTGTCGGTGGTTATCCAGTTGCCGTTTACGGCCTGGTTAGCCTGGACACTCGCGCGGCGTAAAGTGCGCTTTTCGGCCTTTATCGAGGCCTTTTGTAATTTGCCACAGGTGTTGCCGCCGGTGGTTACGGGGTTGTTGTTGCTTTCGCTTCTTGGAAAACATGGCCTCGTGGGGCAATATCTGTACCAATGGTTTGGTGTGGTATTGCCATTTTCTACGGCCGGGGTGGTTGTGGTTTCGATGGTGGTATCGTTTCCTATAATGCTCGGGTTTTTTAAATCGGCCTTCGAAATGGTCGACAAAAGCTTCGAAGAAGCGGCGCAAACACTGGGATATTCGCGGTTCAGAGCCGTGCTGAAATTTACCATCCCCATGTCGTTGCCCGGTTTGGCTACCGGTGTGGTGCTGGCATTTGCCCGCTGCCTTGGCGAATTTGGTGCTACCATAACCTTTGCAGGCAATATTCAGGGTTCAACCCAAACCATACCGTTGGCGGTGTATGCGGCGTTTCAGTCGTTAGGCAGCGAAGGGGCCATGTGGCGGTTGGTGTTGGTTTCGGTGGTATTGTCGGTATCGGCACTGTTGGTTACGTCGTACTTTAAAAACCGCCGCCAATGAGTAGTCTCAAAGTGGATATTAAAGTAATGGCCGGGTCGTTTGCCGGCGAATATAAGTTTGCACTCGAAGCGGGTATTCATGGCGTATACGGCCCGTCGGGCAATGGAAAAACCACCCTCTTTAATGCCGTAGCCGGTTTACTGAATCCCACCGAAGGCACTGTTTCGGTGGGCGAAAGGGTGTTGTTTTCTTCTGTGTTGAACCAAAATATTCCGGTACATCATCGTAAAGTGGGGTTTTGCTTTCAGGGGTATCGGTTGTTTCCGCACCTCAGTGTAGCCAAAAACATAGTGGCCTCAAAAGGTGGTTCAACCAAAAAACCGTTATTTAACGAGCTTGTTGGCTTATTGGGTCTCGAACCACTGTTAAGCAAAAACGTGCTGCAATGTTCGGGTGGCGAGCAACAGCGTGTGGCCATTGCCCGCGCGCTGTTTATTTGCCCCGATGTGTTGCTTTTGGATGAACCTTTTGCCGCGCTCGATCCGCAAAATCGGGCTAAAGTGATTGCACTGCTGCACAAAATTGCACAGCGATTTACTATTCCAATTCTCGTAATCAGTCATCAGCTCGACGATATTCAGTTGCTTACCGATAGTATTCTGATGATTAATGCCGGCAAGGTAGCGTATTGTGGCTCACTCAGTACATACGTTTTTAGTAATGGTCCACATCCTACGGTGCTTTCCAAATATAAGAACGTGTTGCGGTTCAGCCTTAAACCTGCCGAAGTGGCGCACTATTACTATGCTCTGAACCACACGCTGAATCTGCGTTTTTTGGTGGAGCGCGCCGGATTATACGAAACGGAGAGCCTGACGGCCATGTTGCCGCCATCCGAAATTGTACTGTCAATTCATCCGCTTCAAGGCGTATCGGCTCGTAATCAAATCAAAGCCACTGTGGTTAAGCTCTATACCGAAGGGGCGCGGACGTGGTGCGTAGCCGATGCGGGCGAGTTAGTAGTGAGCGAAATAACCACTACGGCCGCCGTTGAACTAAACCTGAAGCCCGGTGACACGGTTTGGTGTATTTTTAAGTCGGTAGTGCTGGAATTTAATTAAATATTTGAATTATCAAAATGTTTGTTGTATTTTAAAATGTATTTAAATAATGTATTTTAAAATCATTTATTGGTATTAAAAAGATAGCTTAAATATAAATATGCTATCTTTGTGCAAAATACAAAGAGGGTTATGGTTGCTAAAACATGTTCGAAAACCGGCGGCGTTTGCTACGGAGCAATGGAGTTAATGTTGCTTTCGGATATTAGTACGCGTTTAATGAAAAGTGCAAACCTTACCGAAGAACTCCCGATTATTCTTAAAAAAACATGCGAATACCTTAATGGGGTTAGTGCATTTATTACGCTTACCGATAAGGATGGCGACAATATTCGTATCGAAGCGGCGTACGGATTAACCAACGCACAGCAAAATCGCGGCCAGTATAAGGTTGGCGAGGGAACCATTGGCCGGGTTGTTGAACTGGGACAACCGGTTTTTATTCCGCATATATCCAAATCGCGTGTTTTTTTGAACCGAACCGGCATGTCGTTACAAAAGGATGGCAGCGAGTTGTCGTTTACCTGTGTGCCAATACGCATAGAGAATCAGGTGGTGGGTACATTGAGTATTACCCGGCCGTATAACGAAAAAATAGATCACGAGGACGATCAGCGCATGCTCTCGATTATTGGTGGTCTGATTATCGAGGGTGTACGTGCTATGCAGGTGCGCAGTCACGAATTGGAACAGCTTCGCACCGAAAACGAACAGTTGCACAATCAGTTGGCTCCCAATAATAAGCCATCCAATATTATTGGCAATTCGGGTAAAATGCAGGATGTGTTCAGTTTGCTGCACATGGTGGCACCAACCAATACTACCGTGCTCATACGTGGCGAAAGCGGCTGTGGCAAGGAGTTGGTGGCCGATGCCATTCATTTTGCCAGCACCCGTAAAGGCAAACCATTTGTTAAGGTAAACTGCTCGGCATTGCCCGAGAATTTGATTGAAAGTGAGCTGTTTGGCCACGAAAAGGGTTCGTTTACCGGAGCCGATATGCAGCATTTGGGAAAGTTTGAACAAGCACAGGGTGGCACGATTTTTCTCGATGAAATCGGGGATTTACCAATGACTGTTCAGGTTAAATTGCTTAGGGTTCTGCAACAAAAGGAGTTTCAAAGGGTTGGGGGAACTAAAACCATTACGGCCGATGTCCGCGTGGTATGTGCCACAAACCGGCATCTCGAAGAGCTGATGTACGAACAAAAGTTTCGCGAGGATTTGTTTTACCGTATTAATGTTTTTCCGGTATTTTTGCCGCCACTGCGCGAGCGGCGCAACGATATTCCGGCACTTACCGATCATTTTATCGAAAAGTTCAATAAAATAAATAACGCTTCAATCAAACGCATTACCACCTCTGCACTCGATATGCTAATGGTTTACTCGTGGCCGGGCAATATCCGCGAACTCGAAAACGTAATTGAACGTGCCTGTATTCTTAGTCTCGACGGTGTGATTCGCAGTCATTCCTTGCCACCAACATTGCAAACCGCTGCAGCGTCTAATACCGGCCTAACCGGAGGTATGATGTTTTTGGTCGAAAAACTGGAAAAACAACTCATTATCGAAGCCCTTACTGCCAACAATGGCAACGCCTCAAAGGCGGCTGCCGAATTGCGCATTACCGAGCGAATCCTCGGGCTTAGAATTAAAAAGTACAATATCGATTTGTGGCGGTTCAAAACAGGAGAAGGCAGCTGATATAGCACTACTTTTCGTATAGTTCTATGGGCAAATTGTCGGGATCGGCAAAAAAAGTAAACTTACGGCCGGTGAGTTTATCCGTTCTCACTGGTTCACAAACAATACCATTCGAAGTCAATTGTGCTATAGTGCGTTCAATAGCATCCACTTCAAAAGCGATATGGCGTAGTCCCGCTGCTTCGGGTTGTGTAACCCGTTGGGGTGGGTTTGCGAACGAAAAGAGTTCGATGATATAACTGTGGTTCAGCGACAGATCGAGTTTATACGAATCGCGATCCTTCCTGTAATGTTCGCACTCAATCCTGAACCCGAGTATTTGGGTATAGAAATATTTTGATTTTTCGTAGTCGCTGCAAATAATGGCGATGTGATGGAGTTTGTTCAGTTTTATCATTGCTTTTGTGTTTATTGAACCGGTAAGGTGACGAAAAATGAGGTTCCCCGGCCAATTTTACTTGCTACGCGTATTTGTCCGCCATGTTTTTCAACGAATTCTTTGCACAAAATAAGACCCAATCCGGTACTTGGTTCACCTTCAGTACCCAATCTGTTGGTGTTTTCGTGTAGTTTAAACAATTTGTCGACCATGTCGGGGCTCATTCCAATGCCTGTATCTTTCACCTCAATTTCCACCAGATTTGGTCCTGCTTTTTGGGTTGAAATAAGAACCCGTCCGTCTTTTGGTGTGAATTTTATAGCATTGGAGGCCAAATTGCGGATGACCGATTGAATCATGTTCTTGTCGGCATTTATTTTGGGCTGAACCGTAAAGTCCTGAAGGATACGGATGTTTTTCTTTGATGCGGCTTCGATGATGGACGGCAGGCACTCTTCAATTATGTTGGCGAGGCTTGTAATCTCAGGTTCGAAACCGTTTAACCCACGTTGTAGTTGCGACCATTGCAATAGGTTTTCTAACAATGCATACAAATTGGTTGCCGACTTTTTCATGTTGTCGGCAATTCGCTGAATCTCTTGTATCGAAAAGTTTTCGATTTCTTCGGACATTAATTGGGTAAACCCAATGAATGTGTTGAATGGACTACGCAAGTCATGCGCAATAATCGAAAAGAATTTGTCTTTTTCGTCGTTAATCCGCTTCAGGTTCTTTTCGTTTATAATTAACGCTTCCAAAGCTTTGTTTTTTTCTTCCTCTATCTTTTTTGTTTGGGTTACATCGCGCCCGGTACCTGCTACCCCAATAATTTTGCCAAATTCATTTCTTATAGGTGTTTTATGCACATCAAGGTATAAAAATTGACCCCGAATATTGCCATATTCGTCGAATTGCATCTGTTTTTTTTCTTGCAGAACCAAAGTGTCGGTATTGGCACAAAGTTCGCCAAAGGTGTGCCAATTTTTATCTTCGGGGTGTTTTGCCCGTTCGCGTTCTGCAAAAAACATATCGGTTTTGCCAATGGGTTCTTCAGTGTCTTTTGCACATAACAGTCTGTCGGCCATTGTTTTGTTGCAAAAAATGTATTTATTTTCAAGGTCTTTAATCCACAGAAAGTCGTCGGTATTGTCGGCAAGTAGTCGAAACATTTCGTACATATTGGCATACTTCTCTTCTCCTTCCATTACTTCATTTTGCCAAACTAACTGGTCCGAAATGTCTTTCAGAATAATAATTCGTATGTCCGATCCCTCTTTAATTGGTTTTTTTACAATATGGAATGCTTTCCTTCCGTCTTTATGGTCCAGATTGTATTCATCTACGTATTCCGGTGCTATGGCTGCACCGAACAAGGCCATCACATTTTCGTTTTTCGAATGAATTGTACCGCCCAGCACTTCTGTTTTGGATACCTCGAATATTTCCGAAGCGGCTTCATTGAGATCTATTATCCTGTTTTTTCCATCTACAACCAGAATGGCATCGGGCAGAATATCGAACAATATATCCCGCGCAACAGGTATCAACTCAAATATTCGGCTGTAAAAAAGGGCATAAGCCAGTAATATGCCGCTTAGAATCATACTTAACGGGGTAATATCAAGGCCCGGTATAATATTCAGTTCAAAAAGATAGATAATGCTGGCTGTCCACGGACAAAAACATGCCGCAATAAGTATCCATGCTTGTGTGCGAAATGGTTTTTTGTTGTGCTTTATAAAACTTAAAAGCAGGATAGATGCAGAAAACAGTAAAATATAGTTGTAACCTACGTATCCAATCCAGAACCATGAGCCATGATGATATTCCATGATGTTGGTGGTCGCATGGATAGGTGAAAAAGAAGACCAGATAAGGTGATGCCATTCGTTGGTAAAGGCCAGTAACAGTGATAATGCGGGAAGAATAAACAGTGAGGTTCTGAAAGTTTTTCCTATAAAGTTTTCTTTATCGGTATATTTTATAACAAACATAAAGAAAAATACCGGTGCTGTAACTGCACCTAAATACTCGAGTTTAGCCCAAATGAGCTTGCCGACTTCTGTTACTGCAGCGGTTTCGAATACAACAAATAACGACCAAACCCCGGCCGAAAGCATGAATAAGGTAAAATCGATTGCACTTTTGATATTGCGTTTTTTCCAACTAATGTAGGCTACAAAAAACGATACAACGGCCGATGCCAAAAATATAATCGAGAATACTGTAAATTTGAGAGCCATAACTATTTATTCAAGCAGCCTATTGATGTATTAACCTTGCAAACTTAATTCAAATTTATGTTAAATTAATACATAGTCATAAAATAATCGACATTATGAAAATAATTGCTTGATCTCTTCATCAGAAAGATTCTCGAAAGGATTGTTTGGATTAATAAATGTATCGGCTAATTTTAGCTTCGTTTGTTGCAATACCGCAATTTTTTCTTCAATCGAATTATTTGTTATAAAGCGATAGACCATAATATTTTTATCCTGACCAATGCGGTGAGCACGGTTTATAGCCTGTAATTCGGCTGCCGGATTCCACCAAGGATCGAGAATAAATACATAATCGGCCGCTGTAAGGTTCAGCCCAACTCCACCAGCTTTTATACTGATTAAAAATACCTGGTTTTCGGGGTCTTTTTGAAACTGCTCGATCTCTTTTTCGCGGTGCACTGTTTGCCCTGTAAGCATGCTGAATTTCCATTTCTTCTCTTCGAAATAGCTCTCGAACATGCGTAAATGTTTTACAAACGATGAGAATATCAACGTTTTATGTCCTTCGGCTTTCAAATTTTCGAGTGTATTCAAAATCACTTCAAACTTGCCCGAATCGCCGGTGTATTTGGCATCGGCCAGCACCGGATGGTTGGCCAAAAGTCGTAGCTTCATCAGTGCCTGCAAAGCCACAAACCGCGATTTTTCTGTTTTAAGATCAATTGTTTCGAGAATTTCATTTCTAATACCCGATTTCTCCTGAATATATTTTTTCTTTTGGTGTTCGGACATGTCGCAGTATAGCGTTTGTTCGGCTAATAGCGGCAAATCCTTGGCTACTTCCTGCTTGGTTCTGCGCAAAATATATGGATTGATAAGGTTCTTAAGCCTTAATTCCATGTCTTCGTTTTTTTGTTTTGTAATTGGTAATACAAAATGTGTTTTAAAGTAGTTGAACGAACCCAGTATTCCGGGATTAATAAAGTTAAACTGCGCCCACAAATCGTGCAGCGAATTTTCGATGGGTGTACCGGTAATGGCTAATCTGTGTTCGGCTTCTATCTGATTTACTGCCTGATATATTTTAGATGCGGGATTCTTGATATAATGACTTTCATCCAAAATCAGATAGTTAAACTTATATGTTGCAACATATTCCAAATCGATTCGCAGTGTGCCGTAAGAGGTAAGCACCACATGATAATGCGAAAATATGCGACCTATATCTTTAGTCTTGAGCCGTTTAACGCCATTGTAAACGTACACTTTAAGATTTGGGGTAAACTTTTTTATTTCGTTGTACCAGTTGTGCAACAGTGATTTTGGCATAACAACAATAGAAGCGGCCAGGCTTCGCACGTCTTTATTTTCATCTTCGGCGTAATCATTGTCTACCTCATCGTCAAATTGCATGGTTAATTGCCCTGTTTCATCGGCGACCGGAGTTGCGCCATGGTCTAATCGAACGGCAATTTCACAATCGGTTTCGTAAATCTTTTGCAGGAGCGTAAGGGTTTGCAGTGTTTTCCCCAATCCCATATCATCGGCCAAACAACCGCCAAATTTATTGCGGTTAAGATTCATCATCCACCAGTAACCCTCTTTTTGGTATTGTCGTAATTCGGCCCGAACCAATGGCGAAACTTCTGTTGGTTGGTTTACAATGCTGTCGAATCCTGCGTTTTGTTCAGTGGCGAATGATGTTGGCAAAGCATGGTTTACTATCAGCGCATGGTGTATACGTGGTAATTTTAAAATGTCGCCTTCTACTTCGCCAAACTTAAAGATCTCCTGATAACGCGTAAACCAATCGTCGGGAATTATAAAAATGAACCCGTTACTTAATGGATACTCTTTTATATTATTAAGGATGTGTTTACGCAGTCTGACAAAAGGCAGCCGTATGTCGCCAATAATTATTGTACCATGCAAATCGAACCAATCGGTTTTATCGAAGGTTTCCGAATGGAATTCGAAATTGCTGATAAAGTACTTTTCTTTAAAAAATACCTGTTCAATCACAATTCCCGATTCTTCAAGCGCAGCGGCATATGTGTTGAGCCACCAAACTAAAGCATACTTTTTTTGTACCGCATTATCTTTTTCTGCAAGGAGTAGGGTGTCGTTTTCGTCGGTTTCAACACCAAGATTGTTTATCGTGGTTCTTATCCGGTTTTCCCAACTGGCTTTGCGTGCAAATTTTATAAATTTATAATGGCCGTCTGTTTCTTCGTAACTTACGTCACAAACTGCTTTAGGTTCACCCCAAAACAATTTTTTTCCATATCTGAACCGCAAATTAAGCACTGGTGTTGCGCTCAAATCTTCCTCAAATGCCAATATTGCACATGGATTAGGGTCGGCATCGGCTATGTCGAATCCCTCGGCCACTACTTCGTATTTCGAAATACAAGCCAGAATAAATGTTTCGAAATATTTTTTTTCAGCACTTTTGGGAATTTCAATACTCTTTTTCAGTACAAATGGCTGAAGTTTTTTTGCGTCAATATCGCTAAAAAGGAAAAGGCAATTTTCAATAAGAATCAGACAGGGATGATTGGAAATGGTGTGCATCTCCTTCCCCAATAACGATAACTCGCTTTCGGGCGTACTTATTGTAAGGGTATAGGATAACCCTTCGTTGTGTTTTGTAAAGTAGAACGTTGGGTGAGCCTTTTCAATAAAAAGCAGCAGTTTATCGTTTTCGTATAAGTTCGAAAAGCCCGGCCAGCGGGTATACAATTTCATGTTGTGCTTCGAAATAATCTGAAGCATTTTGGCCATAATGGCTGCAACGTATGGTTTTATTCGCTCTTCGACAAATGGTGTGGTAAGTTTAGCGTAAAAATCGGTGATATTGGCTGCTTTGCTAAATATTTTGAACAATTTTTTGTCGGTATATTTTTCGTAAAACCGGATAATTTGTTCAATTTCGGCCGAAGTTTCGTAAAGCGGATTCGACAGATGCGCGATATTCGCAGTTTCGTAAATTGTTAAATATTCATCGTTGTCCTGAATAATATAAGTTGGAACCAATACTTTTCCGAAGTAACGGTGATCGAATAACGTTATTACAAATTGATACATTAAAAGCCTTTATGTTGTTGCGGTTTGCAAAAGTATAAAAATAGGCTGGTAATGCTGTTTTTGAACCAATGTTTTATTGTTTTTTTCGAAGAACGGGTAATGTCATGCATCTTGGGCCACCTCCGCCACGGGCAAGTTCGCTTCCGTCTAATGCAATCATACATTTTTCGTAGTGCTCTGTTTTTTTTGCGCCGCTAATTACATCTTCCGGAGTTAGAATTTCGTAGCCGTTTTTAGAAAGTTCTTCAAGTGTGTGTTGGTTTTGTCCATAGCCAATTACTTTACCATTGTCGAATGCAAAAAAGTTTGCCCCGCTATGCCATTGTTCCCGTTCCTGATACAGATTGTTCGAACGCCCCCCGCAAATGAGCGGTGCCACATCAATGCCATGGCTGTTAAGCGCCGAAATAAGATTCGTTTCAGGGCTAATCCTTACCACTTTTTCGCCGGTAATTTCCAATGTTATGGTCCGATACATTGTAGGATACAAAATTAATGGCGCATATACCATGCATTCATGCTCCGAAAGCATCGTAAAAACCATATCAAGATGAATAAATGATTCGGGCGAAGGGGGCAATTCCTGTACTATTACCGAAAACTCCTGGTGTCCCGCCTTTATAAGTTGCGATATGATGTAATCAACGCCCTGCGATGTGGTTCTGTTGCCAATGCCAATTAAAATCAGTTTGTCCGAAACAACAATAATATCGCCGCCTTCAAAATATACATCCTGATGAATGTTTAATCCGTTATGAGGATTAACGACCCTGGTGCTGAATGCATGTTTAAAAATTACACTCATCATCATCGCTTCGCGTTCGCGAACGGTTTTAGCCATACGCGAAATAAACACGGTATCCCAAATACAAAACGACGCATCGCGCATAAAAAATATATTATGCAAAGGGTGTAAAATAAACCTTTCGCTATTCATATATCCCGAAAGTGTGTTTTTTTGAACCGGCATACCCCAGATTAGGGCATTGGTAAATTCAATGGCCGAAAGTTCGCTTAGGGTATCTTTTGTTTCACGATTTCCGGTCTGTTGTGTGAGTAATGCGGCGAGTTCTTTTCGAAGTTCGGGCTGCTCAAGTGTTTTTTCGAGCAATGGTTTCAATTCTATGGTTTCGGTTATGGCCGAAAGTACACCACGAAACATGTTGTATTCCGATGTCGCCACCTGTTTGTTTAAAATATCACTATATAATGCCCGCTGTGCACTTTCCGGTGTCATATTTTCAATTTCCGGTCCGGGCGTGTGTATGAGTACACGCTTCAATGCGGCTGTTTCACTGTAAATCGCAGTCGATGGTTTTTGCTCTACCATGGTTTGTTATTATTCTGTTTTTTGTAAAGATATAATATTTGTGCCTTTTTCTTCCTGATAATTATCAAGCTTATGCGGGCAAAGGTAGAACGTATTTTTTGCTGCAATATGAAGATTGTATTAAAAAAAGAACCCCGACGGTTGTGCCATCGGGGTCTGTAATTATTTTGGGTGAACCAAATATTAAGCGTTGTCTACACTGCTCATGTATTTGATCAGCTCTACAACTTTTGTCGAGTAGCCCATTTCGTTATCGTACCAGCTAACAACTTTTACAAAGTTAGGGCTCAACGAAATACCAGCACCAGCATCAAAAATAGAAGTGCGTGCATCGCCTACGAAGTCGTTTGAAACCACTGCATCTTCGGTATAACCAAGAATACCTTTCAATTCGCCTTCTGAAGCTTCTTTCATAGCCGCACAAATTTCAGCATAAGAAGCACCTTTTTCCAAACGGCAAGTTAAATCAACAACCGATACATCGGGAGTTGGTACGCGGAAAGCCATACCGGTAAGTTTACCTTTCAATTCAGGAATAACTACACCAACAGCTTTTGCAGCACCGGTTGACGAAGGAATGATGTTTTGACCGGCACCACGACCACCTCTCCAGTCTTTAGCCGATGGGCCGTCAACTGTTTTCTGAGTAGCAGTGGTTGCGTGAACTGTAGTCATTAAGCCTTCTACGATACCGAATTTGTCGTTCAAAACTTTTGCAACAGGAGCTAAACAGTTAGTAGTACACGAAGCATTAGAAACAAAATTCATGTCTTTAGTGTAAGTTGTGTTGTTTACACCCATTACAAACATCGGGGTGTCATCTTTCGATGGAGCCGACATAATAACTTTTTTAGCACCGGCGTCGATGTGACCTTGTGCCGATTTTTTGTCTAAGAAAAGACCTGTTGATTCAACAACATACTCAGCACCAACTTCATTCCATTTCAATTCTGCCGGATTTTTAACAGCAGAAACACGAATTGATTTTCCGTTTACGACCAAGTTGCCATCTTTTACTTCTACAGTACCTTTAAACTGACCATGGGTTGAATCGTATTTCAGCATATACGCCATGTAGTCAACGTCGATAAGGTCGTTGATACCTACTACTTCAACACCTTCGGTAGCAACAGCTACACGAAAAACAAAACGTCCGATACGGCCGAAACCGTTAATACCAATTTTGATCATTTTTATTTTGTATTTTACTGGGTTTCTAAATTTTGTGCAAAGTTACAATTTCACAACCTAAATACCAAGAAATGTAAGTCTTAACACAGGTTAAATTTTAACTGTTTGGGTGGTTGTTGTCTTGGTTTGACTGTAAGCCGGACAGTTTTCGGTAGACTTGCAAGCCGTTGCAGCCAAGGCAAGTGCAATAATAATGGTTGAAACAATCTTTTTCATTTTGTAATTATTTATTGTGTTTCTAAATTTATTTCTGTGGTGCTTTGTCGTTTGATTTTAATCTGATTCAAAAATCTGGTGCAAATATAACGAAGAAAAGTGTTTAAACTTAGTTATCAGGGTGAAAATCAGGTTAAAAATTACTTCTGCCGAACCATTTTATCTGCTTTGGTTTAATGGTTCGAACGTGCCATTAAACCAAAAAAGAACTTTGGGAGCCGATATTAAAAAAGATTTCGGCTCCCTTATGTGTTCTGTCTTACAAAGGTGAACTACCACTTAAACTGCTCAACGCAGTAAAACCTGTTTCGATAGTTGGAAACTTGATGAAAAACAAGCCCTTTTAATGCGCAATCGCAAATAATAAACCTGCCTGTTTTAAATTGATAGGGATGTCCTGAAAAGTAAGATTGAAATATTGTAACCGGCCCTCTCAAAAGCCTCATTTAATCCACTTTTACATGGCCCCAATTTTCGCCCGAACGGATTCGATTGAGTTGGGTGTGGGTAATTCCAAATTCCTTTGCTATTTTGTATAGCTTGGTTTTGCCCCTTTTTAACTTCTTCTTTAAACGAATTACTTCCGTTTCTGTGAGTTTTGCTCTTCGAATTAACCCTTTGGTCCGTTCGTGGCCGGCCAGTACATTCGGGTTTTTTTTGTTGTGTGCTACTAATCCCGAACGTGTTACCCACTCGAGGTTACTCACCGAGTTGTTCGATTTGTTGTAGTCTTTGTGTACTACAAAAATGTAGTCTTCACCCGGAGGCGTAATATACAAATCGGCAACAATACGGTGCATGGCTTTTGTCATTGCATCGTTATTCCCCTTGTTCGATTTAAACCGAAAATACATGTAGCCCGTGCCATCTTTTTTTTGATTGGAAGATTTCAGCATTTTGAATTTATCGGTCCCCTTTTTTGTCGAACGAACCCGACCGTAGGTCGATACTTCGTATATTTCCTCCTCGGTGATTTCGGGGAGGGTTAGCACCCTCCATTCTTCATTCCAAAAATCATCTTGTGTCATTAATATTTGCTTTTAATAATACTAAAACATTGAGGTATCAATTCGCAAATATCAAAATTATTTTATACATTTAACGTGTTTGCGTCAAAAATTGCCGAAAAAATGTACGAAGAATTAATTCAATTTGTCTGGAAGTATAAAATGTATGTTGTAAAACATGTTTCGTCGGATTTAACAACCGTTCCGGAGGTTATTGAGCCCGGAATTGCTAATGCCGATGCCGGTCCCGATTTTTTTAATGCCAAAATAAAAATAGAAGATAAGGTGTGGGCCGGTAATATTGAAATTCACGAAAAAGCCTCAATGTGGTATAAACATCATCATCATACCGATATGGCTTATAGTAATGTAATATTACACGTGGTTCTGCACAACGATCAACAGGTTTTAAGGTCCAATGGTGAGCCACTGTCAACCATCGAAATTGAAATATTGCCCGAAATTATCGAAAAATACCGTTATCTCACAGCCAATGTATTTTGCCCGGCATGTGTTTCAAAGAAAATAAAATATGCAAATATTGTATGGATGCAGTGGCTTTCGCAAGTCATGGTTCAGCGCCTTGAGGCGAAGAGCGAACTGATAAAGTGCCGGTTAGCTGATTCGGACAACGACTGGGACAGTTGTTTTTATGCCGATTTGTTGCGTAATTTCGGTTTTGGCAAAAACAGCGAAAACTTCGAATGGGTGGCTGCTTCGTTGCCTTACCGTGTGCTTTTAAAGCATGCCGATAATTGCGAACAAATTGAAGCGATGTTGTTTGGGCAGGCTGGCTGGTTAGTAGGGGTATCGGCTGAACCGCAAATGAATATTTGGCAGCGTGAATACAAGTTTCTGGCATCGAAATATAATTTAATGCCATCTGACCATCTTAACTGGAAATTTGCGAGGATGCGACCTTGCAATTTCCCGACTTTCAGAATGGCTCAGTTCGCTTCGCTATTTGGTTCAACCCAAAGTTTGTTAAGCCGTGTGCTTGAGTGTTCCTCTCTGAATGGTATGGTAAATATTTTTAAAACAGAGCTTAAGGCGTATTGGCACACACATTACAGGCCGGGTGTTGAAGCAAAACCACATAATGCCACCTTAGGCATTGATGCGATACACCGGATAATCGGAAATACCGTTGTGCCTTATCTGTTTACATGGGGAAAATATCATGCTGCCGAAGAAATGTGCGAAAAGGCACTTGCGTTATTGGAACAATTGCCTCCCGAACAAAACAGAGTTCTATCTTTGTACAGCGAAATAGATGTTGTTCCGGCAAATGCGCTCGAGTCGCAGGCGTTAAACTGGTTAAACCGCACTTATTGCGAAAAACAGTTATGCGTTAAATGCCGGATCGGACAAAAATATTTAATAGATAAAAATGGCTGGAATTAAAAATAACGATTTAAAATCGACTACCGCACGTAATTTGCTCATTTCGGGTTCGCTGTTTGTTGGTCTTTTTGTGACCGGAACCTTAGGTTTTATTATTTTGGAGGGGTATTCGTTTATCGACGCATTGTACATGACTGTAAACACGGTAGCAACGGTTGGTTTTAGAGAAATTGCGCCATTGGATACGGCTGGCAAACTGTTTACCATCGTACTCATATTATCGTCGCTTGGCATTGTAGGTATTACGCTTACAAATTTTAGTAAATTATTGATTGACGGACAATTGCAACAACGAATAAAGGATTATAACGTGAAAAAACGGATTGTAAAATTAGATAATCATGTCATTGTATGTGGTTACGGCCGAAATGGATTTCAGGCCTGCGAGGAACTTATTGCGCATGGCATTGATTTTATTATTGTAGAAAAACGCGAAAATGTTGTGGCGCGCATCAGAGAAACGCCTGAAAGGTTATTTATTCAGGGCGATGCAGCATCGGAAGATGTGTTGCATGAGGCTCAGATTAGCAAGGCCAAGGCACTCATTACAGCACTTCCGAATGATGCCGACAATATTTACGTGGTGCTTACTGCCCGCGAACTCAATCCGAATATCAAAATTATTAGTCGCGCATCGGAGTTTAACTCAGATATTAAGTTGCGCAGAGCCGGCGCAAATAATGTCATTATGCCCGACCGTATTGGCGGCCAGCGTATGGCCAAATTAGTGGCTCAGCCCGATGTAGTGGAATTTTGGGATTACGTGCTGTTGCAAAGTGTAAAAGATGTGAGCCTCGAGGTTATCCGGTGCGGAAATCCGGCCCTGGCATCGGCTCCCAAGACCATGAAAGAGTTGAAGTTACGCGAACTTTCGGGTGCAAATATTGTAGGCTTAAAAACCGAAGACGGCAGTTATATTTTTAACCCTTCGGCCGATTTCGAACTTTCGCCTACCGATAGTTTATTCGTATTCGGTTCACCCGAACAAATTGCCGGTTTAAGAGCGTTGCTAAAGCAATCCTGATTAACCAAATGGTTATTTGGGGGCTTTGATGTATAAATAAATGCCGATTATTGTGTAGGCAATATTTGGAATCCAAACGGCAAGTAGCGGAGCCATATTGCCTTTGGTGGCAAAGCTGTTGGATACCTGAACAAACAAAATGTAACTAAAGCTGAGTAACAATCCAATGCCCATGTGCAAGCCGGTTCCGCCACGAACCTTGCGCGAGGAGATACTTACCCCAATAAGGGTAAGGATAAATGCCGAAAATGGGTTTGCGTAACGTTTGTATTTTTCGAGTACAAACTCTTCGATATTACCAACGCCTCTATCCTTTTGTTCTTTAATGAACCGACTTAATTCGTTGTTATTCAGCGATTCGAAATAGTTGTCGAACTGTACAAAATCTTTTGGTTCAATATTAATGGCCGAATCTATTGAACTCCCTGCGGTAATGGTTTCGCCAAGTGGGTTAAGTGTTTGAGTTTTATAATTTCGTAATTGCCAGCGGTTCGAATCCGGTAAATAGTTGGCAATTTCGACCGAAGTGCGCGAAAGCAGTTTGCCTCCCACAATATTTTCGATAACCATGTCGCTGGCCTGGTTACTGCGAACATCAAAATGATTGATGTACACATATACATTGGGCGATGATTCGATATGCACTCTCTCTTCGTAATTGCTCATGCGGGGTTTTACATATTTATCCTCGAATTCGAGCCGTTTTAAATTTGCCGGCGGAATAATATAGCCCATAAGAAAAAACGAAAGAACAGCTATAATAAGTGCCGATACAAAATACGGAAACATCATTCGCCGATAACTGACCCCACCCGAAAGTATGGCTATAATTTCGGAATTATAGGCCATTTTTGAGGTAAAAAAGATGACGGCAATAAATGTAAACAGCGGGCTGAACAGGTTCGCAAAGTAGGGGATAAAGTTGAAATAGTATTGAGTAATTACCAGTTTTACCGGCGCATTGTGGTCGATAAAGTTATCGACCTTTTCGGAAAAGTCGAACACCACGGCAATAGCAATAATAAGCACAATGGCCATAAAATAGGTGCTTAAAAACTTTTTTATGATGTACTTATCGATCTGTTTTAGCTTTATTTCCATAATTTGTAGTTAATCAGTAATTTACAACCTTTGGGTTACGTTTTTAACCATTATTGTTTTCCATTGGTCAAAATCGCCTGCAATAATGTGTGCTCGTGCTTCGGTAACCAATTGCAGGTAAAAAGCCAGATTGTGTATTGATGCAATTTGCAATGCAAGATATTCGCCGGCAATAAACAAATGGCGAAGATACGCCTTACTGTACGCTTTATCCACGTACGATGTGCCATCCTCGTCGAGTACCGAAAAATCGTCGGCCCACTTTTTATTGCGCATATTCATAATGCCGTTTCGCGTAAAAAGCATGCCATTGCGGCCGTTTCGTGTGGGCATTACACAATCGAACATATCTACACCACGGGCAATGTTTTCGAGCAGGTTTGCTGGTGTTCCTACACCCATCAGATACCGCGGTTTGTCTTTTGGCAGAATTTCATTCACCACTTCCACCATTTCGTACATTACCTCCGTGGGTTCACCCACAGCCAAACCGCCAATTGCATTGCCCTGCATATTACCCGACGCAATTTTTTCGGCCGATTCGCGGCGTAAATCGGCAAATCCGGCACCCTGTACAATCGGGAACATCATTTGGTCGAACCCATAAAGTGGTTCGGTGTTTTTGTAATGAACCACGGCACGGTCCAACCACCGGTGCGTAAGGCCCATCGCTTTTTTGGCATAAGCCCAATCGCAATCGCCGGGTGCACATTCGTCGAGCACCATCATAATGTCCGAACCTATTTTGCGTTGTGTATCAATTACATTTTCGGGGGTAAAAAGGTGTTTCGAACCGTCGATGTGCGAACGGAATACCGCTCCTTCTTCGGTAAGCTTGCGGTTTGCCGACAGGCTGAATACCTGATAACCACCACTATCGGTAAGTATTGGGCCATCCCATCCGTTAAATTTGTGCAATCCGCCCGCTCGTTGAATAATATCCATTCCGGGACGCAGATACAAATGGTAGGTGTTGCCCAAAATTATTTGCGCTTTTATGTCGTTTTTTATTTCGTGGGTATGAACCGCTTTTACCGATCCTACCGTGCCAACCGGCATGAAAATGGGTGTTTTTATTACGCCATGTCCGGTTATAAGTTCGCCGGCACGGGCCTTACTGTTTTTATCTGTTGCAATTAGTTTGAACGACATTCTGAAAATTTGTTGCAAATATAGCGATTTAGCCGTTCAATCGAGAAATCGTGCAAGATGTTGGCGGAGATGTGGGCTTGCGCACGCTTTTTTGACCACGGATTTGATTGAGTCGTCAGATTAAAGTCGTCAGTCGTCAGTCGTCAGTCGTCAGTCGTCAGTCGTCAGTCGACAGTCGTTAGTCGTTAGTCGTCAGTCGTCAGAGCTTGCGCACGCTTTTTTGACCACGGATTACACGGATGGTCACGGATTATAGAGAGGTAAATGTGACCGCCAATAAACGTCGTTGGCGAATG
>QKHT01000200.1 GCA_003249935.1 Bacteroidota bacterium
AAATACCCCAACTTACCGCAAAGCCATGTCGGATTTGGCATTGGTTTATTACAATACCGGCGAAACAGGTCTGGCACAGGAGTCTTTTAAAGCCATTCTGAACCAGTTCCCCGGTACCGAAGAGGCCCATTCGGCCTACAATGCACTGCGCAGCATTTCGGTGGACCAGAACAAAGTGGACGAATTCATTGCGTTCTCGGGTTCACTCAAAAACCCCGTTCAGGTAGAGAACAACATGCAGGATTCGTTGCTTTTTGCCGCAGCCGAGCGGTTGCTTATTAACGGCAAGCTGAAAGAGGCGCAACAGAACCTTAAAAACTATATCGATAAATTTCCGCAGGGGCGTTACCGTATTGCCGCCAACTACAACATGCCGATTGTATTTTGCAACAAGGCGATGTGGAAAGTGCCATCCCTTACCTTAAATATGTGGTAGATGCCGGCAACAGCGACTATACCAACGAAGCCCTGTGGCGATTAGCAATTATAGAAGACGAAGCCGGCAATAAAACCGATGCAATGGCACTATACAAACGGGTGATTGCAGCCGGTGGCAAACAGGAACAGGTATTGGGTGCCAATGCCTCGCTGGCCCGGCTTTCGTACAATGCACAACAGTGGGATTCGGCCATTGCGTACGGCAACGCCGTTGCAGGCGACAATGGTGCATCGGACGAATTGGCCCGCGAAGCTACCCTGTATATCGGCCGATCGTATCAGGAAAAAGGCAATGCGACACAGGCGCTGGACTGGCTTTCGAAATTGGCGGCCAACACCAACACCCGCGAAGGCTCGGAAGCAAAATTCAGACTGGCTGAAATCTATTTCAACCAAAAAAACATAGCCAAATCGGAGGCTGAAATTACCGACTTTATTAAAAAGAAAACATCGTACCCCTATTGGTTAGCCAAATCGTTTGTTCTGCTTTCGGATATCATGGTGTTGAAAAAAGATCTCTTTCAGGCGAGACAATATCTGACCAGTGTGCGCGATAATTATTCGGGCGATGAAACAATTTCGTTATTAGTAAAACAGAAACTCGAAGCACTAACCCTACTCGAAGAGCAGAAGACAAAAAAACAGTAACTCCGGTTAAATTTATTGAACGACAAAAATAAAGCTACAGCAATGAAAATCAATATAAAATATGTTTTTGCATACCGGCACATGGTAAAAATTTTGTGGCTCATACCGGTAATGACCGCCATTGTAACGAATGGACAGGCTCAAACAGACAGCAGTGCCATCAATAAATCGGTAACCGTTACCCGCGATTATAATCCGGAACTGATGGATGCAGAAAAAATTCCGGTTCAACCCGAAACCGACCGCATTACTGAAAAAAAACAGTCGTTTACCTACACCAGCGAAACACAGCCGTTCCGGATTCCGTTGCGGGCCGAATCGGCCGAGGTTACCGAATATGGCATGCCCGAAAAACAGATGCCCCAACAAAACTATATTACCGGCGGGGTTGGCACATACAATGCCATTTTTGGCGAAATGTTCCTCAACGCCTATAAATCGGACGTAAACACCCTTTCGTTTCTGGCAGCCACCGATAACAGTTTCGCCAACCTGAAACTCGCCGATGGCACCAAATCAAAGGCTTACGAAAGCGATTCGAAATTAAAAACATTTTACCAGCACTATTTCGACCAGGGTACACTTACAGGCTATGCCGCCTACCGGTACACCGGATTCAGATATTACGGCCAAAGCACGCTCCGGGGCGACTCGCTTATGCCCCTGTCGCTACCTTATGCTACCACCACAAAACCGGTTCGGGCCTCAGAACTTCTTAATGGCACCAAGCCTGCATACGCACTGTTCGAAACCGGCTTGAGTTATGGACTTAACAGCGAAAACAAACACGAAGAAACACCGTTTATCGGCCTCTATTATTCCGGGTTGAACCACAACGCAGGGTTAAGAGAGCATATCGTTACCCTCCGTGGCCGCCTGTTGCAGCAAGGCAACTCAGGCCAATTCGGACTAAAAGGTGAAATAGGATCGGCCTTTTATGGCAATGTGGCCGACAGCAGCTTTAGAAACTACACACGCGATAATTTCGTTACCGCCACGCTTTCGCCGTATTACCGTATTCAGGCCAAAAACCGGACATTAAAGGCAGGGGCCAATCTTTTTGCCGTATTTCCCGCAGGCGAAAACCCCACTTTGCTGGTAACCCCGCAAGTAGCCTTCGATTTCGACCTCATTAAGGATAAATGGTTTGTGCATTTGGAGGCCTCCGGCGAAATAAACCCCGAATACAGCAAAGACATTCTGTCCGAAAACCCGTTCGTCACCGCCGATTTTAAGGCTGAACCCGAACGCAAACCGCTAATTACCAAGGTCGGGCTATCGGGTTACTTTACACCCCGATTATCATTGGATCTTCAGTACACATTTGGTTTTTTCGAAAACAAACATTTTTTTGTGAACCAGTTTTACACGGCTAAGGACGTTCAGGGTGAACCCGTGGGATATTCAAATTTATTTGATATAGAAGAACGCAATGGCCGGGAGGCTCACTTTATTGCCGGGCTTAACTACTCGGGCAAAAATTTTCTAAATGCAGGCTCCCGTATATTATGGCATCATTACAACATGGAACACAATGGCACGGCCTGGCATTTACCAAAAGTAGAATTTGAAAGCTATTTAGGGGCCAGATTAAATGACAAACTCGTTACAAACATTAATCTAAATACCAGTAGTGGTCGAGAGGTAAAAACCAACATATCAGGCCATTCGGTTACTCTGCCGGTCATGTTTCGGATGGGGTTGGATGCAAAGTATACCATTTCGTCACGAATGAGTGCCGGCGTTACAGCAAACAACCTGCTCAATTCTAACTACGATGTGTGGTACGGTTATCCGGCAAAGGGCTTTCAAATATTGGTCGGTTTGACGTACAGGTTTTGAACAGACACAATTTAGACAAACTCTAATTAAAATATATCCAATTAATATAAAGCCATTTACAACTTGATTATGCTGTAAAGGATTCATTTCTTTGCTATTCGGAAGTATTTTAATATTGATACTTCAGAAAAAAAAACTTTAAATTTGCGACTGAAGAACTTATAGCACGAGAAGGTAAATACCCAATACTTTAAGCGTTGTGGGCTCTAAAAACTTAACAAAGAAATTCCATTGATCAAAAATGTTACTTGACTTAATTACATCCGGCACGAGACAAAAATTACTTTTTAAGTTCTTTTTGTTCGAAAATTCAAATGGTTTCCTAAACCAGTTAACCAGTGAATTAAAAATTAGTCTAAACGGGTTGAGAGTACAACTTGATTCCCTCGAAGGGTTGAAAATTCTAACTTCAAAAAAAGATTATCTTGGTCGTATTATCTATACACCGGACAAAAGTTATCCATTTTATGAAGAGATGCGCTACATCGTAAAATCTTATGCCGGTCTAACCCATCTGGATCAGGCCATTCAAAAGTTTGGAGAAGGAATTACCGAAGTTAGTTTGGGCGGATTATGGGCTCAAGCCATCGACGACGGCATTGCGGAAATATGGGTAGCGGGCCATTTGATTGAAAAAGAAAACTTCGGGCAGTACTTAAATGCACATTTAGTCACTAAAGGGAAGCAGGTTAGGGTTCACTTTGTTGATGACACGACAGACCCCGACTATCTGATGGCCAAAAAAAACGGTCGCACCTATTTTACCACTTTGGAATCAAAAGAAGATTGGGACATTATAGCGTAATGATGTTTCAAAGTCGATGAGATCACCTTAGCTTAAATTGCAAATGCAACAGACGGAGCGCGATATTCCCTCGTCATTGCGAGGAAGCATGACGAAGCAATCTCTATCTGAACAATGAGCCAGAGATTGCATCGTGCCTCGCTGTTGGCTGTTGGCTGTTGGCTGTGAGCAGTTGGCTTGCGCACGCCAACCGTTCACCGGTAATATTTTACCGCGGAGTTTTGGGCACAAAAAGAGGGCTTGCGCAAGAAATTTGTCAGGGTTTTAGACCCACGACAGAGGTTGTATTTTAGCGAGAATTGAGAATTGGCTTACTCAAGCAAAAGGTATTGACACAATATAGAGAAAAGCCACATCGGTAACGTTTGCCCGTAGGGCATGAATATAATAGAACGAATTCCAACAATAAATACGTTTCCCCGTGGGGGATTAATATTATTAGAACGGTAAATATCAAACAATTGCCCGTAGGGCATCGCATTATATATCACCTACGGCGAACCGATCTCATTGCAAAATGTATTTCTATTGTATGTATCACCTACGGCGAAGGCTTACGCCGGATAATTTAACCGCAAAACATTCAACACCTGCTGATGACTTTCTTCAGCCAATTTCTTTCTCCCGTTAAAAAAAACCGCTACTCCATGTACTATCGTTTAAGGCGGACGGTTCATTGCATATTGGCCTACGGCAGCTTTAGTATGAACGGCTGATAATTTAGTCTTTATGCATTTATGTCATGCCATGCATTTTCCCTCAAAATTTTTGGGGGTGCTACCTCGCAATGACAAAAAAAACCAGCGAACCGCGATTCTCGTGGTCGCGACAACATACACAACGAGGAAGGAATCATTGAGCCTGCGTCAAAATCTAATCAAAATATAAGCAAACAAAAACATCTGATTGGACGTTTAGCAGCCACAAAGCTTTAAAAAGATGCTTTTTAACACAAAAACAACCGTAAAGCAATAGAATAAAGAAATAGAATTATTACATTTGCAGCAATTATTCGTAAATAAGTATGCACCACTAAATTTTTGATAACTAAAGTTTTTATGAAATATATGAGAATAAAACATCTACTGCTAATAATCGCTACTTTGGCATTAGCATCATGCAGGCAACACAAAGACATCGTTTATCTTCAGGACTTAAAACCTGGTCATGCCGCTATTTCGGCAGACGCTTACGACAATCTCGAAT
Source organism: Bacteroidota bacterium (assembly GCA_003249935.1). Classification (GTDB taxonomy): domain Bacteria; phylum Bacteroidota; class Bacteroidia; order Bacteroidales; family UBA5342; genus SZUA-561. The sequence goes on from QKHT01000200.1 coordinate 4,940, forward strand.
ACAAGTTACGGCCGGGCGACATGATCTATATTGACGTTCAAACTTTAGACAAAGAGCTCTCTTCGCTATTCAAACAGGGAGCGGCAAATTCTTCAACCGGAACAGCCTATGCCTCAGATGCATCTCTCTACATTATGGGTTACACAGTGAACACCGATGGGGATGTAGATTTACCAATTGTAGGCAAAATAAAAATTGCGAATAAGACGATCGATGAGGCAAAAGACGAAATAGCCGAGAAACTTAAACTATACCTTAAAGAAGCCAGTGTATTTGTAAAACTGCTCAACAACCGCGTTACAGTAATGGGTGAGGTAAAAGTCCCGGGCATTTACACCAATTATTCCACCAGGCTAACAGTATTTGATGCATTGAGCCGTGCAGGCGACATTAATGAATTTGGCGATATTCGTAATATTTTGGTAATCCGGGAAATAAACGGACAAACAGAGACATTCAGGCTCAATTTATCGAAGACAGATATTATGAATCAGAAAGGCTACTATCTGATGCCCAATGATGTGATTTATGTTTCGCCGGTAAAACTCAAAAACTTCCGATCGAATGTACCGGCCTATTCACTTGCATTGTCTTCGCTAACCACCCTGCTGGTCATATTACAATATATGAATAAATAGTTTGTTTTTTTAAATCTCAGAATCAGAACAATATGTCAAATTTACTCGAGAATTCAAGTCAGGCTGCATTTAACCGCAACATAGAAGAAGAGAGCATCGATATTAAGGTTATTATATTAAAACTGATTGCCCATTGGCGCATTGTTGCAGCCGGGGCGGTAATCGGTTTACTTACAGCTTTTATGGTCATCAGATATACGATGCCTGAATATGCCTTGGATGCATCGGTAATGGTTACCGACGACAAAAAAGGCGGAGGCAGTTTTTCGCCCGAAGACATTCTGATGAAAGGAATGACCGGGATGATGGGGGCACAGATGTCGCTGCAAAATCAGATTGGACTACTTAAAAGCAATACGCTGGTAGAGAGTGTAGTTGAAAAGTTGAAACTTACCGACAACTATTCGATGAAAGAAGGTGGCATTTACTTGCCCATCTATCCGGCAAGACCTTTTGAGGTAACCTCCACTGCAACGAAATACCTGCCATCCGGTTTTCAAATTACCTTGAGTGATTTCACCACAACCGGAGCAAAAGCAAAGATAGCGGATGCCAAAGGTATATTTCCCGATGAGATTAATCTGATTTGGGACAAAGAAGTTCGTGCCGACTCATTTGCATTTAAGGTTAAACCAACAATGCCAATAGCGAAGCTCCTCGAAAAATCCATTCGATACAATTTTATTTATCCTAATCAGGTTACAGCGGCATATATCGCAAAAGTAGACGTATCGGCTATTAACAAAGAAGCGACCATATTAAAACTCAGCACCAAAGGAAGCAGTTATCAGAGAGAAATCGATTTTTTAAATACGCTTATCGACCAGCGAATTATTCTCGACTTAAAGGAAAAACAAGAAACTTCGGTAAACATTATTAAATTTATTGACGACCGGCTATATAACCTAACCGATTCGTTACGAAACGCATCCAAATCATACGAAAATTTCAGGAGCGAGGGCCAGGTTATAAATCTGGATCAGGAAGGTACGGTTTTGATTCAAAAGTTCGAAACCATGCAAAATGGCTTGGTTGAGCAGAAATTTCAAATAGACTACCTCAAGCAATTATTGAGTTATATCCAAACCAAAGACGACTTTAAACAAATAATGCTACCATCTGTGGTTGGGATTCAGAGCCAGATTCTCAATAGCCTTGTATTAAAACTTGCCGAACTCTCGAACGAAAAGGAGGTACTCTCATTGTCGGCCAGCGAGAAAAATCCGGCATGGATTCGTATCAACCTCGAAATACAAAATACTCAGCGATCGCTTGAAGAAAATGTAAAGAATTACCTTAGTACATCGCAAAATCAGTACAAGGAAATGCAGGATCAGATGAGCCTGCTGTCGAAACAAATGTCGACATTACCAAAGACCGAAAGTCAGTTAATTGAAATCAAACGACTATTCGACATCAACAGCGATATGTATACCTATCTTCTTCAAAAAAGAGCGGAAGCCTATATCACTCAAGCCTCTACTGTTTCAAGTGTTAAAGCGATAGACTATGCCAAAGCACAATATGCTACACAGACCAAGCCCAAAAAGATGATGTACCTGCTTATTGGCTTAATGGCGGGATTGGCTATTGCAGTAGGTTATATTTTTGCAGTGGATGCGTTGAATACTGTGGTTCGAAACCACTCTGACATTGGGGCTCGCACAAAAGTAGAGCTGTTAGGGCATGTGGACAAAAATAAATACGACGATCAACTCCCGGTGATCAACCATCCAAAATCACCGATTTCTGAGGCCTTCCGAATGTTGCGAGCCCGATTGCAGTTTATATTACCCATAGATAACAAACAGATTATTACAGTGAGTTCGTTATCGAAAGGTGAAGGAAAAACATTTGTTTCGGCCAACTTAGCGTGCGTATTTGGAGTCACAGGCAAAAAGGTACTGTTAGTTGGGGCCGACCTTCGTTTGCCTCGTGTACACAAGATATTTAACGTGCCGAAAGATGACGGCCTGTCGAAGTACCTTATCGGCATGCTCCCATTCGAATCAATCGTTAAAAAGACAGAATATCCTAATGTATGGTTTTGTCCTTCGGGCCCAATTCCTCCAAATCCTTCTGAATTAATTGATTCGCAAAAATTTACAGACTTTGTAACTCGTGCGAAGAAAGAATTTGATTTAATTGTATTTGATACAGCACCACTCTCTTTGGTTAGTGATGCCATACAGATGCAAGTGCATAGCGACATTCTCTTAATTGTAATGCGTCAGGGTGTAACGAAGCTTCATGCCATTGACTTCCTCAACAAACTCAACGAAACAGAGGATGTAAAGAATATGAAGCTCATTTTTAATGGCGTGGATTTTCAGGACATCAAAAGCGGATATGGCCGTTATGGGTATGGATACGGATATGGATACGGATATGGGTATGGGTATGGATACGGATATGGATATGGTAACGATAGCGCAGAATATTTCGACATGAAGTAAGCCGCACGATTGTTGAACAGCACATTAAACTGCAAAATACTTAAATAACAGATGTTTAGAGTATTTTGCAGTTTGTTTAAACACAAATGAAAGATGGAATTGAAGAGAAGATATGGCGGTTTAATTTCGAGAATTGGATTCATCATATTCATTTTTATACTGTTGTATTTCGCCTTTGCCAATTACGAATATCTTCATATTCAATGGATGGGAAAGCATGATAAGTTAGTGCATATTATATCCATGTCGTTAATTGTGCCATGGCTCTATTTTGCATTTAAGAGATATGGGAGTATGGTAATCATGTGGATGTTGGTACTGTTAGTTACAGGTTGTATTGCTGTTGAATTTCTTCAGCCGATATTAACTCATGGACTGCGCCAAAGTGACTATAAAGACCTTGAAGCAAATGGAATTGGTTTTTTAATTGGTTCCCTGCCTTTGCTTCTGTTTCCTTCGGGCCTAAGAAAAGAGCGTGGCAAAAAGACCGAAAAAATTTATCAATAACCTAATAATTATGAAAACAAGAGAAAGTGAACTGCTGTTTTTGTACCTTTTGGTGGATTTGATTCTTTTGAATCTTTCGCTGTTGGGTATTGCAATTATTCAGTATCATATCCCATTTACCGATTACAACTCATTTTCGGATTATATTCTCTATTTCAATACATCCTGGATTATCACCTATTTTTTATACAGCAAAAAGAATCTGCATTTGCGCGACGGATTCAGAAACAGGTTTACACGGTTAACCAAACGTCATCTGCTATTCGTTTTAATCACCACCATTCTTATATTTATATTACAACCCGAAAATTTTTCACGACAAATATTTTTCGAACACTCATTAATTTTTTACGGGTCCAAACTTATCTTTTACTATTTTGTATACAAATACCTTAAGTTTATTAGGGCAAAAGGATTTCATTCCGGAGGTGTAATAGTCGTTGGGGCAAACAAGAATGGACAGATTATCCGCAAATTAATTGACAATAATCCGGATTTGGGGTACAATTTTCTTGGCTTTGTGGATGACAGCTCGGACGCGTATAACGATGTAATCGGAAACCTTGCACAATTAGGGGAACTTATTCAGGAAAAGAACCCCGACACACTTTTTATTGCACTATCGCTAAACGACCATAATAAAATTATTAAACTCATAAAAACCTGCGACAGATATGGCGTTCGGGTTAAGTATATTCCCGAAGAGTATAAATCGATGCGTCGGCGCATTAATGCTGAATCGGTTGGTGATATCATGCTGATTAACCCTCGCGAAATCCCGCTCGATGACTTCAGAATGCGATGGCTTAAACGCATCTTCGACATAGTGTTTTCGGTGGCAGTATTTCTGTTTATTTTTTCGTGGTTATTGCCAATTCTTGCCATACTCATCAAACTATCATCCAAAGGTCCTGTATTTTTTACTCAGCCACGAACGGGGTTAAACAATAACACCTTCAACTGCTATAAATTTCGGAGTATGCGGCCCGATAAACGCGCCAATGAGGTACAAGCCACCGCCGATGATGACAGAATTACCTCTATTGGTAAGTTTATGCGTAAAACCAGTATCGATGAGTTGCCACAATTCTTCAATGTACTTATGGGCGACATGAGTGTGGTTGGTCCCCGCCCGCATATGTTAAAGCACACGGAACACTACTCAGCCATCATCGAAAACTATCTGATCCGACATTTTGTAAAACCCGGCATTACCGGTTGGGCACAGGTTCATGGCTTTAGAGGCGAAACCGACGAAATATGGAAAATGGAAAAACGCGTGGAATATGACAATGAATACCTTGAGATATGGTCCTTCTTTTTGGATCTTAAAATTATTTATCTCACCGTTTTTGGAAAAAAGACCAGGATGAATGCCTTCTAAATATTTTTAATTTTAATTAATTTACCATTGGCCAATACCGCCTTTCTAATTTATTCAAACCAAAATTACACTAAAAGGTAAAATTCATCCTTCACTTTACTTTAAAAACACCCAATAAATCAGCGTTTTGACAGATAATAGTCGAAATTTTACAATTTGAGATATGTTAAATAACAGATTTCACTTGACATTAAAATAAAATTAGTCGAACTTTGAAATCCGTTTAAAGCTTTAGGTAAAACTTGAACGGATTAAATTTTTAAGCGTATGAGATCTAGAGAAAAAGAGTTGTTAATAGTTTATTTATTGGTTGATGTTTTCCTGCTTCTGTTTTCGCTAAATATCGTTCATTTTTTTAGCACCGAAAAATTCAATTCAGGTTTTCTATCACTTAGCCATTATATTCTGCTCACAAGTTCATCGTGGGTTTTCACCTATTTTGTTTTCAGTAAAAAAAATATTTATTTACGGGACGGGTTCTCGAACCGGACAAAGCGCATTTCATTCCGGGTTGCCGTGTATTTGGTTGTTTTGGTCCTGTTTTCGATATTAGCAGGATATCAGCAGTTTTCGACCAAACTTTTGGCCGAGCAGACCGTTCTGTTCTATGTTTTAGAATTAGGGGTCTACTTTTGCGTGTACAAATTTTTAGCCTCAAGGCGAAAAAGAGGATTAAATACAATTCATACCGCCATTGTAGGTAAAGGTCAGGCTGGCGAGATTGTAAAAAACATCATCCTGAATAATCCGGATTTGGGATATAAATTTGAAGGATTTTTGGATTATCCCATGGAAGTGGACATTCATTCAAATGGTGGAGCAATGAATTTAGGGATTCCGGGGGACGTGCAAAATATTTTCTTAAAACACAGCATTCAGGAGATTATTGTTGCACTACCTTTTAAACAGCACAAACACATATCGAACTTAGTAAATGTTGCTGATAAAAATGGTATCAGAGTGAAGTATCTTCCCGAAGAGTTTAACAATTTGAAAGAATACAAAAACGGCAGAACTGTGAGTGCCTTACCGCTCATTAATGCCAGAGAAATACCACTGGATGAATTCACCAACAGATGGTTGAAGAGGATTTTTGATATATTTGTGTCCTTGGTTGCCATTTTATTTATTTTTTCGTGGCTCTTTCCGATAATCGCCATTATTATTAAATTTCAGTCCAAAGGCCCTGTTTTTTTCACTCAAGAGCGGACCGGCATTTTTAATCGCACGTTTCTCTGTTACAAATTTAGAAGTATGCGTGTGAACAACGATGCCAACTCCAAACAGGCGACAAAAGGCGACAGTCGTATTACCCCAATAGGTCGTTTTATGCGTAAAAATAACATTGATGAGTTGCCGCAGTTTTTCAATGTATTACTTGGCGACATGAGTGTTGTTGGTCCCAGACCACATATGTTAAAACATACTGAGCAATACACCGAAATTGTTGAGCACTATATGTTAAGGCATTATGTAAAACCCGGTATCACCGGCTGGGCACAGGTAAACGGATTGCGTGGCGAAACCGATGAAAACTGGAAAATGGAAGAACGGGTAAAGTTCGATCGCGAATACATTGAGAAATGGAATTTTCTACTCGACATTAAAATAGTATGGCTCACCATTTTCGGGAAAGGAGTCAGAATGAATGCTTTTTAAACGATTCGAATAATTAAACAAACGAAAGCCGGCTCAGCGTATATCTGAACCGGCTTTTCTATTTTCTATGGATAACATTATTTCAACACATCAGCCACAGGGGTATACAATAGGTTGAAATCGGTTGCAATGGCTTTATAAACAACTTTGCCGCGAACAATATTTAAGCCCATTTCCAACTCTTTGTTTTCGGCACAAGCTTTTTGCCAGCCTTTGTTTGCTAACTGCAGGGCATAAGGCAAAGTTGCATTAGTAAGTGCCATGGTACTCGTAAATGGAACAGCTCCGGGCATATTGGCTACGGTGTAGTGCAACACATCGTCGATAATGTACACCGGATCCTGGTGTGTGGTAGGCCGTGTAGTTTCGAAACAACCACCCTGATCTACGGCCACATCGACCATTACAGTACCCGGGCGCATCTCTTTTAACATTTCGCGGGTGATGAGTTTCGGGGCCTTAGCGCCGGGAATGAGTACTGCGCCAATAATGAGGTCGCTTACTTTTATGGCATCGAGAATACGTGAGGCGTTGGGCACCACAGTTTTCACATTGGCCGGCATTACATCGGCCAAATATCGCAACCGGTTTAGATTTACATCCATCAGAGTGACATCGGCACCAAGTCCTGCAGCCATTTTAGCTGCTTGTGTACCAACAACCCCACCGCCTAATACGAGTACCTTTGCAGGATAAACCCCGGGCACACCGCCAAGCAGTACACCACGTCCATTATAAGTTTTTTCAAGATATTTTGCACCTTCCTGAATAGCCATCCGTCCGGCTACTTCGCTCATTGGAACAAGTAGTGGTAGTCTGAAATCGGTAGTCTCTACAGTTTCATATGCCAAACAAACTGCTTTAGAGGCCATCATCGCTTGGGTCAGTTCGAAACTCGATGCAAAGTGAAAATACGTGAAAAGCAACTGGTTTTCACGGATCATGGCATATTCGGGTAAAATCGGTTCTTTGACCTTTATAACCATTTCGGACAACCCATATACTTCCATGGCCGAAGAGACTATTTCGGCTCCCTTTCCCACATATTCAGCATTTGAAAAACCACTGTTTACGCCGGCATTATTTTCTATGAGCACCCTATGACCTGCCTTAACCATTTCAAATACACCTCCGGGTGTTAATCCCACCCGATTTTCGTTGTTCTTTATCTCTTTTGGAATACCTATAATCATCTTGTTGTATTTTTGCTTGCAAGTTCGAACTTTAACTAAATCGTTGAAATGAATTTTATCAGCACAATGCCCCTTATGCTTATGATTTTGGTCAGCTAAAAATACGCCGGCCACTCGCACAGGAAGTTTGTCTTCGATTTATGCCATTTTATGGTTTTTAAGAAATAAAAATGATGTCGTTATTTTTTAAAGATGAATGAAATTGTAACTTTGTCATGTTAACTGAAATATTTTCAGGTTAGAAACATAAGTCGATGGATTTACTTCAAATAAAACAACGTTTTGGAATTATTGGGAATGCACCTGCGTTGAACCGGGCCATAGACGTGGCCGTTCAGGTGGCACCAACCGATTTATCGGTTCTCATAACCGGAGAGAGTGGTTCGGGTAAGGAATTCTTCCCGCAAATTGTACATCAGTACAGTGCGCGCAAACATGGCCCTTATATTGCGGTAAATTGTGGAGCCATACCCGAAGGCACCATTGATTCGGAACTGTTTGGCCATGAAAAAGGGTCGTTTACAGGCGCACTATCCGATCGTAAAGGGTACTTTGAAGTAGCCGATTCCGGAACCATTTTTCTCGATGAAGTAGGCGAATTGCCTCTATCGACCCAAGTACGTTTACTGAGGGTTCTTGAAACCGGCGAATTTATAAGGGTTGGATCATCCAAAATAATAAAAACCGATGTTCGGGTAGTAGCAGCCACAAATGTAAACATGAACAAAGCGATAAAAGAGGGAAAATTTCGCGAAGACCTCTTTTACCGGTTAAATACTGTGCCTATCATTGTACCTGCACTGCGTGAAAGAGCAGACGATATTGTACTGTTGTTCAGAAAATTTGCGGCTGATTTTTCAGAAAAATACCGCATGCCCCCCATCAGGCTCAACGACGAAGCACGTGAACTGCTGAAATCGTTTCGCTGGCCTGGAAATATTCGACAATTGAAAAACATTACCGAGCAAATATCTGTAATTGAGCAAAACCGTGATATTACAGCCGACACCATGCGGCATTACATTCCTTTTGATACAGGCGAACGGCTACCGGCAATTTACAATGCCGAAGAACATCGCGAAAACACCTTCAGGTCGGAGCGCGAAATACTGTATCAGGTGTTGTTCGATATGAAAAAGGACATGAACGACCTCAAACAGCTCGTAAATGAGATTATGCGAAAAAGCGAAATAGATGTAGCCGGTTTAGATCACGACCACACAAATGTTTATAACCGGGTATTTCAGAATAAAGAAAATATATTTACACAACAACCACCAAGCAAAGTAGTGTTTCAGACCGAACCACAACCACGAAACACTAACCCGATAGAGATGGATATCGAAGATGTGGAGGAACATGTAGAGGAGTCGTTGTCGCTGGCCGATAAGGAAATTGAGCTAATTATGCGATCGTTGAAAAAACATGGTGGCAAACGTAAAATAGCAGCACAGGAACTTGGCATTTCCGAACGTACCCTGTATCGTAAAATCAAAGAATATGATCTCGATTAAATATAAGACACAACTGCTCATATTTTGCACGGCCATACTGCTTGCCGGGTGCAGTATCAGTTACAAATTTACCGGTGCGTCTATCGATTATGATAAGGTTAAAAGTATTACAATCCCGGAATTCCCAAATCAGTCGTTGTTGGTAAATCCACTTTTAAGTAGTGAGTTTAGCGAAAAACTCCGTGATTATTTTCTTCGTCAAACCCGCTTATCGCTTGTAACACGCAATGGCGATTTGCAACTCGAAGGCGAGATTACGGGATATGATATTAAGCCCATTTCGATCCAAAATGATGCCACTGCCGCACAATCGCGGCTAACCGTAACAGTAAAAGCCCGATTCTCCAATTCGAAAGACGAAACTCAGAATTACGAAAGCACATTCAGCGCGTATGGCGACTTCCCGAGTGACAAGTCGATACAAGAGGCCGAACAGGAGGTTTTACCGGAGATTATTGAACAAATTTGCGAACAGATATTCAATAAATCGGTAGCACAATGGTAGTTACAAGGGATAACATAATAAGTATTGTAAAAAATCCGGCACTTTTGAACGAAGAGACGCTCGATGCTTTACACCTGCTTGTAAACTCGTATCCCTGGTTTCAGACCGCAAGAATTCTTTACCTGAAAAACCTGATCATATTAGGCCGCGAAATTCCGCAGGAAGAGCTGCAAACAACAGCACTTTTTTGCAGTAGTCGCGCCAGATTATACGATTATCTGGCCGAAGAAGCAAAAGACTTTATTCAGAATTTACAAACTCAGGATGTTATTGGCAACAACACCGTTAGTACGCCACGCCAACCAACATTAATCCCCGAATCGGAGCCGGTGGTTCAACCCGAATTGAACCATATCGATATACAGGCAGAGAGCGAACAACCCACAGATGCCGGGACGGAAACGATGGACACCATACCACCAAAGAATAACGAGATCGAAATTCCGCAACCGGTGCAATCAACAATAAACAACCGGACAGAACCAATAGCAGAACATGAGCTCACAAACTCAGCCGAAAATGAGTCATTCCAACAATTATTGAGTACCTCTGAGCCTATTGAACAGGAGGCGGCTCCATTTGCAACCACCCCCGACGCTGTACCGCCATTGAACCTCTTCGACTCATGGAACAGAATAATTGGTGGGTTGACTTTGAATTTCGAAACCGAACAGCAAGATGATACACCCAATGAACCAATAGAAACAGAGCCACCGGTTGAGGTTAATGCAGAGATGGTTTTGGTTGAACCGACAATTTCAACAAACGAAATAGTTCCGGTGGTTTCGGAACCAATAGTTACTGCACCAATTGAAGAAAAAACAGCCGTTGATGAAGAACCAATTCAACACACCGGTGAGACTGTGAATTTCTTTTCGGAAAAGACAGACGCTTTCCCGGCTTGGATTTCATCACTGCCTTACAATGCCGAATTGTTTCTAAAGCAGTGGCAAATCAACAACAACGAGAATTTACCAACAAGTACTGAAAACACAAACGAAATTGAGCCGGCTGAAACAAAAACAGGCACAATAAATCGAATCAGTAACATCTGGCAAAACACCAATACACAACCCGTGGAGCCAGACCCGGAGGAAGAAATACCGGAAGGGCAGAACATAGTATTACCTGAACCTGAGGATATTTTTGAACCGGATGCCTGGCGCAGGTTTATAAAACCACAAAGCACTGACGATGAGAACAATACTACAACGGTTCAACAAAAAGAAGATAACGAATCCCATTGGTTCGAATCCTCGCATATTGAAACCGAGAAATGGAGTAGCACCAATACCCTGCCACTTGTAGAAAATGTAGAGCAAACATTGGAAGAGACAAAGTCGGAGGATCCGTTTCCTTTCTTTTCATTTCTCAATGGCCGCGTACGTCGGGAAGCAGAACTTGCTTTTGGCTCACTCGAATCGTTACGCACCGGAACACAGCCAATAAAACCCATACACGAAGAAAACATATTAACCGAGAAAGAAACACCGGAGTCGACTAACCAAATGCCATCGGTTGAACCGGTTGAAGAAACACCGTCAAATTTCGATGCAGTTCGGGTTGAACCGGAGTTAAAAGAAGAATTGCCGAAAAAGCTTTTTGATAAACCAAACATAAGTCTTCATCAAAACGAGGCGGTAACCACGATAGAATCGCAGGACTTACAACAAAAGGATTTGAATCCAAAACCCATAATTGAAACAGACGATTTACCCATACTACCAGCTATCACTGACTATTTCAGCCAAATACACAATGAAGCACCAAAACCTCAGGAAGGCATTGACCCCGATAGTGAATTATCGTTTACGCAATGGCTCGAAGTGCTAAACAAAGGCGTTTCGGCAAAAGACAAACAAAAACAGATAGTGCCTGACAACATGAAACAGGCAGAACAAGCCGACGCTAAATGGAATCTGATTGACAAGTTTATTGAATCAGGAAAAACAAACATCTCCAACGAGCCGGAACCTGAGCAAAAGCCGATTTCAGAACCGGAGCCAGAAAAACCGGTTCAAAAAACATTAAAGCAAAGCCGTAAAGAATCAGGTAGCGACTTTTTTACAGAAACTCTGGCAAAAATTTATATCAAACAAAAGCAATATAGCAAAGCAATTGGGGTGTTAGAAAAATTAAGTTTGAAATTTCCCGAAAAAAGTATTTACTTTGCCGGTCAGATAAAAATTGTAACCGAATTAATGTTAAACGATAAAAAATAAAAGAAATGGGTATTATAATTTCTATACTTATAGTTGTGGCCAGCGTGCTTCTCACGCTTTTTGTATTGGTACAAAATTCGAAAGGCGGTGGATTGGCTTCAAACTTTTCGTCGAGCAACCAGATGTTGGGTGTGCGCAAAACAACTGATGCATTAGAGAAAGGCACCTGGTATCTTGCCATAGCTGTACTGGTGTTGTCGATTGCTGCATCGGCAACCATAAAACGTGGCGAAGGCCCCAAAGAGTCGATATTGAAGGATAAAATTCAGAATACCGTGATGCCAAATTCGGTACCACAGTTTCCTACCGAAAACACACAAAAGCAGGCTGAGCCCGCTGGTGGCGAAACCAAATAAGTTTTTCCATTTTTACAACATCATTTAAAATGTCAGTCTGTCAGTTCAGACTGACATTTTTTTATTTCCAAAACCCGCAAATAGCCCGAATTACCAGCACATTATGATTAAGGCTTGCGCCACTATTGTGTAAAAATGACAGTTTCTAACCAAAAAGGACCTAAAAATAACCTTTGGCACACTATCTGTAAAAAGAGAGCAAAAGATTTAAAAATTAAATGTTTAACTAATAATTGATAAAACAATGAACATTAAGCCATTAGCAGACAGAGTTTTAGTAAAACCTGCCAAAGCCGAGGAAAAAACTGCAAGTGGAATTATTATTCCCGATTCAGCAAAAGAGAAACCACAAAAAGGTGAAGTTGTTGCCGTTGGCACTGGCACAAAAGACGAAGAGATGCATGTAAAAGTTGGCGACAGCGTACTTTACGGCAAATATGCAGGCACCGAATTGAAATGGGAAAATGAAGACTACCTCATTATGCGTCAGTCGGATATTCTTGCAATTGTGTAAGTGAGTTTTAGTGTTTTTGTTAACAATTTTAGAAAAGAAAAAAAATGGCAAAAGAAATTAAGTTCAATATTGATGCACGCGATCAACTTAAAAAAGGTGTTGATAAATTAGCCGATGCAGTTAAAGTAACTTTAGGCCCAAAAGGTCGCAACGTAATTATCGAAAAGAAATTTGGTGCACCACAAGTAACTAAAGACGGCGTAACGGTGGCCAAAGAGATTGAACTATCGGATGCATTCGAAAATATGGGTGCCCAAATGGTGAAAGAAGTAGCAAGTAAAACCGGCGATGATGCAGGTGATGGCACAACAACAGCTACGGTTCTTGCACAAAGCATGATTTCGGTAGGTTTGAAAAACGTAACCGCAGGAGCAAATCCAATGGATTTGAAACGTGGTATCGACAAAGCAGTAATTGCCGTAATCGAAAGCATTAAGGCTCAGGCAAAACCATGCGACACCAATGAAATGATTGAAAATGTGGCTAAAGTATCGGCCAATAATGATGCGACCATTGGCCGACTTATTGCCGAAGCCATGGAAAAAGTTAAGAAAGAGGGTGTAATTACCGTTGAAGAGGCCAAAGGAACCGAAACCACAGTTGAAGTGGTAGAAGGTATGCAATTCGACCGTGGCTACATTTCGCCTTATTTTATTACCAACACCGAAAAAATGCAGGCCGAACTCGACAATGCATTTATTCTGATTCACGACAAAAAGATTTCGACCATGAAGGACCTCCTTCCGGTGCTTGAGCAAACAGCGCAAACCGGACGTCCGTTGGTAATCATTGCCGAAGATGTAGATGGCGAGGCATTGGCTACACTGGTTGTGAACCGCTTACGTGGTTCGTTAAAAGTGGCAGCAGTTAAGGCACCCGGATTTGGCGATCGTCGCAAGGAAATGCTCGAAGATATTGCCGTACTAACAGGTGGAATTGTAATCAGCGAAGAGAAAGGATTGAAACTCGATGCCACAACAATCGACATGCTGGGTCGTGCAGAGAAAATCACCATCGACAAAGAAAATACAACCATTGTAAATGGCAATGGCGAAAAAGCGGCGATCGATGCACGTGTAGCACAAATTAAATCTCAGATTGAAACAACCACTTCGGATTACGACCGTGAAAAATTACAGGAACGCTTGGCTAAACTTGCCGGCGGTGTAGCTGTACTTTATATCGGAGCTGCTTCGGAGGTAGAAATGAAAGAGAAGAAAGACCGGGTTGACGATGCTTTGCATGCCACACGTGCAGCGGTAGAAGAAGGTATTGTACCCGGCGGCGGCGTAGCACTTATTCGTGCCACAGCAGTACTCGAAGGCCTCGAAGGCGACAATGAGGACGAAACTACCGGTATCGAAATTGTAAAACGTGCTATCGAAGAACCAATGCGTCAGATTGTGGCCAATGCAGGTAAGGAAGGTGCCGTAATTGTACAAAAAGTAAAAGAAGGCACAGCCGACTTTGGATACAATGCACGCACCGATGTATACCAGAACCTTTACGAAGCTGGTGTAATCGACCCTGCTAAAGTAACCCGCATTGCACTCGAAAATGCCGCATCTATTGCAGGCATGTTCTTAACCACCGAATGTGTGTTGGTAGAAGAAAAGAAAGATGAACCAGCAATGCCTGCCGGCGGAATGGGTGGCGGCATGGGTGGAATGATGTAAAATTCAAACATAACACTATAATTAAAAAACCGGCCTCGTGCCGGTTTTTTTGTTCATACAAGCCATGCACAATTTATTCGAACCAATTTGTGATGAAATAAGGCCGATGTTTTGTACTTTCGTATGTTTTGATAAAAATGAAATAAACTAATTCAAATCTACAATTATGCTTGACGACAACGTAAAGGTATTTTGCGAAAACAACAACAAACAGAAGTACTACCCAATAGGCACATCGTTAAAGGAGATATTATACGACCAGCAAATTGAAGGCAGTACCCGTTATTTGGTTGCCTTGGTAAATAACGAACCCAAAGAACTCAACTTTAAGGTTTATAAACCAAAAAAAGTACGGTTTGTAAACTATTCGCATACCGCAGGGCACAGAGCTTATGTGCATTCTATGGCTTTTGTGCTTTATAAGGCCGTAAACGAAATATTCCCGGGAGCCACATTACGCATCGAACATCCGGTAAGCAATGGCTATTTTTGCAAAATAAAGCGACTCGAAAACGGACTTACACCAGAAATTATTGAGAAAATTAAGATTCGGATGAATGAAATTGTAAAAGCCGATTTACCCTTTATCCGACACGAAGAACCCACAGAAGATGTGATTGCTACATTCGAAAAACACAATCTACCCGATAAAGTCAAATTATTTCAATCGCTCGGAAAAGTTTTCTCGACCTATTACACATTAGGAAGCAGTGTAAACCACTTTTATGGCAGTTTAGTCCCATCAACCGGCTATTTGCAACGGTTCGACCTGATTCAATTTGCACATGGTGTATTGCTTAGACTCCCCAGCCGGCAGGATCCCGAAACACTCGAACCCATTGTGGCTCAACCAAAATTGCTCGATATTTTTACCGAATTTGCAGGATGGAACGAAATACTTGGCCTTCGCAACATTTCGGACCTTAATACAGCCTGTAACAACGGTTCAATTTGCAACCCGATACAAGTGGGCGAATCGCTACACGAAAAAAAAGTGGCTCTCATTGCCGACCAAATTAAAGCACGTGAGGACGAGATAAAAATTGTGCTCATCAGTGGACCATCGTCGTCGGGTAAAACCACATTTAGCAAACGACTCATGCTGCAATTGCTGGTAAACGGAATAATTCCGGTAGCACTATCGCTCGACAATTATTTTGTAGATCGCGAAAAAACACCGCTTGACGAAAATGGCGAATACGATTTCGAATCGCTTTATGCTTTAGATCTCGAACTCTTTAATCAACAGCTCAACGAGTTACTTGCTGGCAAGGAAGTGAATCTTCCCGAATTTTCTTTTACCGAAGGCAAAAAGAAATTCAACGGCAACAAGCTAAAACTTCAGCCTCACAATGTACTCATTATCGAAGGTATTCATGCCCTTAACAATTTGCTTACGCCCGCTATTGCCGACAATGCCAAATACAGGATATATGTTTCGGCACTCACAACCATAAGTATCGACAATCACAACTGGATACCAACCAGCGACAACCGACTGCTGCGCCGTATTGTACGCGACTACAAATTTCGCGGATACACTGCCCAACAAACCATTGGACGCTGGGAGAGTGTACGCAAAGGCGAAAACCAATGGATATATCCATTCCAGGAAAATGCCGACATTATGTTTAATTCGGCCCTCTTTTTCGAACTACCGGTACTAAAAAAACATGCCGAACCCATATTACTTCAGGTTCGGCAGGATTGTCCCGAATATGCCGAAGCACGCCGGTTATTGCAGTTTTTATCCTATTTTCCGGTATTGCACGAAACCGATATACCACCCACATCGCTGCTTCGCGAGTTTTTGGGTGGCAGCAGCTTCAACTATTAACCGCATGTTTTGGTTGAACCACAAAAAAACCGGCAGATCATTTGAAGTTCTGCCGGTTTTTTAGTTTAATATTTTGGCGTAAAATTCATATGATAAAACGCGAACGACCAAAGGTCGGCATACTCTTCAATCAGTTTTGCCGTTGGTTTGCCTGCACCATGTCCCGCATTCTTCTCGATACGAATAAGTAACGGACCACCGTCGGTTACCGTATTTTGCAATGTAGCCGCATACTTAAACGAATGCGCAGGCACCACACGGTCGTCGTGATCGGCCGTAGTAACCAACACCGCCGGATATTTAACCCCGGTTTTTATGGTATGAACCGGCGAATAGGTCATCAGGTTTTTAAACATGGCCAGGCTATCGGCACTGGTGCCGTAATCGGTAGACCAATAGCGGCCAATGGTAAACTTATGGTAACGCAACATATCCATCACTCCCACAGCAGGCAGTGC
>QKHT01000239.1 GCA_003249935.1 Bacteroidota bacterium
TTCGGATTTAGGGTTAACAATGGCCAAAAAAGAGACCGCCTTTAGACTTCAAATGAAATCGCTTTTAGGCGACAAGTTACCGGAAGCCAAAGCAGCCATGCAGAATCGCATGAAAAGGTCGCAAAGGTTCATCCCGAAACAACCCAATGGATTACCCGAACCAACAGCATTAAGAGGTGGTCGCAAGCCATTTAACCCGCAAATGATGCACAGAAAAGGCAATAAACCAATGCCTCCGATGGAAGCAAACACAAGCCGGCCAAAAACCATGATGGACCGAGAGCAAGGCATGAAACAACATCGCCAGAGATTAGATAAACAAAGAATGATGGCGATGTACCATAAAGAAAAAGCAGCAAAAATGAATGGCAAAAAAGAGATACCTTTCCTTACTGCCGAACAAAAAGAGTTGGTAAAACCAATAATGGTGGATGCAAAATACACCGAAAGTCAGTTAAAGTTTAAACTTAACGAGTTAAATGCCCAACGCAATATTTTGTGGGCTGCTAAAGAAACCGACAAAAGTGCTTTGGATAAAAATCTGGCGGCCATAGCCGATGTAAAACAAAAAATGATGTTCGAAGGCATTAAAGCTAAAATGAAAATATTTGAGCTTTTAACCCCCGATCAAAAAAAGATGGCTGTTTCGCGCATGCAAAGAAGTTAGTTAATCGTTCATATTTTGAGTTAGTTTAATTTGAGTTAGGGGCACTTTGAGAAGAGGTGCCCTTTTTTCGATATTATGCTTGAGAAAAGTGTGTTAGAAAATTCGAATATCCTAAATACTAAAAAAGGTGCCCCATAACCGGAGCACCCTTTCTGCGTGTTGATACATTGTTGTTTTAAGACAGCGATTTTATAGCCGCATGAATACGTGCCACCGTTTCGTCGATACCGATAAGTGCAACAATATCAAATATATGCGGTCCCTTTGAGGCCCCCACCAACGCCAGGCGGAAGGCATTCATAATACCCCCAAGATTGTAACCTTTGGCTTCGATCCAATCTTTCACAACCGTTTCCATTGCATGAGCATCGGCATCAGTAATTGTAACGAGCAGTGCGGCAAGTTCGGCGAGTTGAGCCGGTGTTTCGGCTTTCCAGCGCTTTTGCACCGTTTTTTCGTCGTAAGTGGCAGGTGCCACGAACAAAAATTCGGCCTCGGCAAGTATTTCGTGTGCAAAATTTACCCTCTCCTTGTACATGCCGGCGACCTTTGTCAAAAACGCCACATCGGCACTATATCCTTTGGCCTGAGCCAGCGGCAAAATATCGGTGGCAATATCGGCATCGTCCCTTTTAATAAGGTATTGGTGGTTGAACCATTTCGTTTTTTCGGGATCGAACTTTGCGCCCGATTTGCCTACACGTTCCAGCGAGAAGAGGGTCGAAAGTTCTTCGAGCGTAAAAATTTCTTGTTCGGTACCGGGATTCCAACCCAAAAGTGCCATCATATTAATAAAAGCATCGGGCATGTAGCCATCTTCGCGGTATCCGCGCGAAATATCGCCCGTATCGGGAGCGGTCCACTGAAGCGGAAACACCGGAAAGCCCAATTTATCGCCATCGCGCTTGCTCAGTTTACCCTGTCCAACCGGCTTAAGTATTAACGGCAAATGCGAAAACTTCGGCATTTCGGGTTCCCAACCAAAAGCACGGTACAGCAATACGTGCAAAGGCAGACTTGGCAACCACTCTTCGCCACGTATAACGTGGGTAATTTCCATTAAATAGTCGTCGACTACATTGGCCAAATGGTACGTTGGCAAACCATCCGATTTAAAAAGCACCTTATCGTCGAGGTCGTTACTATTAAACGACACCTTACCACGAATCATATCCTCGTTCGAAACCACTACATTATCGGGCATTTTAAACCTTATAACATAAGGGGTACCAGCCGCAATTAATGCATCGACGTCGGTTTCACTTAAATTTAAACTGTTTTTGAGTGAACCGCGTGTGGCCTGATTGTAAGTAAACGTTTTGCCTTGGGCTTCGGCATCCTTTCGGTAGCGATCCAGCTCTTCGGCTGTATCGAAGGCGTAATAGGCCCATTTAGAAAATATAAGTTCGGCTACATATTTAACATAAATGTCTTTACGTTCGCTCTGGCGGTATGGCGCATGCGGGCCACCAAATCCCACCCCTTCATCGGGCGAAATGCCACACCATTTCAGCGATTCGATAATGTATTCCTCCGCACCGGGAACAAACCGCGTTTGGTCGGTATCTTCTATGCGAAGAATAAAAGTGCCGCCGTGTTTGCGGGCATACAGGTAGTTGAACAACGCTGTTCGCACGCCGCCAATGTGTAATGGTCCGGTGGGACTGGGTGCAAAACGCACTCTTACATTTTTCGAATCCATAGTTTTTTGCTGTATTTTGAGTTGCAAATATAAATAAACCTACCGAATTTACAGATAAAGCGCCCTATTTTGTAATTTTTCGCAGGGTTCAGCCAAAAATAGCCCAACCAAATTAAGACTCATTACAAATTGACATTAAAGCACCTTGTTCACTTTCAGAATATTGCTCTTTTTTTAATTTTGTTGTGTAATTATAAGATAACCTTTTAAAACAACGTTTTGTAGCATGCTTATTTGGAACGAAACAATGGAATGTATGGATCGCGATTCCATGCGTAAGATTCAGGGAATCCGCCTTCACGAAACAGTGGATCGCGTGTACCATAACAACACTTTTTATCGCAACAAAATGCAGGAAATGGGCATTACGCCCGACGATATACAGTCGCTCGACGACATTACCAAGCTCCCGTTTACGGTAAAAACCGACCTGCGCGACAACTACCCTTTCAACCTCTTTTCGGTACCCATGAGCGAAATCGTGCGCCTGCATGCCTCGTCGGGCACCACCGGAAAACCTACCGTGGTGGGCTATACCCGCAAGGATATTAACACCTGGAGCGAAGTAATGGCCCGTACGTTTACCGGCGCAGGGGTTCACAAACACGATTTTATACAAATTGCTTACGGTTACGGCCTCTTTACCGGCGGCCTCGGCGCACATTACGGTGCCGAAAAAGTGGGCGCGTCGGTTATTCCGATTTCGGGCGGCAACACCGAAAAACAGTTGCAACTGATGGAAGATTTCGGCACCAATGTAATTGCCTGTACCCCATCGTACGCACTGTATCTGGCCGAAATGATGAAGGACATGAACATCGACCGCAGCAAACTCAAACTGCGTGTAGGGGTTTTTGGGGCTGAACCATGGACCGAAACCATGCGTCGCGAAATAGAAGAACGCCTGGGCATTAAGGCCATTGATATATACGGGTTAAGCGAAATAATTGGCCCCGGGGTATCGTTCGAATGCGAACACCAATGCGGCCTGCATATTAACGAGGACCATTTTATTCCCGAAATTGTTGATCCGGTTACGCTGCAACCCCTGCCCGAAGGCGAAGAGGGTGAGTTGGTATTTACCACCGTTACCAAAGAAGGACTGCCACTGCTACGCTACCGCACCAAGGATTTAACCTCGCTAACATACGAAAAATGCACCTGTGGCCGAACCCTTGTTCGTATGCGCAAATGCACCGGACGGAGCGACGATATGCTTATTATAAGAGGTGTAAACGTATTTCCATCGCAAATAGAGAGTGCACTGCTTAACATTGCCGAGTGCGAACCACACTATCTTCTTATTGTAGAGCGCGAAGGCGTGCTCGACACCCTTACCGTAATGGTGGAAGTGCAGGAGCAATTCTTTTCGGACGAAGTACGCAAACTCGAAGAGCTAAAAAAACGCATTGTGCATAAAATACAAAGCACCTTAGGCTTGTCGGTAACGGTAAAACTGGTTGAACCGAAAACCATTGAACGTACGGCCGGAAAGTCGAAACGCGTAATAGATAAACGGACATTATAATACAACAACTCATCACATAAAACGCATACTATGATTGTAAAACAACTGTCGGTTTTTCTCGAAAACAAAACCGGACGATTAGCCCGCGTAGCCGAAATTCTGGCCACCAAAGGGATAAATATGACCGCCTTTTCGGTGGCCGACACCAGCGATTTCGGCATTCTGCGCCTGATTGTTTCGGACCCCGAAAGTGCCGGTGCAGCCCTTCGCGAAAACAACTTTTCGGTAAATACCACCAACGTGGTGTGTATGAACTGCCCCAACGAACCGGGTGCCCTGAGCCGCGCCCTCAATATCCTGTCGGACGAAGGCGTGGAACTCGAATACCTCTATGCTTTTTCGGTAAACGAAAGTGCCATGGTTATAATCCGCCCTTCGGATGTGGAAAAATGCATCGACGTACTCCAAAATCACAAAATAGAACTTATCGCAGCCAGCGAATTGTATCAATTATAAAAATATTACGGCTGAACCCGCTGTGTCCCCATCCAAAGGTGGGGCGCAGCGGTTTTTTTAATAAAGAAATCCGAAAAGCCAAAGTGGAATCCGTTGACCCAAACCATATTCAATGTCATCTACGGCCACAAAACTATCCTTAACATTTTGAATCTGTTTGGTGGTTTTGCTCTTCCCGCCAACTTCGAAGGTCCATTTGCCGTTAATCACAAAATCGCTCTCATCCGAAAATGTCACTTTGTGGCTCTTCGACAGTTGATTTACAAAAAATGTTTCCCGCAAATTACCGGTGTTATTATTATCGGGGGCTAAGGCATAGATAAGATTTGTATTCTCTAAAAACAGTTTGTCGGGTTTTTGAAGTTTCGAAATCCCTAAAGCTTGCTTGTAAACATTCCTAACAATTCCCACCTCCTGAAGATAGTATAAATAGGTAAGAAACGTAATCCGATTAACACCAATACGTTCGCTCAACTTGCTGATATTGGGAACAAAGGGTACCGATTCGGAAATAATAAACAGCATTTGTTTTATCTTATTAATATAAGCAGCATTTACACCGCGCAACAAGGGCAACTCTATCTCGAGAATAAGGTTAACCACCTCTTCCAATCTCGAAAAATAGTGGGATGGCAACTCCTGATAAAACGGATAATAACCATTTCTTAAATACTCGCTAAAATACTGAAGTGGTTTAATTTCTGAAACAATTTGTTGCGACAACGCGCCATGATTAGTAAGTATATCGTCCAAGGTTAATTGCGAAAAATGTGTACCCTTTGTCATATTCAAATACTCCCTGAAAGACAACCCCTGCAAAGAATACACAATAGCCCGCCGGCTTAAATCGGCTCGGGCATTTAGTATTTCTAACAATGATGATCCGGTAAAAACCACCTTTAATTGCGGATAATCGTCGTAAATATTCTTTAATTCCTGAGCCCAATTGGGGTATTTATGTACTTCGTCGAGAAATAGTCGCTGCCCCCCCCGCTTTACAAAAGTTTCGACCATTGCCGATAATTTATTGTCGCTGAACCAGATATTATCGAGGCTTACATACAAGACGGAACCATCTTGTTGCAGATTTTTTTTAATGTATTGGAGCATGAGTGTGGTTTTTCCAACACCGCGAGCCCCTTTAATCCCCACTAACCGTGCATCCCAATTTATATCATCGGTCAAACTTCTAACGAAATCCAAATCTGTGTTTATCATCTTCTGAAGATGCTTTTCGAAAAGTTGTTCCATAATAGTGTTTACTATAATATACAAATGTACAATTATTTTGTTTACTGCACTAAACACTTTCTACTATAAAATGTATAATACACTAAACAATATCCGGTTTTTGGCATTGGTTGAACCGTGAGAAGTGGGGTTTATCGCCAAATATTGTGAGAGATTGGTTATTTTTGCAAAAAAAAGAGACCATGGAATTTTGTTATTGCGGTTCGAACCAAATATATAGCCGGTGCTGTGGGCAATTTCACAACGGCGATGCAGCAGCCCAAAGCGCGCTTGAGTTGATGAAATCGCGATATGCTGCTTTTGCCACCGGTCAGGTCGATTATATATTACGAACCGAAAAACTAAAACGACCAAACAAACGCGCCGACTTAGTTGAATGGTGCCGTCAGACCCAATGGTTAAAACTAAAAATTATTGATACTTCACGGGGCGGTTCAACC
>QKHT01000010.1 GCA_003249935.1 Bacteroidota bacterium
AGTCGCAGTCGATTACTTGAAAGTCGCAGTCGATTACTTGAAGGTCGCAGTCGATTACTTGAAGGTCGCAGTGGATTACTTGAAGGTCGCAGTGGATTACTTGAAAGTTGCACTTTACGATGGTGTTAAGCAGTGCTCGAAGCTTTGTTATTTCCTTATTACAGTCATGACACGTTCGAAAAACTTCGAACATGGTACGAACATGGTACGGTCATGATCCGATGTTGGTTCAGCCAAAAGCATAACAAAAACCCAATAATAAAGAAAACAGTGCGGTAAGTTTAATGCTCTGTTTTGTTACCCGGGTCTTTGGCGTTTTTGAATTTAAGATAATAGTACACCGGAATGCCCGACAAGATAAGCACTACGCCGATGGCCGCTTCGCGAGGACGGGCCACAATGGTGTTAAAAAACAAGCCGATACAAAACAGTATAAATATGGCCGGAATCACAGGGTAACCCCACACTTTGTAGGGGCGGTGTGCGTCGGGCATTTTTTTGCGTAGAATAAACACCCCCAAAGTGGTAGCACCGTAAAAGATAAAAACGGCAAAAATAATCATGTCGGTAAGTTGGTCGAATGTACCCGAAAGCACCAAAACTGAGGCCCAAACGCCTTGCCAAAGCAATGAATTTCCCGGCACATTGGCTTTATTAAGTTTGCCGATACTTGAAAAGAATAGTTTTTCGTTGGCCATGGCGTAATAGGGCCGCGCGCCGGTAAGAATACTGGCGTTGGTGCAGCCCAAAGTGGTCACGAGAATAAGCACCGAAATAAACATAACGCCATTGGTGCCCCAAAAACTACGCACCGCTTCAATGGCCGCAATCCGGTTTCCTTCGGCATGGACCTGCTCGAGTTGCGGCACCGAAAGTACCGTGAGATAGGTAATATTAACCAGCAAATAGATGAAAATAACCACCAAAACCCCCATGACAATGCCTTTGGGAATATTGCGAGTGGCCTCTTTTATTTCTCCGCCAATAAATCCTACCGAAACCCATCCCTGATAAGCCCAAAAGGCCGCCAGCATAGCAGTAAAAAACGACGAAAATGAAACCGCACCATGAGTAAGATCACTCACTTTAAGAAATCCTGCCGGTGTTGCAGTATGACTACTAAGGCCAAAAACCACAATAACAAAGAGACCGGTAGCTACGAGGTATAAAATGGCTTTACTTGCCCCTGCCCCGCTTTTTAACCCGGTAATATTAAGGCCGGT
The DNA here is from genome assembly GCA_003249935.1 of Bacteroidota bacterium. Lineage (GTDB taxonomy): Bacteria > Bacteroidota > Bacteroidia > Bacteroidales > UBA5342 > SZUA-561. The sequence continues at coordinate 1,224 of QKHT01000010.1, forward strand.
AAGCAGCAAGATGAGTATGATGGCCGTAAGTTTAACGCCCGAATTCTGAAAAGGAAAGAATACCCCGCCAATACTAAACTGTTGTAATGAAGGAAACAATTCGGGAACAGGCATAATGCTGTTGAGCGATTGCGCAAACACATAGGCCAACGACGAGATGGTGGCCGTTTGTATAATGGTAAACAGCGACCATCCGTATATAAAGGCAAAAAAACGATTATAAATCTTTTTAAGATATACAAATTCGCCGCCGGTATCGGCCAATAATCCGGCGACTTCGGCATTACTCAATGCACCAAACAAGGTGATTATACCTCCCACAACCCATGCCGCCAGAATCCATGCCGAAGAGTGCAACTCTGCCGCCATTGGTGCTATTTTTTTATATACCCCCGAGCCTATGATGTTGGCAATGACAAAAATAACCACATAACCCAGTCCGAGTGTTCCTACTAATTTTCGTGGTGAACCCATTGAAATATGTTTAATAATTTGAGATTTCGAAATTAAGCAAATGGAATTAAGAATGGTGCGCAAGGAGCGATAATATTTACCGATACGTTAGCCGCAGACCGAAAAGGAGGGAAAAAATGCTTTTTGGCTTACCATTGCAAGCGTAATGTTCGGCATCTCGTTTTTGATTGATCCTTTTTTAAACAACAGTTGACCTGATTTAAACATCCGGCTCAAACCAACTCAATATACCAACATAGCCTTTTTTTTGACATCATTAATTTTGCAACAAAAATTAACTATATTGATTAATTAATTTAATTTATATACATTTGAATATCAGAGTCGTTTTAACACTTACTGCACGAATGTTTACAGAGGATACCATTTACCACGCGCAACGAAAAACTGGTTATTCATTATTACATCACAGTAAAAGTATCGAAGAGAGTTACGGTAGTCATATACCATTAAAATGAATTTTTTAACAATTGCTTAAAGAAACTAAATATGGTGCACCAAATACCTGATAATGGCAAGGATCAGCCAACTTTTTCTTTCGTGCGGAAGGCGTTCGCAGTAACAATTTCTGCCGTAAGCTATATACTAATTAACATTTTTAATAAGGAGGTTTTATATTAACAATAGATCGTTAGATTTTCGACGTTCAACGTTCGACAAAATTTAAGTGGCTCATATACCGTTATCTGCAAATATTTACATTGTTTTGTAATGTTCTTAAGATCAATATATTTTAAAAGTTTAACGAACTATTGAATAAACAAATTACACATAGTATTCGACACAATGGTTCGTTAAACTTTTATTATACATTGATTTTATAACCATACCAAAGTAATGTGCATGATCAATAATCACAGGATATGAGCCGGAAAAAAATTTGCGAATAGCTAAAATCTAACGATCTGTTACATAACTACCAGCGCAAAGAAAAATACGAAATCACCACAAATATGAAAAGAACAATTTGCACGATATTAACAATTTGCATGGCTTTTACCACCATTGCCCAAAAAGTGGTAAAGGTAGGTGCTTTTAACTATTATCCGGCTATATTTAAAGATTCCGACGGCATTGTAAAGGGGTTCTACACCGATGCATTGAAAGCACTTGGCGATAAGGAAAATATAAAGTTTATATACGTATATGGAACATGGGATGAAGGGCTCGAAAGGTTAAAAAACGGCCAGGTAGACATGCTCACCAGCGTTGCAATGACCGAATCGCGACTCGAATATATGGATTACACAAACACTCCGCTGCTTACGGTATGGAGTGAAGTGTATGTAAAGCCTAAATCTGAAATCAATGGCATATTGGATTTGCACAACAAAACCATTGCCATTATGAAAAGCGACATGAATGGCAGCTATCTAAAAAACCTGACTACCAAACTGTCTGTAAACTGCAACTTTATAGAAACCAGCGATTTCGATGAAGTATTCAAACTCATTTCAGAAAACAACGCAGATGCAGGGGTTGTGAACAACACATTCGGAGCGGCTAAATCACAAGGATACAACTTGCGCTCAAGTGGTATTATTTTCAACCCATTTGATATATTCATTACCGTAAAAAAAAACAGACATACAGAATTGCTCAATCTGCTCAATTCCTACCTCCACGAATGGAAACACGACCCAAACTCTGTATATAATATATCACGCATCAAATGGTCGCACAAAAACATAGGGGCTATCGAAATATTTCCGGCATGGGTAAAAAAAGGATTCTACATCACACTGACACTGCTTATTGTACTATTCGTTTTTGTAGTATTACTAAATTACAAAGTAAAAATAGCGACTGAAAAGGTTAAATATAGCGAACGACTTTTCGAAACTTTTATGGCGAATACCCCGGCCTATGTTTACATCAAAGATCAAACACTGCATCACTTATACCAAAACCGAATGGTTGACATGCTAAATACCTCATCTCCAACAAACAAAAACAGTTCGGCAAGAACCATATTCGACACCGTAACGGCCGGGTACATAGAAAAAGCAGACAGGGAAATTCTCAGCGGCAAAACTACCCAAACCAATTTGCAGTACGAATGTGTGCTCAATGGCCGAAAAATGTGGCTACATGATTACAAATTCTCGTTTCAGTTGCCCGATGGACAAGCTGCCGTAGCGGGGATCTCCTTCGACATTACCAATTTAAAACAAACAGAAGCTGAATTAAGAAATGCCAAAATAAAAGCAGAGGAGAGCGACCGGTTAAAAACGGCATTCTTGGCTAACATGAGTCACGAAATAAGAACCCCGATGAATGGGATACTCGGTTTTGCCCAAATGCTACACGACGACGAACTTGACAAGGAAACCCACGACCAATATCTGAACATCATTGAAACCTGCGGCGAAAGACTCCTCAATATTATTAACGACATTGTGGATATTTCGAAAATTGAAGCCGGCTTAATGCCGGTTGAACTGGTTGAGTTTGAACTCACCCACCACCTTGAACATTTATACAAATTCTTTAGTCCCGAAGCCACATCCAAAGGGATAAAACTAATTTATAACCACCCAACCCCGGAATTAAACCCGGTTATTTTTACCGACCGGGAAAAATTTTATGCCATTTTCACCAACCTAATAAAAAATGCTATTAAATATACTGTCGACGGCGAAATTGAATTTGGATATACCAAAAACACCGATGACTACATTTTTTATGTCAAAGACACGGGTATTGGCATTCGAAAAGAGATGCAAACGGCAATTTTCGAACGGTTTATACAAGTCGAAAATACCATAAAAAACGGCGTTGCAGGCACAGGGCTTGGGCTATCTATTACAAAAGCCTACATCGAAATGCTTGGCGGCAATATCCGCATAGAGAGCGAACCGGACAAAGGTTCAACTTTCATTTTTAACCTGCCTGCAAAAAGAATGTAATTGTTTTATATTTTGTCGGCTGAACCATAATGGCACCATTTGTACACTATCAATAAAAACCAGTACCTTTGTGCCGCACAAAAACGGCAAAATTAAATTAACGCAGCAACAGATGACATTTACAGAATTAGGTATCAGCGACGAAATTATCCGCGCATTGGACGAACACAAAATAACCGAACCTACCGAAATACAGGTTCAGGCCATACCACATATTAACGAATCGGATCGCGACCTTGTAGCCATTGCACAAACCGGCACCGGAAAAACCGCCGCCTTTTGTCTGCCTGTACTGCAACAAATAGATACAACAAAGCCACAAATACAAGCGTTGGTATTGGTTCCAACGCGCGAACTCGGACAACAAGTGGCCCGAGAATTTTTCCTGTTCTCTAAATATATGCCGCGAGTGTTTACCGAATGTGTGTATGGTGGTTCGCCCATAGAAGAACAGATAAAAAAACTACAACGCAGCACGCATGTGGTGGTAGCCACGCCGGGCCGTTTGCTCGATTTACTTGACCGCAAAGCACTTAGTCTCGACCACATCAGGTATCTGATACTCGACGAAGCCGACGAAATGATGAGCATGGGGTTCAAAACCGACATCGACGAGGTGTTGCGTTCGTGCCGGCACAAGGTACAAAAGATGTTATTTACAGCCACTCTGCCAGCCGATGTAACCCAAATCATAAGCACATATATTGGTAGCGATGCCTACGAAATACGGGTGAATGCCGACGAAAAAATAAACGAAAAGATAAAACACCGGTTCGTGATTTACGAAAAGGGATTGAAACTCGAATATCTGAAAACGCTTTTGGCCGACCGACGCGGACAACGCGGTATTCTTTTTTGCCGAACCAAAATTGCAGCCAAACGTTTGGCCAAGCAGTTGGCCGGATTTGTTGTCACTGCCGATGCTTTGCACGGAAACCTCAACCAGGAGGCGCGCGAAAAAGTGCTGCGTGGGTTCAGAAAAGAACGCATCGACCTGTTGATTGCCACCGATATTGCTGCACGCGGCTTGGATGTAAAAGATTTGGACTACGTAATACACTACCATTTGCCCGAGCAAACCGACTACTACACCCACCGGAGTGGGCGCACGGCACGCGCAGGCAAAACAGGTGTTTCGATTTGTTTGGTAAAAATGGAAGAGATGGCAGAACTCAATGCTTTGGAATCGGAACTTGGCATCCGCTTTTCGGCCATAGCTTTAGAAATTGAACCCGACACTACACCGGTTCAACCCATAACTGTATATATGAATATGGGGCTGAACCAGGATTTCGACAGTGGATCGTTACGCGAATATCTCGTGGAGGAAGCCGGACTCAATATGGCCGACATTACCAATGTGCAGGTGGACGACGAGCAGTCGCAATTCGACATTCCGGATAAATA
>QKHT01000318.1 GCA_003249935.1 Bacteroidota bacterium
ACGAAAATCAAAAAGCATTAAGCGAGAAAGATAACTTAATCAGCGAAAAAGATAAAGAAATAGAAGAGCTAAAACGCAGATTGGGTGAAAAGTAATGGTATTCAGATTCCCGGCGTACATGCCAACCCCGATGTGCTCACCACCGGCAACGAGCAGTTGCGCCCCAAACAAACCATAACCTACAACAGCCGCAACCGTGTCGAAAACTTTAAGGTTGAGGGTATTGGTACATTGGGTTTTGCCGCCGTTTCCGAAATTAAATTCGACTACCGCCCCGACACCAGCAAGTGGCGCACACGCTATTACGAGAATGGTACACTACAATACACAAAATACCATTTCGTTAATGAGACCCGGCTTTTGCAAGCCTGGGCCGTTGGTCGAATTAATTCCTTTGGGAACAATCACGAACAATTTCTCTATCCCAATGGCACACGTAAAGATTTATTCTATATATTTCTCCCCTTTATCCAAAAGCACGCATAACATGATGCTACAATTACGTCAGAAATATTTATCTTGCAGTGCTTTTGGCAATAAAGAGCAGTGCCGACAACGAAGTGTATCGGCAGGTGGTAAAGACTTAGCAGCAGTGTATAAAAAGTCATCAGTCGGCAGTACACAGTCATCAGAAATTGGCTGCGTGGTAAAAGACTATTTTGCGATGTGAACCTTACTACATACACATCTGGCGCAATATGCAGTTATAAAGTGGTTTCGTCTGAGGTTCAGGGTTGGTTATAACAGGGTTTCGTTTAGTCTATTTAACAACACGGCCAACCCAAGCAAGGTGTTTAGTACTTTATCCGAAATACTTTCCCGGTCACCATTGTCGTAGATAGAGAGCAAAAAGACAGAGCCGGCCATCATCTTTACACAAGTAATCACACGGCTTCCCCCGGTTTTACCGTTGCCATGAGTAGTAAAAGTCATTTATGTATCTTCCGATCTACATTTCGGTTCAGAAAATAAAATAGATGTAGATTGTATACAGAATTCAAAACTTTTATTACATTTGAATCATCTTCAAGGTCAGTAGGTTTCGGATAGGTTTACTATCGTTTATATTGGCCGAATTGCAAAGATTTACATAATAAACAGCTCATATTTTTTGTTATGAAAACGATCTCCACATTTCCAAAATTAGTCATTTTTGCCTTTGCCTTATTTGCAATCATGGCGTATTCATCGCTGGTAAACGCTCAGGTTATCACGGGCGAAATGAAAGTCTGGCACCCAACCGTACTCACTTTTGACGGACCGCAAACGAGTGAATCGGCCACAGTAAATCCATTTTTAAACTACCGGATGACGGTGACATTTACCAAGGGTGCAAAAGTTTATGCTGTACCCGGGTATTTTGCTGCCGATGGCGATGCCGGCAATAGTTCGGCTGATGCCGGTACTAAATGGCGGGCAGTTTTTTGTGCCGATGAACCGGGTACCTGGCAATACAGTGTGTCATTCAGGCAAGGTACCAATGTGGCCATATCGCTCATGGCCACCGATGGTACAGCAGTATCCGGTATTGATGGTATTTCGGGTTCAATCAATATTACACCTTCGGACAAAACAGGCAGTGATTTCAGAGCTCGCGGTATGCTAAAATACAATGGTTCGCACTATTTGCAATTTGCCGGCGACAGCAGTTACTTTCTCAAGGGAGGTGCCGATAGTCCCGAAAATATACTTGGATACTTCGAATTCGACAATACCAAAAACTACGGCAGTAACGGCGATGAAGTGGCTACAATAGATAGTCTTCACCATTTTGAACCTCATGCTGTGGATTATGTGGCTGCAGATGCCGAAAGTTATACCTGGAAAGGTGGAAAAGGTAAAAATATTTTGGGTTTAATGAATTATCTGAGTAGCGCAAAGCTCAACTCGGTTTATTTGCTCACTTACAACGTAGATGGTGGCGACGGTCGCGATACCTATCCATGGACCAATGGAGCTACGGAACGGTTGCGATACGACTGTTCGAAGCTGGACCAATGGGATCGGTTGTTTTCGTATATGGACAAAAAGGGATTGCAGATACATGTAGTACTCACCGAGGCCGAAAATTGCAAAAAACTGGATGGTGGCGATGTGTTCGGCACGCAGCGTAAACTGTACTATCGCGAACTGATAGCCCGATTCGGTCACCACCTTGCTGTGGAGTGGAATATTGGCGAAGAGGTCTCGAATTCCAATGCTAATCTCAAAAGTTTTGCCACTTACCTCAAGGCCGTCGACCCGTACAAACATCCGGTAGCGGTTCATACCATGATGAATAAAGTGATAGAACGTTACGATGCTCTTAAAGGACACCCCGATCTCGATGCCACTTCGATACAAGGCAAGGCTGCCGATTACAATACATGGGCTGCTCAAATTCGCGAACTGTCGGCCGCTGCGGGCCATCCGATGGTGGTGTTTGGCGACGAAAACAGCCCGGCTCTTTTGCCCGATATGAGCAATGTCGCCACTTTGCGCAAGGATGGATTATGGGGGAACCTCATGGGTGGCGGTAGTGGATGCGAATGGTATTTCGGCTACAAACTTGGTTTTGGCGATATTAATACCGAAGATTTGCATCAGGCCGAAAAAATGTGGCAATCAACCTTTCCCGCGCTCGATTTTTTTCAGAACTACCTGCCGTTTACTAAAATGATGCCGGCAAATGCTTTGCTCTCGGGAGTAACTACCCCTACAAATGGCTATTGTTTTGCCCAAAACGGGCAGGTGTATGCGGTTTATCTCAAAAATGGCGGTACGGCGAATCTCGATCTTTCGTTATATCCCGGCCGTACATTCACTGTCAAATGGTTCAACCCGCGAACCGGAGGTGTTTTGCAACCGGGTTCGGTGTCTACCGTGCAAGGTGGGGCTATTGTGGCTTTGGGTACGCCGCCGGCCGATGCAACACTCGATTGGGCCATTCTGGTTAAGGTAAAGGATGGCACCAGTACCGAATCAAATCCGCCATCGGTACCCCAAAATCTTGCCGCATCGGAACCTACAGCCAGTTCGGTTGTACTTACATGGCATGCATCGACCGATGATTCCGGCGTGGCCGGATACCTGATATTCCGAAATGGCACACAGATTAATTCTTCAGTGTCAACCACGTTTACCGATAAAGGGTTAGCTGCCAATACCGAATACCTTTATACTGTAAAGGCAGTAGATGTCAATGGCAATTATTCCGAATTATCGGCTCCGGTAGCAGCAAAAACTGCACCTTCTTCAGATAATGCCATTACAAGTCTTACCCTAATAAATGCCGATACCGATTTGCCGGTTCCGGGTTTCGACCCTATGGCCGATAACGACTCTATTGTGTTTACAAAATTGGGAACCAAAAACCTGAATGTTGCAGCCAATGTGTCGGGTGCTGTGGGCAGTGTAAAGTTTGTACTCGATGATATTACGGTGCGAACCGAAGGCGTGGCTCCTTATGCCCTTGGAGGCGATGCGTCGGGCAATTATGCGGCCTGGACACCTTCGGTAGGTATTCATGTTCTGCAGGTTTATGCCTACACCGGAAGTGGTGCTTCGGGTACACAAATTGGTTTGGTTACCATTACTTTTTACGTACTTAACGATTTGACGGATGGCGTAAAAGCCATGAATGCCGATGCGTGGACCATTGCGCCTATGCCGTTTAGTCAAAGTTTTGTGGTGAACCATCTTTCGGCATGTACGAAGCAGCTTAGCCTTATTGACCTGATGGGGCATACCGTGGTTCAGCAAAAAGTAACTGCAGGCAGTGCCATTTTTGGCAATCTGGAATCTCTGCCTAAAGGGGTTTACTTTGTGGTGGATAAAGAAAATAACATTACGCGTAAAATTGTAAAGTAAACAGGCCGATAAAACAAAAAAAAGCGCAGATCGCCGGTTGAAACGGTTGTCTGCGCTTTTTATTAACGTAAAGCGTTTAATGCAATCCCGGACCTACGGATCGCCCCATTCCTATTAGTACAAATTCTTTTCTTTCCGGAATCACTTTTTTCCAAGGCGTACGAGCCCAGTTGAGATTGTTTTTTGCATTAATAAAATTAAGCCTCAGCCCATCGTATTCATCATCGAATACAAGTTTATACTGCCCCTTGGCTTTGTCGCATTCCCATTGTAAATTGCCAAAATTATATACGGTATCCTTTCCAAAATAGAAAGTCGGCGTGGATTTAAACTCATGGCCCACATCGGCCCACGACTCGGCAAACTGGTATTTGTAGTACAACTTTGTTAGTTTGTAGTAGCCTGGTTCGACATTGGTTACAAAAAACTGCCCGTTTGGTTCGCCGCTTGTTATGGTCATTTGGGTATTGTTTTTTACATTAATAAATGTAAGTTGTATGTCGTGCGTATGCGATCCGTTAACGGTGGCGTACAGGTAGTTTTCAAAATTTTGTGCATTAAGATTTATTGAACCAAAAATAGATGTTTTGTTGTTTTCGGAGATAATTGGATCCGAAATTCTTGTAGTATTACACCCGATTGTGAGCACCGTTAAAATGACTGATGCAAATATTTTATTTTTCATTGTTCGAATTAAGTAAGTGCACTTGCCTCTTAACGAGACAAGTGCCGGTGTTTTATTTCCATAAATTATCGGGATATAAACCCGCCTGAATTAATGCTTCGAGACTCGCTACAGCTACCGGTTTGTCTTCCTTATAGGTTACACCAAACCATTTATCGGGCGTACTTAGCAGTTTTACAACGGCTTTGTTCTCGTCAACCAAACTATTGAGTACAAAAGGCATATAAAATTCGGCCTTTGGATTGCTGTAATTGGCTTTGATAAATGTTTCGAAATAGTTCTGATACTGTTCAAATGCCGACGGTGCAAATCCCATCAGGTTCATCGATACCAACTGGTCTTTGTCTAAAGCGGTTTCAACACCCTCTTCTTCGTAAACAATTTCGTTGCCCTTAGTATAAATCTTTGTGCGTTCGGTAATGGAGGTCATGTTACCTTCCGCATCGTTTTCGCAAACACCGCGCGATACCGAGCCAAATTCCGACAAAGTATTTTTAACATGATAGCCCACAATACAATATTTCATATCGCTGTTTTGTAGTGTGTTAAGAAAATTGGCTATAATCTGAAACGATTCCTTACCGTAAAAATCATCGGCGTTAATTACTGCAAATGGTTCGTTCACCTTTTCTGCGGCCATTAGTAGTGCATGCCCTGTGCCCCAAGGTTTTGTTCTGTCGGCCGGAACCGAAAGGCCTGCCGGTATTTTGTTAAGTTCCTGATACACGTATTCTACCTGAATGCGCGATTCGAAACGTTCGCCAAATCGTTCTCTGAAATCGGCCTCTATCTCTTTGCGAATCACGAACACAATTTTACCAAATCCTGCTCTGATGGCATCGTACACCGAGTATTCGATAATGGTTTCGCCCGAAGGCCCAAATCCGTCCATCTGTTTCAGCCCGCCATAACGGCTGCCCATGCCGGCTGCTAATACAACTAATGTTGGTTTCATTCTTTTTATTTTTCAGATTGTTTGTAATCAGATTTTAATCGTATATTTCTCTGCAAATGTGTGGTCGATATAGTTATCGTAACTGCCACAGACATTGGCCGAAAACTGTTCGGCTGTGGCCACCATTGCAGCCCATTGTGCGTGCGTTATATCTTGGGTTCCCACAAAAAGGCCCTGATTAATAACCGAGTAGAGTATGCCTGCATTAAAATTATCGCCTGCGCCTACGGTGCTTACTGTTTTTATGGGTTGAACCGCAAAATGGCTTTTGTAATCTCCGGCAAATACCGTAACACCGTTTACGTTGCGTGTTACTATCAGGTTTTTGCATAATGGTTGAACCGCCTCGTAAGCCGCTTCGGGGGTTGAGGCACCAAATATGTTTTCGAAGTCTTCGTCCGAACCACGTACCACCGAAGCAAACTGCATGTTTTCGCACAACATGGCCATCAGCTCATCGCGATGATGAAGGTGCGACTTTCTGAAGTTGGGATCGTACAGAATAAATGTGCCGGCTGCTTTGGCTTTTTCGAGCAGCCGTTTTACGTAGGGCCTTATATCGGGGTTTGCCGCAAAATACGACCCGAAAATAAGCAAATCGTTAGGTCCAAAGTCGGGCAGCATAAAGCCATCGTGCGTTTTCGGATAGTATTTAAAAAATTCGTATTGGGCATCATTATTGTGGTCGAGGAAAGCCAGTGCCAGCGAGGTTTTGCCACCCTCGTAACGTACCACATACTGGTGCGAAATGCCGTTCTGTTCCATAAATCCGGTAACAAGCTCGCCCACTTTATCGTGGCCTGTCTCCGAAACAAATGTTGGGTTCAACCCCAAACGGCCCAGCGAAACCAAACAATTAAATGTACTGCCACCCGGTCGGGCTGCCTGTACTTCGTTGTCTTTAAATATGATATCGAGAACGGTTTCGCCAATGCCATATACATTTCGCTTCATCTAAACATCCTCCTGACGCGATTTTTCGCCCAAATAACCACCGTGGTGGCGTTTGGCATACTCTTTTTTTGTAAAACCGATTTTAGTCATCAGCATTACAACCAAGGCATCGCCCATGGTGGTCATCACCGTAGTCGATGTGGTTGGTGTAAGCCCCAGTGTGCATACTTCGGTGGGGTTGCCGGTGTGCAAAAAAACGGTAGCTTGGGCAGCCAGCGGGCTGTCGGGATTGCTCGAAATAACTATAAACTTTAAATGACTGTACAGGTAGCGCGCCAGTTCAATGAGTTCTATTATTTCGCGTGTTTTGCCCGAATTACTTATAACGAGTAAAATATCGTTGGTTTGAACCACGCCAAGGTCGCCATGTTGCGCCTCACTGGGGTGCAGAAACACTGCAGGGGTGCCCGTAGATGAAAATGTGGTGGCCATATTCAACGCAATTTGCCCGGCTTTGCCCATGCCACTGGTCACTAACTTCCCTCCCAGGGTATGAACGTGGTGGTGTATTAAATTTGCCGCATTCTCGTAATTGCCGGTTATAGGTATGTTTTTTATAGCATTTGCTTCTGCCTCAAAAACATGTTTTACAATTTCTATCATTTAATTGTTTTGTTGTATCAGTGTTTGGTCGAAACCTTAATTAATTCGATATTGAGCTGTGCATTTTCGGGCGTTGTGGTACATTCGGGGTAAATAACCAAATGCATCGGAACAGCTTTTAAATTGTGCTGCATTTTGTGTACCAATGTGCCGTTTGCAAACCATTCAAGACTGTTTTTATGCCATATCAGCGAAATAATCGTGGTTTGTTTCAATTCCGGTACTTTTACGGAGTGAACCGTGTGCTGTATGTTTTTTCCATTGCGCATCAGGGTGCCCACTTCAATTCTGTTGCTCTTTTTTGTTCTGAAAATCAAAATAGCCTGATCGTTATGTTCCGAAAGCAAAAGTGCGTTATAATGAACCTGATTTGATGTATTGCAATTGAATTTTATTTCGAAAATGCCATCATGCTGCGCAAAACTTTTGCCCGAAGATAAGATGTAACCTATTCCTTCAAACGTTTTTTTATCGAACCCAAGTTCCGGGTTCCAATAAGTTCCTTCGGAATTCTGTTTTTTTACTTCGAGTTTCAATGCGCTGTTTTTTGGTGCTAATTCCAACGCATTTAGGTAGTTGAGTTTGTCTGTTTTTGTGCTGTATGGGCCAATACCGGTTTTTTCGGCCCAAAGAAATGCCCCGGACCAAATGTCCCGGTTCAGCGAATTCTGATTGAAATCTTCCTCGAAAGTAACGTCTAAGTTTTTTATCGAATCGAAAATTGTGGTGTCCTTGTATTTCAGATAGAGTTGCAAATCTTCGTTGTTTAGCAAGTCGGCATAACGTTGTTCTTTAAAAAACAGTTCCGACTTTTCGTATCGTTTTGCATCTTCGCAATAGGCTACATGTTGCTTAAATTCAGTCGATTCTGTTTCGGCCTTTAGCTTTTCAAACTGCTCCGTTAATTTTAGCTCTTTGGCTTTTTTGTAATTTCTGTATGCTTTCGATTTTAGAAAACGATATATTTCCGATAGCTTTTCATCCTTTTTCCGCTTGCTTTTTATCTGCGAATTGGCTGTTATTTCAGCCCATTCGGCCGAACCCATTAGAGTGGCATATTCACTGGCCGATACGGTATTAAAATCTCTGAATAAGCGGCTCTGTTTTATCGTCTCAAATTGTTTTAACGTACGGTATTGCTCCGTTTCCTTAAATTTCAGATGGGTAATTTGACGTTTTTTTCGTTGAAATTCGGCCGATTTCACCTCTTTTTCGAGTGCTGCAAATTCGGCAGGCTCCGGAGCATGCGACATCTCTGTTACGCGTTGATATGTAATTCTAAGCCAGTTTTGATGGGCTTCGTAAGTTTCGGCCGAAATAAATCGACTTTTGAAAAGCTGCATTTTTTATCTGTTTTTTTGCTTTTCAAATGTATAAAAAGAATCCGAAGTGCACAGGCTATTCGCGCAATATTTTGCCATTTTTTGTGTACCTGAATTTTTCGCGTTCCTCAATGTACTTAGGTAACTCGTATTTAGTGAGTACAATAGCAATTTTATCCAACAATTCTTGTTTGTTTATTTTGGCTGAACCGGTTTCGATAACCAATGTGGGTACTGTACCAAATTTGGTGTGTTTGGTGGGTTTTATGTAAAATGGTAATGAAATTAGTCCTGCTATTCGTGCTTCAATTTGTTCCGGGTACATTTTAATTCCACCACTGTTTATTACATGGTCATATCGGCCTATCCATTCAAAATGGTGCGGATCCAAAAGGTTCACAATGTCATTGGTTATAATCGGTTCATCTGTAATAAATGGTGCTGATATAACCAGACATTGCCGCTCATCTATTGAAAAATTTACGTCGGGCACCGCTTTGTAACCACAATCGATTGTGTTGTTTAGTGCTCTGAGAGCCACATGACTGGCCGTTTCGGTCATACCATAGGAATGAAAAAAGCGGGTACCAATTCCGGCCAGTTTTAATTCTGTTTCGGGCGATACCGGTGCACCACCGATTAACAACGTTTGGTATCTTTCAAAACATTCCGGCGCAAGAAGTGCCTCGGCGATTTGAGCCGGAACTACTGCTGCAAAGTCTGTTAATATTTTATTATTTATCAGGCTGGCCGAACCTGTTGCAATGGTTCGCAGATTAAAGCCCGCAACCATGGCACGTACAATCATCATTTTGCCGGCAATATATTCTGCCGAAAGGCATAGCAAAACGCTACTCTGCCGGTTCAGCCCAAAAAAAGAACAAGTGCGAAGTGCCGATTGTAGCATCGCCGTTTTTTTCAGGGCAATTGTTTTCGGTTCACCCGTCGACCCGGATGTTTTGATACGAATTACCCCGGAATTGTTATACCATTGGTGTAAAAAGTCGTTTACGGCAAAATTTAATCCGTTGTTTTCGGCCAAACCTGTGAAATTGTTCTTCGAGTAAGTTACGCCATCAATGGTGACGGTTGTATCATAAATCTCCGGCATTTACGATGCTCTTTCTATTACAAAAATACCGCAAACACCTTGTTCGTCGACGCTCGATCCGAGAATTTTTCCTTCACTATTTAAACAACCCTCGTAATTGTCGAGATAATAAACAGTGTCTGCCGGGCCATTTGTAATGGTTGCATCAGTCGATTTTAAATAGATGCAATTGTCTATTATCTTACCTTGCAAATGAATTCGGACTTGTAATAATTGCCCTTCGTCGTCAGATTCGGTAATGTTGAGAATACCGGTAAGTTTGTTTTCGATTTGGTCAAATTCAATTTCCCCGGAGCTTTTACCTCCGTCGAAGTCTTCATGGAATAACCATAAACCTGAAATATCAATCATTGTTTCCAAATTTTTTCTCAAAAATAGCTTATTGAAAACGAATAAAAAATAAAAACTGCACATTTAACATTAAAATGTGCATAAATGTTTCAACTGCCGTTTTAACTAATAATAATGGACCCAATGTTTGCATAATACAGAAAAGTTAAATAAAATTAGTACCTTTGCCATCAAATAATTTTGGATAAGTTATTGCAAATGTCAAAAGCGAAAATTTTATTCATTTTCCAAGAAATTACGCCATATTTGCCGGAATCGGCATTGTCTCAAATGGGTCGATACCTTCCTCAGGGTATCCAGGACGCTGGAAATGAAATACGAACATTCATGCCAAAGTTTGGTGCTATCAACGAACGACGTAATCAACTGCACGAAGTCATCCGCCTTTCGGGGATGAATTTGGTAATTGATGATTCTGATCATCCGTTGATTATTAAAGTAGCATCAATTCAGGCAGCCCGGATGCAGGTCTATTTTATCGATAACGAGGATTATTTCGAAAGAAAATTTACCACAGTTGATGAAAATGGTGAGGAGTATAGCGATAACGATGAACGAGCTGTGTTTTTTGCACGTGGCGTATTGGAAACCGTAAAAAAATTACGTTGGACACCAGATATTATTCACTGTCATGGGTGGATGACTTCTATGGTACCGTTATATGTAAAAAGAGCCTACAAGGATGATCCGTTTTTTATGAATTCCAAGATAGTATACTCTGTATATGATGATGGATTTCAAAAGAATTTTAATGGTAATTTTCATCAAAAATCAATCACAAAAGGTGTAACGACCGAAGATATGTCTTTGGTTTCAGATAGTCCGTCCTTTGCTGAACTTTCTAAATTTGCGATTTCGTATTCCGATGCCGTAATAAAGGGTAGCCCGGAAATTGTGGATGGAATTGTTGATTTTGCACGAAGTGCCGGCAAACCGGTTTTAGATTTTCAGACACCCGAAGATTACATTGCAGCGTATAACAAATTTTATGAAGATATTCTTGGTTAAACCACTGTTGTTGTTTTAATTTGCTTCTATGAAAAATAAAATAGCTATTTTATATGTGGGTATTGTTGGATTATTGGCAATTGGTTGCTCTGATAATTCATCGGTAGGAGTTGGCGTTTTGCCGGATGTCGACAAAGTATCAGTGGCATACGATGCGTCGATGGGTATAACAGCCGAAAATTATTTCCCCAATGGTGTTAACGTTACCGAAAAAGGTAGTTTTTTGGTTGGTGGCTCGTGGAACGAAACTTTCGGAGAGGTAAAAGGTAATTACTGTACTTCTTTTAAATATTTGGGGGCTGCAAATTTTGCTACAGGACAGACTCCGGTAGCCGATTCAGCAGAGTTTTATTTAATGGTTGATGCGAAGGCTTTCACCGGCGATTCCACAAGTTTGTGCGAATTTGAAGTTTATCAGTTGAAAAAATTTCTTGTAAAGGGTGAGAAATATATGTCAAATTTTGCCGGTTCGGATTACTATGATAGTACAGAAGTGATTGGACGCACCGCATGCCGGTATATCAATGCCGATATGTTTCATAAGGAGTCTAAGCCTTATGCCACCACGTCGCCTTACACTTCAAAGGATACCACGGTTTATCTTACATACGATTTCAAGGCCATTAAAGTAACCCTTTCAAAGGAGTATGCCGAAAAATTACTATCGGCAGTGCAGGCTTCTGAAGGAAATCGCAATGATTTTGCTGGTCTTATTCCCGGTATTTATTTAAAAACAGTGTTTGGAAATAAGCTCTTTTTTAACGCACTTCAAGTGGGCTATTCTTATGCCGAAGGTTATTTGGGAAATGCCTCTTATGCCTATCTGCGTCCTTCAGGTGTTAAAGTGTATTATCACTACAAAGATGTTCCTTCCACAAAAAGCGAATCTTTTAATATTATTGCCAATGAAGAAGTAGTTTCTTTTGGATCGTATTTTTATAATCGAAAATTCAGCAGCATAGAAGCACTCAATACCGATCGGACTAAATTGTATTTGCGGGGATTGGGAATGGTTTATGCTCGAATTAATTTGCCTGATTTGCGCACCATGCAACAGCTTAAATGTGAAAAAGGTGAAAATATTGCAATAAATAATGCAAAAATATTTGTTCCATTCGATAAAAAAGTAAATAATGTTGTAGATTACAACTCTATTTCATCGCTATCGATGTATTTGGAAACCGAAAATGGCTTGGCACTGATTCCCGAGAGTACTTCAACTTCAAAAACAATTGGCGTGAAGTATAATTCGACTCTGGGAGGATTTGAGTTTAGCATCGATTATTATGTTCAGGGAATATTAAATAGTACCAGTGCAAAACAATATCCGATTGTGTTAATGCCATCGTCGGATATCCTTAATAATCAATTTGCAATCATTAATGGCCCGGATGCAGAAAAAGCAATGAAGTTTAGTATTATTTACTCAAAATATTAACTTGTATGTGTGGTATTGTAGGTTATATTGGAAACAAAAATGCAGCTAAAATTGTACTTAGTGGATTAAAACGATTAGAGTACCGTGGTTACGATTCTGCTGGTATCGCGCTTTTATCGGGGGCTTTGAACATAGTAAAATGTAAAGGAAAGGTTTCGGCCCTCGAAGATTTACTAAAAACAAAAGATAGCTCAGGCTCTATAGGAATAGGCCATACCCGTTGGGCAACACACGGCGAACCCAATGATGTAAATGCCCATCCACATTTGTCTATGGATGGAAAATTTGTTTTAATTCATAATGGTATAATCGAAAACTACCGTAAACTCAAAGATGAATTAATAAATGAGGGTTATGTTTTTAAAAGTGAAACCGATACCGAAGTTCTGGTAAACTGGATTGAATTTGTTTATTTGCATGCCGGAGTAAGTGCCGAAGATGCTATTAAACTTGCGCTTTCAAAGGTTGAAGGGACATTTGGTTTAGCCATTATTGCTATAGATGAACCCGAAAAACTTTATGCTACACGTCGTGGAAGTCCGTTGGTAATTGGATTAGGTGACGATGAATTTTTTATTGCATCTGATGCAACGCCCATTGTGGAATATACCAAAAGGGTAATGTACCTCGAGGATGATGATATTGTTATTCTTACCAAAGATTCATTAAAGCTTAAAAATATAAACATCGAAAAAAGTGATATTCCGATTTTTCAGAAGATTGATCTCGATGTTAATGATATTGACAAAGGTGGATATGAACATTTTATGCTTAAAGAAATTTATGAGCAACCCAACGCTGTAGCCGACACAATTCGTGGACGTGTTTTACCCGATGGCTCAGAAATTAAACTTGGCGGCATTATGGGTATATTGCCCGAGTTGAGTAAAGCCGATAGGATCATCATTGTGGCTTGTGGAACCTCATGGCATTCGGGTTTAGTTGCCGAATATTTATTTGAGCATTTTGCCAAAATACCTGTTGAGGTTGATTATGCATCGGAGTTCCGATATCGCGATCCGATTATTAATAAAGGTGATTTTGTTATTGCAATCAGTCAAAGCGGTGAAACTGCGGATACATTGGCCGCGATCCGATTGGCAAAAAAGGCCGGAGCAAGAGTTCTTGGTATTTGCAATGTGGTGGGTTCGAGTATTGCCCGCGAAACTGAAGCCGGTGTGTACACCCATGCCGGCCCCGAAATAGGCGTGGCTTCTACGAAGGCATTTACGACACAAGTGGCTGTGCTTACCATGATGGCATTAAAATGTGCCAATATAAAAGGCCTGTTATTAATGGACGAATATCTGTCCTTAATTAAGGAAATGCGTGAGTTGCCTTCGAAAATTAAAACTCTGCTTAAGCAAGACGACCATATTAAAGAAATTGCTCAGGTTTTCTTTAATTCAAATAATGCATTGTTTTTGGGTAGAGGCTATCTCTTTCCAATTGCATTAGAAGGTGCTTTAAAGCTCAAAGAGATTTCGTATATCCATGCCGAAGGGTATCCTGCTGCCGAAATGAAGCATGGCCCCATTGCACTGATTGACGAAAATATGCCGGTTGTATTTGTGGCTGCACACGATAGGTATTACGATAAAATAGTGAGTAATGTTCAAGAAGTAAAAGCGCGTAAAGGTGTTGTAATCGCAGTTGTTACTCAAGGCGACACTACAATACGCGATATGGCCAGCTTTTCCATTGAAATTCCGGAAGTAAACGAGGCTCTGGCACCCATTATTGCGGCGATTCCTTTGCAGCTTCTGGCCTATCATATTGCAATCAAACGCGGATGTAATGTAGATCAGCCGCGCAATCTCGCAAAATCAGTTACTGTGGAATAACAGTTTTATACTTTAAAATATTAAGCCCCCGTTACAATTGTAACGGGGGCTTTGTTTTATTTTGTTTGAACCCTTATTTTACAGCCTTCAGGCTCATATCCAATCCTTTTACCGAATGGGTTAAAGCACCTACGGATATGTAATCGACACCACATTCGGCATATTGTCTTAATGTATCCAATGTAATGCCACCAGACGCTTCTGTTTCGTAGCGGCCTGCAATTAAGTCTACAGCTTCCTTTGTTGTGGCAAAATCGAAATTATCGAGCATAATGCGATGAACTCTGCCGTATTCTAACACTTCGCGAAGTTCGGCTAAGTTTCGCACTTCAATTTCAATTTTCAAATCTTTTCCCTTTTCTTTAAGATATTGCTGCGTTTTTTCTATTGCAGGCACAATGCCACCAGCAAAATCAATATGATTATCCTTGAGCATGACCATGTCGAATAATCCCATGCGGTGATTTTCTCCTCCGCCGATTTTTACCGCCATCTTTTCCAGATATCTGATGCCCGGGGTTGTTTTGCGCGTGTCCAGCACTTTGGTGTGAAGTCCTTCGAGTTTTTTAACGTATACTTTTGTCCGGGTGGCAATTCCGCTCATGCGTTGCATGATATTAAGTACCACGCGTTCGGTTTGAAGGAGTGATTGTATTTTACCTTCAACGTAAAATGCTATATCACCGGGTTTTACTTCGGTGCCATCATTAATAAGCACCTCAATCTTTAACTCAGGATCGAACTTGTTGAAAATTTGCTGTGCAATTTGAATGCCGGCTAAAACGCCGGCCTCTTTTATCAGTAATTTCGATTTTCCGGTTTCGGTTGCCGGAATACATGCTAATGTAGAGTGGTCGCCATCACCTATGTCTTCCATGAAGGCGTACTCAATAATTTTGTCGAGAAAATTGTTCATTCTTTTAATTTTCTATTCGCAATTGATGTATAATGTAATTATTGTTTTCTATTTTTATCAGTAGATGCATTCGAAACTCACCTTTATTAGTTCTTAAAGTACCAATTACAAATAAAGTGTTGTTTTTTTCGCCCTGATGTACTATTTCGAATCCATATGGCTGATTGTTGCTAAAAAAGTTTTTAATAATCATTTTTGCCTGAGCCTGTGCATAAATATCGGATGAACCGGGAATGCTGATTTCTACCGATTCGTTAAAAAATTCGGATAAAGACTCGGCATCACCTTTGGCAATATAGTTACGCATAGTACCAATTTCTTGCTGTGCAAATACATTGAATGCCGTAAATATCCAGAACAACGCAATAAATAGTTGGGTCGACTTCATCTTTTTCTCTGTTTTATGTTTTTTCCAATTTCACAAAATGCAGCTAAATTTCGCAATTGCCGCAATTATAAATATTGGTAATTCACTCGCAAATTTAATACCAAAATGAGTTAAAATGGTTATACTTTGCATATTTGTTTGATTGTGTTTCTATTATTTTCGTATATTTTGGTTTAGGCATGGCAATTGTTTAAGGTTTTGGATTATTTTTATGGACTGTAAAGGTTTTATTGGTAATGAAAATTTGTTTGGTCGCTGTAGGGAAAACTCAGGAGACGTATCTTGTTCAGGGTATTGAACGATATATTGATCGGTTAAAACATTATACCTCGTTTGAATTTGTCCAGATTCAGGACATAAAAAATGCTTCAAAGCTTACCCAAAATGAAATAAAGATACAAGAGGGTAAACTCATAACCGGAAAATTTTTGGAAGGAGATGAAATCTATTTGCTTGACGAACTTGGTAAAACATTTCGATCGATAGAATTTGCTGATTTTTTGAACGATAAACAAATATACGGTTCAGCCAAAAGGATTGTGTTTGTAATAGGTGGACCTTATGGCTTTTCGCAAGAGGTTTACAGTAGGGCCAGGGGTAAAATATCGTTGTCGACTTTAACTTTCTCTCATCAGATGGTCCGGTTGTTTTTTGTGGAGCAGTTGTATCGTGCATTTACAATAATTAAGGGCGAACCCTATCATCATGAATAGATATAAAGGATTGATTTCGTACAATGCAGCACTTATAATGAGTGTTTTACTGGTTGTTATTTCGATGGTTTGGGGTGGTTGGGTTGAGCATGTTCCCGGTGTTTCGGTGACAGCAAACCGAATCTCTCGCTCTTTAGAACGGAAATATGCCGAAATGTCTGTTGTTGCAGCGCAATTTAAAACGGATAAATTGCGTACCGGCCGTCCCTTTAACAGGTATAATGAATTGGGCATTAATGCACAAAAACAGGATATTCAGGTTTACATCATTGAGAACTCAAATCTTATATATTGGAATAGTGTAAGATACGATAATATCAAATATTTACTTTCATGTAAAAATGGTGTACAGGAGCAGAAGGGTAATCTGTTTCTGTTACTGTCCGATTCTATTGATTCAAAGCACATTGTAATTGTTTCTGATATTTATCAGCATTCATCTGTCAATAACGACTATTTAAAGTCTGCATTTGCAAGTTGGCTTGGTGTCGACAAACATTATCTGTTTGCAAGCGATTCGAAGGACAATTCCGGAAATGTATTTTTTTATAATGAACCGATTTTTTCTGTGGCGCAATCATCAGATAATGGTTGGTTTAAATATAAAAATGTGCTTCCCTCTTTGTTGTTAATCATGGGTTTGTTTTTTATAGCCGCCTTGGTTCTTAACCGAATATTGTATGCACGGTTCAACCTGAAACTTAATTTGTTGTTTGCTGTTAGTTTAATTTTACTCATTTTAATCGTTGTAGTCTTTAAGCAACCCAAGTGGTTGTTCAAATCTGAATTGTTCTCACCTAATTTGTTCTCATATTCGGGTATCGTAGACTCACCCGGAAATCTTCTGATTTTTACGTTGCTATATTTGATTGTAATTCAGGTGTTTATACGGTGGCTTAAAAACGTTAAGGTTTCGGGGGATTGGTTTTTTTCGGGGTTGGTTTTTGTGTGTATTCTCTTATTTGTTTTTATCAGTCAATCTTTTAATGCAATTCAGACGAATAGCACCGTAAGTTTCGAAATTTACAAGGTTAATTTGATTGATGGGTATACCATTCTGTTAATCCTAACTTTTCTTACTTTGTTTGGTGCATGGTTTGTACTGATGCTAACGATTATTCGCAAGTGTGTTGATACATTTTCACTCAATATATTTTTGATTATTATTGCATTGACAGGTATTTTTTTGCTATTGGTTTTCCGTTTGGAAATCTTTTCCTCAGTTTTGGAATATGCAATCGGGGCTTTTGGGTTTATAGCTGTGGCCATTGTTACAATGAAGTATTATGACCATTCGTTTGGTTATATTGTATTTTTTTCGAATGTACTATTGTTCACATTGATGCTAACAACGATTATCTGGCGTGGAGGAATTGCAAAGGACAAAAGCAGGGTAAAAACCATGTTGGTCAACTTATCTGTGGGGGTTCTTTCTGAGCGTGATCCGGAAATTGAAGTGGAACTAAGAGCTATTGACCCACAACTGTCATCGGATGCAATTTTAATTGAAATGCTTAAGAGTGGACCGGTTAACCTTGGACAATTAAATCGCTATTTACGAAATACTTACTTTGGAAATCAACTAAGTGAATATGAAATGCAAACCGTTGTTTGCAAACCTTCCGACGATTTGTTTTTGTCGCACGAAGGTGGAAAAGTGGTTTGCTACCCGTATTTTAATGAAATGTTAAAGCGTGAGGGCGAGCTCATATCCGACTCACTTTTTTGGTTTTTGGATAATAAAAACGGACGAATAAGTTATTTCTGTAAACTGAATCTGTTTCGTGATACACCATTGGAATTGACTTTGTATATCGATTTGGAATCAAAAATATTGTCGAGGGGTACAGGTTTCCCGGAGTTGATTTCAGACAAGGCATTCCTCAATTCACAGGCTTATAAAGGTTATAGTTTTGCCCGATATGATAGTTCGCGGCTGGTTACTTATTATGGGAATTATTCATATAATTCTGGCGTAGAGTGGTTTAATGGTTTTGTTGGTGAGTATTTTAGTTTTAATCACAGTGGATACGATCATTATGGTTACCGATCGTCGGCCGATGATGTGGTTATTCTGAGTACCCCCGAGCGGAAATCGTTTCATTTTGTATTGCTGTTTGCATTTTTATTTGTGCTTATTTTTAGTGTGGCTTCAATAGGTCGATATTTTTTGTTTTTACGAATTGGTGGAAGTGATACAAGATTTTCGCTTTCGTTTCGTATTCGCATCTTTGTGATTACCACGTTGATTGTAAGTTTTGTACTTACCGGAGCTGCTGCAATTTATTTTAATATCAGGCAAGAAAATCAAAAAATACGGGGTGTATTGAGTGAAAATGTAAATACAATAATTACCCGTTTAGAGCAATTGCTTGGTGAAGCGGAGTCTCTATCTGATATGGATGTGCCCTGGCTCGAAGAAGAATTAAAAACACTATCGAACATGTTTAACTTCGATGTGCATATTTATGGATTAAACGGCCAGCTGGTTACTTCGTCGCGGATGGCTATTTTTAATGAGAATATTCAGGGAAAATATATACAACCAAATGCTTACTACCAACTCACTGCCGGCCAGCGAATGATGGTGTGGCAATCTGAATCCATAGGTTCATTTCGTTATCTCTCTTATTACCATACCCTGCATAGCTGGAATAATCAGTTATTGGGGTACCTCAATGTCCCATTCTTTTCCGGAACGAGCCAACTAAGTGATACCATTACCAGTTTTGTTGTGTTGCTAATAGATATTTATGTTGTATTTGTATTGTTGGTTATTCTGTTCATCGTTATTTTTTCGCAGAATATTATTCGGCCCCTTTTGGAGTTGAAGGAACGATTGGCTCAAATTCGGCTCACGGGACAAAACCAAAAGATAGAATATAATGGTGATGATGAAATTTCGGATTTAGTGGTTCAATTTAATCAAATGGTCGATGAGCTTGCCCTCAGTGCCGAAATGCTTTCACGTAATCAACGCGATATGGCATGGCGCGAAATGGCCAGACAAATTGCCCATGAAATAAAAAACCCACTGACACCGATGAAGTTGTCTGTGCAGCACTTAATACGGCTCAAAAAATATGATCGTGAGGCATTTGATAAAGTTTTTTCAAACACCTCGGAAATGTTGATCGAACAAATAGATAATTTGAGTCGCATTGCTTCGGAGTTTTCGGCTTTTTCGAAGGTGGTTGAACCGAAAATTGCAAGGATTGATGTAGTAGAAACAATGTCGTTGTGCGGGCAACTATTTAAAAAGCAAGAGTTTAGGGATGTTTCGATAGTTATAAACACTCACGGTCCGTTATATGCTGGTTTCGATAAAGAACACTTGGTTCAGATATTGAATAATCTTATAAAAAATGCAGTTCAGGCTTGCGAAAATATCGAACACCCATATATCGAACTGAGTGCTAATAGCGATGAAAAACAGTTAAAAATAATTATAAAGGACAATGGCCCTGGTATTCCCGAAGCTCTGAAGTCCAGAATTTTTGAACCAAATTTTACTACAAAAAATAGTGGTATGGGTTTGGGGCTGGCTATTGTAAAGCGTTTATTGTCTAATGTGGGTTGTGATATTGGTTTTAGAAGTGAACCGGGTGAGACTGTTTTTGAGTTTACATTGCCCTTATGGAAAACGGAAAGTTAATTTTAAAAAAGATAATATTATGGTGTATTTGTTTTTAGCCGATGGTTTTGAAGAAATTGAGGCATTGGCCGTAGTTGATATTGTTCGCAGAGCCGAAATTGAATTAACGACCGTGGCTGTTGGAGATGAACCGGTGGTGACTGGTGCTCATGAGATTACGGTATTTGCTGATGATGTTTTTGAGGCAGTCGATTTTTCAGATGCAACGATGCTCATCCTGCCCGGCGGCATGCCCGGAACGGTAAATCTCGAAGGTTCAGCCGAACTAAAAGCGTTGTTGGTTCAACACAAAAATGAGGGAAAACCAATGGCTGCCATATGTGCGGCTCCTCGTATTTTAGGCGAGCTTGGTTTGCTAAATGGTCTAAAGGCGACCTGTTATCCGGGTAACGAAGCAAAATTATTAGGTGCAGAATTTGTTGCCGAAAAGGTGGTATCGGGTGGCGGAATAATTACTTCGCGAGGGGCAGGTACGGCTATAGAATTCGGATTGGCTATTGTGACAGCTTTAAAGGGAAAAGAGAAAGCTGCTGCAATCGGCAAGGCTATAATGATATAAAAACAGCCGTCTCCATTTTGGGGGACGGCTGTTTTACTTTTTTGTATTCAGATTATTTTACAAGAATTTTTTGTTTGTAGATCCCTTTGTCTGTCTGCACATTTAAAAGGTAAATACCATTAGTTAATGAAAGTGGTGCTGCTACTCTCTCGTTTATTTTACCCTCACTTACAAGCTTGCCCGAAACAGTTATAAGTTTGTAACTACCTTGTCCGGCTGTAGCGATATTAAGTATTTGGTTGGCATAAAATGCTTTCATGTTTGAACCTGTAGACGATGGTTTCATTCCTGTTGGCACATCAATCGAAATATTGTCGATATTGAAAAGTTCTGCGGCATTGTCGCCCTGACGAAATGCTAACTTAATTTGCTTTGTTGCTCCGCTCATCGCCGTAAAGTCCATCCCTTGCGAAATTGTTTTAAAGTCATTCCAACCTGTTGATTGATTGCCTGTGATATGAATTGTACCAATCAGTGTTTCAACTGCATCATCAACTTTATACACATCGATATAGCCATGGTTTTCGTTTACCCCGTTGGTTGAATAATTTACCTGAATACCATACCAACCTTCGGTGTAACTGCTTAAATTAAATACCAATGATTCGCCATCTTTAATGCTTGAAACAGCATAATTATTTCCGGAGACTAATTCTGTTTCAACATCATCAAATGGCCTGAAAAGAGTGTTTCCTGATACTTTTCCTGATTCGGTATCAGTTGCAGAACCATAATTTTCTGCCTCAAAAGAGCCCGGGATGGTAACTTGGGGAATGTTTTGTAATGTGAAATTAATTGTTTTTGAATCGATAACCGCAGATGTGGCATTCGTTTTAATTTCACCTTTTAATGTATAAGTGCCATATTCCGGGGCTGTAACGGGTATTGCCATACCAGACCAAGGGGCATAATTGCCGGAGTTGTCTCCAAACAGGGCAAAAGGTGCTCCCGATTCGTCTCTTGTATATACAACCGAACTTGGATTTGTAAAGGTAAAATAAACTTTACAATCAGTGAGATTGCCATTTGGGTTGGTAAGTACTTGAAATGCATAATTGTTGATATTTGTCATTCCATCTGTTAACACGGTA
>QKHT01000299.1 GCA_003249935.1 Bacteroidota bacterium
ATAGCCTAAATCGTCAATCAAAATACAGATGACATTTGGGGCTGAACCCATGTAACAGGTTGTTTTTTTGCCACTTGGACTGTTGTTTTGAGCCAACATGAGGAGTGGTGAAAACAGCAAAGCTGTGGTTAAATGGCTTTTTTTTTTAAATGCCGGTTTTATTACGTTGTGCGTTACAAAATAGTGCATTTTTATTTTTATGATTATTCGTTTTGCTCAATTGGCAATATTGCCCGACATCTTACCCTCTTAGTATGCTTTCCCAGCCTTCGGTTCTGATGCGTTTTCCTGCGGCGCGCAGTGCCACCACGTCTTCGGGATGCATCTGGCCCGATGGCAGCGGACCGGTATTTAACAGAAGGTTTGCGGGGTAGCTCCCTGCTGTTTTTAGCATTTTGATGACATCATCTGCTGTTTTGTGGTTGCCATCTTCTGTTTTTGTATAGCCCCAGCCTTTCTTTTGCAGGTGGTCGCAAATTTCGAGTGGCTTTTGTGGTTTATTCCCTTTGTCGTATTTACGCTCCGGGGCCAGAAAATCTTCGGTTCCCAACAAACCTTGCTTGTACGAAACCAGCACCTGTGGTTGCTTTGAATGGATGGTGTTGTATAAATCCTGACATTCAAAAGCGGCAATATCGCCCGTGAGTGGCGTACCAATGCCATCGAGCCAAATGCCGGCAATAGGACCATAGTTCTCAAGTAATTCACTAATCTGGTTCTTCATAAACTCTACATACAAGTTGAGTTTATGCTCGCTGCCATATTTGTAAAACGGTTCGGGCGTGGCATACTCCGGCCGTGCTGCACCGCCATATTGGTCGTTGTTGGGGGCATGCGGATGGCGCCAGTCGCGGCCATGCGAATAGTATAGAAAAAAGGCCAATCCCTTCTTGTTGCACTGTTCCGATAGTTCGGCTACCAAATCGCGTTTTGCGGGCGAATTGGTACTCTTAAAATCGCTGTACCTGGTATCCCAAAGGCAAAAACTATCGTGGTGGCGTGTAGTGAGATTGATGTATTTCATGCCCGATTCTAATGCCAAATCGGTAATAAAATCGGCATCGAATTTATCGGCCTTAAATTCATCCTTTAGTTTGGCATAATCGGCCACATGTATTTTTTCGTTGTACATAACCCACTCGTGGCGGCCCAAAATGCTGTACAATCCGTAGTGAATAAACAGGCCATAGCGGGCATCGTTAAACCAATCGATGGCTGCCTTGCGGGGATCCGACGCATAGGCGTGACTAAAATCCTTGAGATACAAGGGGGCTTTGTTATGTTTGCGCCCAATAAAACCCGGCAATAGTAATGCGCCTGCACCAGCCATTGCCGATAGTGCGAAAAATTCTCTTCTGTCCATTTTTGTCTCTTTTTTATGTTTTTTGTTGAACCGACTCTCGTCCGATTCCTTTATTTCTGTTTAATGCTTTGATGCGAGCTACTGCCAGCCAAGGATGTTGTTCGACGACCTTTTTAACTATGGGCTGCAATATTGGTTTTACTCCTCACCATCGTGTGCAGCATGCGGCAATAATTTTACATCGTGAAAATACCTTTTTAGGGTATATTCATTCTGGTTGTTATCCGGTATCTGTTTGTATTCCATTGGATTGTATTCCAATGGTAATATCTTTTTTGCCGTTAGGGCACAACTGTCGCCGGCCTGTTGCTGGCATTGTGCAAGCAGTGCCATCAATTCGGTTACTTTATTTTGGTATTGAACCTGCGTAGCTAAGTTTGCCAATTCTAACGGATCGTTTTTGAGGTTGAATAATTGCGTAAAGTTCCTTTCG
This sequence comes from Bacteroidota bacterium, assembly GCA_003249935.1. Classification (GTDB taxonomy): domain Bacteria; phylum Bacteroidota; class Bacteroidia; order Bacteroidales; family UBA5342; genus SZUA-561. The sequence goes on from QKHT01000299.1 coordinate 1,797, forward strand.
GGATAGCGAATCAGCTTCCATGTGTCGGTTCTAACCGCACGCACCGTGTTCCGGTAAGTGGTAAAAAGAGCATTCCGTACGCTGCTTTGTTTCCCTTGTATGATATTTCCGAGGTTCAACCCGTTAATATCTTTGGGCGATGGCACCTTGCATAATGCATTCAGCGTTGGGTAAATGTCGTATAAATAAACCAATGCATTGGTAGTTTTACCTTTCGGTATGCCGGGACCACTAAATATCAACGGTACCTTCATGCTGTGTTCGTATAGGTTTTGTTTACCTAACAGACCATGACTTCCAATGGCCAAACCGTTATCGGCGGCATACACAATAATGGTGTTTTCGTAGAGTCCGTTTTGTTTTAGTTTCGCAATTATTTCGCCCACTTTTTTGTCGAGATGGGTAATCATGGCGTAATAGTCGGCCAGCGATGCCCGAATTATTTCGGGTGTACGGGGCCATGGAGCCAGATTTTCGTCGCGCACTTTCATATTGTCGAAGGCAAACGGATGGTATGGCATAAAGTTGCCCGGCAGTGGCAGTTCGGCCTCGCGATAAGTGCCCACATAGTCCGGTGCCGGCGACCTTGGGTCGTGGGGCGCAGTAAATGCTACATAACAAAAAAACGGATTGGCTTTGGCTCCTTTGGCATAACTGTCGATAAAATCAATAGCGGCATTGCCAAATATTTCTGTCGAATAGCCCTTTGGTTCCGGTTTCCCAAGTTTGCCGTCGGGCTGTAAATCCTGACAAGGTATTTTAAACGGATCGGCCATGCCCCGTACCATTACATTTTTTCCTTTTTGAAAAGAGGCTTCGAAACTTTTTGCGCCATTGTGCCATTTACCTGTTCCGAAGGTTTCGTAGCCCGATTTTGCAAAATGTGCCGGCATGGTTTCCGTATCCGTTAATTGTTCATCTACATTAAACAGGCTTTTGCCGCTCATGAGCATGGCACGACTTGGGGCGCAAATAGCGGCCTGATTACCACCCATTACGTAGCTATTGGTAAATCGTACACCGTTTTGAGCCAATTGGTCGATATTGGGTGTATGCACGTAACCATTTCCGGCACACCCCATTGCATCGGCACGCTGATCGTCGGCTACCAATATCAGAATATTGGGCTTACTTGTGCCATAAGCGACCAAGCTGCCGGTACTTAAAAGTGCAAATATTTTTGCTATTTGGTTTGTCATTTCTTTTTATGTTGATACGTTATGCAAATTGATTGCAAATGCCTGACTTGAACCCTGCGGAACCTTAACATCCTTACCGTGGTTCATTATGGTAATGCATTTTTTATTTCTGCAATCGAAATGCCCAAAACCTGTTCTGTTATTGTACTCAAACGACGTTCGTCGCCGGTAAAATGAAACACACTTTGGGTGTGACTGATCCTTTCGCCTGGTGCCAAAAAGGCCGCTGGCGACGAGGTCTCCAATTCGTAAAACGGGCCCAGTTGAGTGCCATTTTCCAACGGGCCATCATTGTAAGTATTTATAACATCGCCACTAAACGGTTCGTCCTGAATTAACCAATGCTGATTGATATAACCCTGATGGGTTTTGGGTTTGTTAAATTGTATAAGAGTAAGTACCTTATTTATGGCATCGTAACCGGCCACAAGCGATTTGGCCCGCGTAGCCGACAGGCCCAGTTTGCTTCGGTATTTACCGTCGGCTTTAAAATAGAGTAATCCGTTGTCTGTTTTAATCCTTCCTGTAGGTATCTCGCCAAAATAGTCGGTCGTGGCAATTTTTGTATTTTTATCTGACGGGTTTTCGTTGTACGGAATAATCACCGTGCCACTGTCCGACGGGTTAAACATGCCCAGCATCCAGATACAAAGCGCGCCTTTTTCTTTGGTCCATGGGTCGGAACCGGTATTGGTAAGGCTGTTTTCTGAGGTAAAACCAACCCATTTTACGCTGCTATCGGGTACAATACCGAGACATTTGTTTACATCTTTTTCATCCAGAATGTGCACGGTTCTTTCCAAAAATGCATTGAGTGTTGTGCCCGAATAGTTTTGCAGGTTCATCCGTTTTTGCATCGAAACGCTTTGGGGGCTGGCTGCAACTAAATCCCACGGTTCGCTGTCGAGTGCCGGCGGTGTTTGCCAGTTATCGAAAGTCATGGTTGAACCGGGTGCGAAGAATAGTGAGAATTGACCACCTTCGGGGCCGAGCCACATCCGTTCCTCACCGCCGAATGCATTAATATGTTTGGACAAAGTGTCGGATTGCAAAGCGGCATAATTGATCCATCCGAAGCTACGGCCCGATAAGCCTGTGGCAGTACTGGTAAAAACTTTGCCCTGGTATTTTGGCGACACAATAACCAGTGCATCGCCTTTGCTCAACACGATTACGCTGTCTTTCGATTTCAAAAGTTTAAGGTCGTAACCAAACGTGCCCTTTTCGAAAATTGTGTTTTCAGGCTTTTGGGTTGTGCATGTGCAGGCTGTTAGCAAGCCGGCAAAGGCGATAACGATGCATAAAGGGGATAAATTCATATTGTGTTTTTATTTCTGTGTATCGGTTCTAAAGGGGCGGGCCGGAAGGCCTGCACCATTCACCAAATTAACCTTGGGCATGGCTGCAAAAGCATAGCGCACATAACGGGGGTGGTTCAACTCAATTGCCTTTAACACCACTGTTTCGCCCTTTATTTCTGCATTGGCATGATACCATGCCTTACCGTTTTCCGACAGCCAAAAGGCTTCGGGTGCTTGGCCGTTGGTTGTTGCAAGTCCTTTTGCATTTTTGTAATGAACCACAATGGTGTTTTTCTTCACTGTGGTTCGTTTTACAACCGGTCCTTGGGCTACCACATCCATACCCAGCGTATGGTGTTCGGCCAAAAGAGCCAGTCGCCGGCCAACCGGAAGTTTGTCTTTGGGATGAATGTTGTTTTGCTCGCCCAAATCGATGGTGGTGGCTATGGCGGTATGTGGCAATGCCAGTGCTTTAAACTGTGATTCGCGCATCCAGGCCCATGAGTCGGCTGTTGGCGATTCAATTAAGCTATCGGCGTTTGCCATCTTGTTTAAATTGTTCCCAAATCCTGGTAGCATTACCCCTAAAAACCAGAGATCTTTGTTTTGCCATTCCTGTCTTATCCGCTGTATCCAAAGTGGCAGTGTAATACCGTATTGAACCATATTTTCTTTGGTTTTGCTATTGGCTTCGCCCTGATACCAAACCAAACCCCGGCAATTGTAGGGCGCAAGTGGTTTTAGCATTGCATTGTAAATAATATTGGGTTGGGTGCGCAGAAAAATATCGTCGGCTGTATTACGATTATCTTTTAGATTTAATATGGAATCAATGCGTGCTATTGTTTTGGTATCGTTGTCGAAGTTGTGCATTATCGCTGCAAAATGTGGCAATTTATCGGTCATATCGCGTGGCATCCAGCCTTCTATCGACGAGCTGCCCCACGAAGTAAGGATAATACCCACCGGTACACCGGTTGCTTTTTGCAAATGATAGGCAAACGAAAATGCCACGGCACTGTTGGGGTTGCCAATATTCCATGCGCCATTCACATACTTTTGCCCGGTAAAGGCCACCGTATTTTGTACCTGAAAGGTACGGATGTTTTGCGCCAGCGGTGCCAGAGCTTTAATCTCCGGAATGCCATCGTAACCCATAAACATGTTGGACTGACCCGAGCAAATCCAGACTTCGCCAAACATTACGTCGTTAATAATAAAGCTTTCGATGCCCGATTTTACCGATAGTTTATAGGGGCCGCCTGCCTTTTTTGCTGGTAGTTGTGCATGCCAGTATCCCGATTTGTCGGCAGTTGTACGGTTAATATGGTTGTCTATCGAAATTTGTATGGTTGCATTGGGTTCGGCTTCGCCCCATATTTTTACCGGCATATTTTGTTGCAAAACCATATGGTCGCCAAAAAGTGATGCTAAACGCAACGTGCCCGCAATCCCCGGGTTCAATATCCCTAACCATATTATTACAACACACCGGATGATCTGTTTATTAACCATGCTGTGATCGTTTATTATTTTGTTTCAATTACAAGTATCGTATCTATTGGCTTTCGTAGCTTTTCCGAAAGGCTAAGTACTAACCCTGAGGTTGTTTTTTTATACTTTACCTTTTCGCCGCCATCGAAATAACTTATCGACTTAATTTTTTCGGAAATATTTTTTCGGAAATTGTAGGAATGAGCAATTCGTTTTTGTCCCAATCCAGTATATGCACATAAATTTTGTCCTCTTTTCGGGTGCTGGCACCCCATTCGCAGGGGGCTACCGGTCCTTTACGCGTGCCATAAATGGTTTCGCCATATTGGTTCAGCCAGAGCCCCATAATTTTAAATGTATCTATATTCTCGGGTTGAATTTTACCATTCGGCATTGGCCCAGTGTTCAATAAAAAGTTAGCACCATATCCTGCTGCCTTTACCATGGTCTGT
>QKHT01000069.1 GCA_003249935.1 Bacteroidota bacterium
CTCATTCTGGCCGAAAAAGTAGGACTTAAGGGCGAGCAAATTATGTTCACCTCTAACGACACCCCGGCTTACGAATACCAAAAAGCACTGGATTTGGGTGCTATTATCAATCTCGACGATATTTCGCACATTGAATATTTAGAAAAGAACCTCCGATTGCCGGAATTGGTGTGCTGCCGGTTCAACCCCGGTTCACTCAAAGAAGGCAACCTGATTATCGGCCATCCCGAAGAGGCAAAATACGGGTTCACCCGTGAGCAAATGTTCGAAGGGTACCGCATGTTGCGCGACAAAGGCGTTAAACGGTTCGGTATTCATACCATGGTGGCCAGCAACGAACTCGACCCCACCTATTTTGTAGAAACAGCCGAAATTCTTTTCGATCTTATTGTAGAGCTGAACCGCGAACTGGGCATTTCGTTCGAATTTGCCAACCTTGGCGGTGGCATTGGCATTCCGTACCGACCGGAACAAACAGCGGTCGATTTGGATGTGATGAGCGCAGGCATTAAGGCTCAATACGAAAAAACAATTGTCGGCAACGGGCTTGCGCCACTTAAAATCTATTTCGAATCGGGCCGTGCCATGACGGGACCATTCGGATTTTTGGTTTCGCGCGTGTTGCACCTTAAAAGCACCTACAAAAATTATGTTGGCCTCGACTCGTGCATGGCCAACCTCATGCGCCCGGCATTGTACGGTTCATACCACCACATTACCGTCATGGGCAAAGAAACGGCCGAAGCCTCTTCTACCTACGACGTTACCGGTTCGCTCTGCGAAAACAACGACAAATTTGCGATTGACCGTAAGTTGCCTTCGATTGAACCCGATGATTTGATTGTTATTCACGATACGGGTGCGCATGGCCACTCTATGGGTTTTAACTATAACGGCAAACTCCGTTCGGCCGAATTACTTCTTCGCGAAGATGGCGAGGTGCTCGAAATTCGTCGCGCCGAAACACTCGACGACTATTTTGCAACAGTAGATTTCGACAAGGCATCGGCATTCTAAACATACAATATTTCAAAAACATAAGGGATTGGCTTTGGCTAATCCCTTTTTTTGTGGCAAAAAAAGGGAAACGACCGAAGTCATTTCCCTTTCTATTGACGAATAATCTAAATAATTAATCGCCTATCGGAATGTATTTCGTATAATCTACCGCATCGGCAGGCGAAATTTCTAAAGTGTAAATGGCATCGTTGTAATCTTTATCCGAAGTTGTGGGGCTAACAACAATATCTTCGAATGTCACCACTAATTTGTTGCACTTCTTGTTGTAAAACACTAAAGATTGTTGTGCGCCATACCGATTGTACGCATTAATGCTATATTGTTGTGCAAATCCTTCGGTAATGGCATATCCATTCCAGCCACCGGCAAACAAAAAGAATCCGAATGTGGTATTGGCCGGATAGTTTTCACCGAGCAGTGTGAGTGTATTGCCGCGTACCAATTCGCCACCGCTGCCCAACATCGATGCATTGGGATAGATTACGGTTCTTTTCAAATTATCTTTGGCCGGGAGATTGTTCCCTTCGTAGGTATAAAATCCTAACGTATTTTTCACCGATGCACCTTCGGCAATAAATGTCACCGAAACGGTAGCCGGTTTGGTTAATGTAACTGTGGTATTCGGATTTGTAAAAAACTCGGGATGCAGCGTTGTTTGATTTTTACTTTCGGGCAAAACTTTCATCATTTCGGCGTAAAGGGTTGAGCAAACCTCTTGATATTGTACACATTTGGGTGTTCCGTTGGCATTGTAATCGCAAACCGTCGGATACTTATCCACAGGTGATTTGTGCAATATTTTCAGCCCACCGCCACCTTTGGCAACAAACACCCAATCGCCCTTGGCTTGTACAAAGTTGGCCGAAGCATTTATTTCGGTTGCATCGTCCCATTTTACAAATGGAACCAACTCAGCCCCTGCTGCCGGCAAACCGGCAATACACAATCCATCTTCGCCATTGGCAAGATACAAATAATCGCCATCGCTCGATACCGCATTGGTATTTCCTTGGGTAAGCATGCTGTTGGGCGAGGTGTACTGAACAGTTTGAGATTCAAGATTAAACCCGGCTAAGCCATATTTTCCCTTCGAAATCCAGCAGATATTGTCGTTGGGTAGCATGGTTGCAGTGGCTTTACCATCGTAAGGCGTGGCCACATTCTGATGGATTATCTGTCCTAACGGATAGCGGCTTGCCAGCTTTGTTTCGCCCGATTTTCCATAATACAGATACGATTGGTCGCCGGTAGTGAGCGCACTAACATAGGCCCCTGTGGCTTTGCTGTTAGCGGTAACATATTTGGCTTCGACGAGTGGTTGCGACCATTGATATACAAAACTATTTTTATCGAATGCCACAAGCAAGCCATTGGTTGAACCGGCCGTAACATAGATTAGTCCATCCGATGTTTCGATGCTGTTGGCACTGGCTACCGAAGGTTTTCCGGGAACAACTTTGGTTAGCTTGTTAATTTTAATTTGATTGGTAAGCATTGAAGTACTGCTAAGAGCCACCTCATAAATTTCGGCACCGTTTTTATTGGTACTGGCGGCAAGCCACGCTTTGGGCTGAGCCAGCGTACGGTCGATGGTAATGGCATTGATATCCGATTCGGGGAACAAAAGTTGACTTACAATTTTAGGCTTCGAAGCATCAACTAAATCAATAATTTGTACTGCACCACCATATCGATTACCATAAGTGTTATAAGTAACATAGGCATATGTACCATCTATTACCATATGGCTGGCCGATAGCTTCACGCCATTCTGTGTAACAGGTTCCACATTGGCCACATATTCATATTTGTGTACCAATTTGGTTCTTATGGTGTTATGCGATGCCTTCGACTCAATTTGCGTCGGATCGTATGCATCGTAACGTTCAAAGGTAACCGTAGAATCCACAATAACCATGTTATTGTTAATAATACCATCGTTGTTTTGCAGTGTAAACACCGTGCCATCTGCATTTTCGGGCAAAACCACCGGATTTTCCACATTGTTATTGCACGCTGCCAAAATTAGTGCAATGAGTACGGTTGAGTTAATCAGTTTTGTATTCATTTTATTTAAATTCTTATTCATATTCTGCATATGCCATCTCAAACAGTATGCCATTTTTTAGTTATGCTTCAAAGATACTGCAAATCAACAATTTAAAAAGTTATTGTGATTATTTTATGCTATTTCTAATCTTCGTTTACGAATTTATCTCTTTGTTAACGAAGAGTTTAAAACAGATAATTTAATCCAATGTACAAACCGCCGTCACCATCGTCCTTCGACAAAGGTTTACCATAATCGGCCGAAACAATAAAATTCTGGTTCATGGCAATCTTAAATCCTATACCGGCCGATGAGTGCCAAACATCTTTTTCGCCAGAGAAGAACAAGGTTTCGGGATTGGTATTGTATTGGCTGAACCCCGCCGGTATGGTTACATTGGTTTTATCCACGGTGGCTGCATGGGTCACTTTACCACCATCCACAAAAAGGTTGGTTCCGATATAAAAGTTCTGTTTCATGAGTTGAAACGTTGTAAACTTATAGCGCAATTCGAGATTTGAAAGCACGAAACCATGCCCGGTAATTCTGTTACGAAACACGCCACGAATGGTATTAAAGCCACCTAACCCCTGCGATGTGGCCGAGCGTAATAATGTGGTATTAAACAGGTTCATGGCATAAAACGGTTCGGTACCCGATAACAAATCCTGATAATGGGCTCTGAATGCCACCACGCATTTATCGGTAATCACAGGAAAATACTGACGATAGGTGGCCGAAAGTTTGCTGTGAGCAAAGGAGTTGTTGGTAAGTCCGGGATCGGTATAAAAAACAAGATCGGCCCAGACACCTTTATTGGGTGCCGACTTTTTATCGCGACTGTCGTATGTTATGCCTCCTTTCAGATAAAGTATTTCACTGCCATTCTGCTCATTGGGTGTAATAATACCCCAGGTTTTATAGTATTCGAACAGTGTTTTGTTTGCTGAAATTTTATCGTGATCCGATTTATTTTTGTTGAGCTTATCGATATCCACATTGCCGATTTTGGTATTGTAGTAGGCGAAACCGGCATACCAGTTGAGGTGTTCGATAAAAAACGGAAAGGTAAGGTCGAGCCGCGTTTGAAACTGCTTACGGTCGGTTTTATAAAACACCGAAGTCTCCTGTTCTTCGAGCAGTTTGCTGTACACTGCGCCACGACCATTAAACCCATAAAACGTTTCGGTTTGGTTGGTAATATAACTCAGGTCGTAATTGAGGTTCACATTTTTAATCAACTTATCCGACGAATAGTTTAACCTTAATATCTGACTTCCAAGCGTATAACGCGATGCCTCAAGATAAAGTGAGTGGTCGAACTGCGGATAATCCTTACCATAAATATAGAAGTTGGATAAAACGCCATACTGAAATCCAAGGTCGGCATCGAAACTTATCGCTGGTAAAACACCTACATTCAGCCCTTCTTTTTTAATTTCATCGGCTGCACAAATACCCGGATATAAACCACTTTGAGCAACACCCAAAGCAATAACGGAGACTATTTTTAAATTCATATAAACATTCTTTTGAGGTTCAATTTACAACATTAAATCCATATAGAGGCTACAATTCCCGATTGATTGCAAAAGCAGCCGTATCAATTTTAATTCCGAAATGCCGCATCATCAACTACTTGTCGGGCACATTTACCGGTTCACCCGAAAATAAATGCAATTTATCGAAATTGTAAATGTGCCGCCGCACAAACATTTGTACATTGCGATTGTTTATGTCAGTAAAAAATAAGATTTAATGAAAATTGGTGCACTTATCGTCTTTTTATCGGTCATTTTATCCGTTCATGCCGGGGTAAATTACTATATCTACCACCGGGGCATACAGTGGCTCGAACTGTATCCACAATATCGGCAATGGTTCAAATGGCTCATGTTGCTTGTTGTTTTGGCCTACCCGTTGGGGCGTTTTACCGAACGCATTTGGTTTTCGCCGGTTACAAATGCACTGCATTGGATTGGTGCCGTGTGGTTTGCATTTATGTTGTACTTTGTACTGGCGTTGGTGGCGGTAGATATTTTACGATTAATCAACGGGTTTTTCCATTTTATGGCTGAACCGGGGGCTGATGGTTATGCACGTTTTAAATTTACCGGCGGATTGGTAGTGGTGGCCTTGGTTACAACAACCGTTGTTGCAGGAGCCATTAACGCATGGCATCCCAAAATATCGAAACACAACATTGCCATTGCCAAAAGCGGCAATGGCAAAAAATCGCTCCATATTGTGGCTGTATCCGATGTACATTTGGGCACCATTATTAACAAAGGCAAAACGAAAAAACTCGTGAACACCATCAATGGCTTAAAGCCCGATATTATTCTCTTTGCGGGCGATGTGGTCGACGAAGACATTCAGCCGGTTATTAAGCAAAATTTGGGCGACTATCTCAAATACCTTAAAGCACCATTGGGCATTTATGGTATTACCGGAAACCACGAATATATTGGTGGCGGCGAAGCGGCTGTAACATACCTCGAAGCGCACGGATTGAAAATGCTTCGCGATACAGCTATCCTTATCGACGATAGTTTCTACGTTGTAGGTCGCGAAGACCGCGACAGAAACCGGTTTGCCGGGCAGCAGCGCAAAACGGTTGCACAGCTTACCGAATCGCTAAACGGTTCAAAACCGATTATTATGCTCGACCATCAGCCCTACAATCTCGAAATGGTACAGCAAGCCGGTGTCGATTTACAAATTAGCGGACATACCCACCACGGACAAATGTGGCCGTTCGGGTTCATTACGTCTAAAATATTTGAATTGAGTCGCGGCTACCTTCAAAAAGGAGATTCGCACTTTATTGTGAGTACCGGTTTTGGAACCTGGGGGCCGCCGGTTCGCACAGGCAACCGGCCCGAAATATTAGATATTACACTGAGGTTCAACCCATAAATAAAAAAGCGATGGCCAATTACTGACCATCGCTTTTTTTTATTTTATACTGAACCCAAGCTACACGATTCCGGCAAATCCCATGAATGCCATGGCGAGTAAGCCGGCAGTAATCAGGGCAATTGGTGTACCATTCATACCTTTAGGCACATCCACAAGGTCGAGTTGTTCGCGCAATCCCGAAAACAACACCAACGCCAAACCGAAACCAATCGCTGTAGAAAAGGCAAACGTAACACTTTGCAACAGGTTCAGATTCTTTTGAATGACAATAATCGCCACACCAAGAATAGCACAATTGGTAGTGATAAGCGGCAAAAATACGCCCAATGCCTGATATAATGGCGGACTCACTTTTTTGAGAATAATCTCAACCAACTGAACCAAAGCAGCAATAACGAGAATAAACGTGATGGTTTGCAAAAAAGCAATGCCAAACCGATCGAGTATGGTTTTCTGAATTAAATAGGTTACAATGGTGGCAATTACCATAACAAAAGTCACGGCACCGGTCATGCCAATGGCGGTATCTATTTTTTTCGATACACCCAAGAACGGACAAATACCCAGAAACTGAGCCAACACGATATTGTTGACAAATACGGCCGATATAAATATTAAAATATATTCCATAACTTTTTTTTTTAAATTATGCCGATTTAGTTAAATGGTTCACCAATGCAATTAAAAAGCCAAGTACAATAAAAGCACCCGGTGCAAGTACAAAAATCAGACTGCCGTAGTTTTCGGGATAGAGCGTAATACCAAACGCTTTACCACTACCCAAAAGTTCGCGAAGCGCACCAAGCACGGTCAGGCTCATCGTAAAACCAAGTCCCATGCCCAAGCCATCCAATAACGATGGAAACACGCTGTTTTTGGCAGCAAACGATTCGGCACGCCCCAAAACGATGCAGTTTACCACTATTAGCGGAATAAAAATACCCAGACTGTTGTACAACCCGGGCGTATACGCTTGCATCGACAGTTCCACAATGGTTACAAACGTGGCAATTACCACAATATAAGCCGGTATGCGCACATTGTCGGGCACAATATTTTTAATTAAACTAATGGCTACATTACTCAATGCCAATACAAAAGTAGTGGCCAGCCCCATACCTAACCCATTAATGGCCGAAGACGTGACCCCCAACGTAGGGCACATACCCAATAGCAATACCAGCGTAGGGTTTTCTTTGATGAACCCTTTTAAAAAGTTTTGTTTGTTACTTAACTGAGCCATGGTCTATTTTTCTTTTGTTGATTTTATATAACTTTCGAAAGCGGCACCACTACGACGGACGGCATCGAGAAAAGCACGCGAACTGATTGTAGCAGCCGTAATCGCGTCTACATCGCCACCATCTTTACTCACGGTCATTTTGTTTTTGTTACAGTTTTTGCCTCGAATATCGCCCTTACCGGTTCTGAACCAGTCGTTCATTTTACTACCAAGTCCGGGGGTTTCCTTATGTTCGAGTACAGCGTAGTTAATGATGGTTCCCGTTGTATCCAGTCCAACCATTACTTTTACCAAGCCACTAAACCCCTTGTTTGTAAACGATTCAACGGCTATACCAATGAGTACGCCGCCCTTTTTTGCAGGAAAAACGGCCACCACGCCTTCGTCGGTTTTAATTTCAGTTTTTTCATCCACCGGGTTGTTATCGAACCCCGGCACTACGTCGCTGATGGCTTTCTGTTGTTTTGCCATGCGGGCATTTTCTATTGGCGTTTTAGTCAGTTCGTATACCGAACCGAGCATTGCGGCAGCCATGGCAGTAAAACCAACAAGTACCACAACCATATTGATGAATGTAGATTCGAGCTTTTTCATTTCGTAACAGCTTTAACTTTAACAGGTTTACCAAACATGGGTGGCTTAATATAGGTATTAATCAGTGGCGTAAAGGCATTCATAATAAGAATGGCAAACGATATACCTTCGGGATAAGCACCGTAAATACGAATGACTACTGTAAGAACGCCAATACCAAGTGCATAAACGATCATACCGCGTGCAGTCATCGGCGAAGTAACGTAGTCGGTAGCCATAAAAACGGCACCAAGCAAAGCCCCACCCGACAAGATATATAAAATTGGATCGGCGGCTGGCGCACCTGCAAATTTTAACAGGCCGGTAAGCATAAAAATGGTCATGATAATTGTTAATGGGATATGCCATGTAATTATTTTTCGCCATAACATATAGGCCAATCCGAGTAAAATAGCAACGGCCGACATTTCGCCGGCACTACCGGCAGTAAATCCAAATAACATATCGAAATAAGATGGCACCTTTTCGAGCAGTTCGGCATAATCCTGTCCGTTTTTTAATCCTTCTTTTATAATAGCCAATGGTGTTGCACCAGTCGTAGCATCAATATACAAACCACGGTTCACCAATGGTAATGGCCACGATGTCATTTGTACCGGGAATGAAATGAGCATAAATACGCGTCCGGCCAATGCAGGGTTAAACAAATTCCGTCCCAATCCGCCATAACTCAATTTGGCTACGCCAATGGCAAATAATGAACCAATAAGAATAATCCAAACCGGCAGATTTGTTGGAATATTAAATGCCAGCAACATACCTGTTATTATGGCTGAACCGTCGCTGAGCGAAGGCTGCTGTTTTAAAAGAAACCGGACAATAAGATATTCGAAAAACATACATGCCAGTACCGAGGTTAGCATAACCACCAAAGCACCAAGGCCAAAGGTGTACAACGACATCAAAAATACGGGTATCATTGCAATGATCACACCATACATATTGCGCTTTACCGAATCGCCGCTATGTATGTGAGGTGATGGAGATACTTTTAAAAATTGCATCATATCTGTTTCTTTTTTTTTTTTACGATTTTCTATTACGAATAAATGGTCCTAACCGGCTTTTCGACAAACGGATATAATCGAGCAATTCGCGATTGGCAGGGCAGGTATAACTGCACGAACCGCATTCGATACAATCCATCACTTTTCCGGCTTCAAGCTTGTCGTACATCTGTTTTATTCCATACACCATTAAAGCATAGGGCTGCAAGCCCATTGGACAAACCGTTACGCATTTGCCGCAACGAATACATTCCGAAGCTGGTTTACGAGCCGTATCCGGTTCAGCCATAACCAATATACCGGAGGTACCTTTGGTAACCGGGGCGTTGAGATTCGACATGGCTTTTCCCATCATTGGTCCACCGGATATTATCTTAACCGTTGATTCAGGCAGTCCGCCGGCGGCCTCAATGAGTGACGATACTGGTGTACCAATACGAACCCAAAGGTTTTTTGGCGAACTAAGATGCTTGCCGGTTATGGTTACGACACGTTCTATAAGTGGTTTGTTTTTCTGAACCGCTTCGTAAACGGCAAACGCAGTGCCCACGTTTTGAACCACGGCACCAACCTCAATCGGTAAGGCCCCCGAGGGGACTTCTTTATTTAGAATGGCTTTAATAAGTTGTTTTTCACCACCTTGGGGATATTGCACCTTTAAAGGAATCACTTTTATCCCTTTCTTTTTTGATGTCAGTTTTTTCATGGCCTTAATGGCATCGGGCTTATTGTTTTCGATACCAATAAAAGCTTGCTTTACCCCAAGTGCCACCATCAATATTTCGATGCCCACCACTATTTCGGGCCCTTTTTCGAGCATTAACCGGTGGTCGGAAGTAAGATATGGTTCGCACTCTACCCCATTAATCACTAAATATTTTGCAGTTTTTCCCGGAGGCGGCATTAGCTTTACGTGTGAGGGAAATGTCGCTCCACCCATACCTACAATGCCTGCATCACTAATTTTCTGTATAATGGTTTTGGCATCATCTTTAATCTCTTCAATGAGATTTTCTGAACGATCGATGCCTTCGGCCCAATCGTCGCCCGTCACTTCAATGGTAATGGCATTCCGTTTTACGCCACCGGCATCGGCCACCGGTTCAATCTTTTTAACAACACCCGAAACCGGACTGTGGATATTTGAAGAGATAAACCCGCCTTGCTTAGCCACAATCTGGCCGGTCTTTACCTCGTCGCCTTTTTGCACAACCACAGTTGCCGGGGCACCAATATGCTGGCTAACCATTACTACGGCTTCTTTTGGTAGTGGCTGGTATTCGCATGGGATTTTTGCCGTAAGTTTATTCTCTTTCGGATGTATACCGCCTAACGCAAATGTTTTTAGCATGTTCTTTTTAAATTGTATTAGTTGGTTGCAGTATCTTGTATTTCACTGGTTTTCCTTGGTGGAAAATTAAGTTCGATAATTGCAGAAGTTGGACATTCCGGTACGCATTTGCGACACAATTTGCATTTGTTATCGTCGATATAAGCAATATTGTTTTCGATGGTAATGGCTTCATGCGGACAAATTTTCTGACACTTGCCACAGCCAATACAGGCTGTTGCACACGCTTTTTTTGCCACTACACCTTTATCCTTGTTTACACACGAAACATAAATGCGCCGCGATTTCGGCCCTTTTTTTCGTATTTGAATAATACTGTTCGGGCAAGCCTTTACACATGCACCACACGAGGTACATTTTTCTTCGTCAACTACCGGTAACCGTGTTTCTTCGTCTATAACAATGGCATCGAATTTACATACAAACACACAATCGCCCAGGCCATGACAGCCAAACGAACAACCGGTATCACCACTGTAATTCATAGAAACCACGGCGCACGATTTGGCACCATCCCACAAATTGGTCCGAGGGCGGTTTGCGCACGAACCGGCACAACGCACAACGGCTACTGTTGCAGCCTTTGCCTCAACCGTTTTTCCAAGTATTGCTGCTACTGTTTTCATTGTTTCTTCTTTGCCTACCGGGCAATAGAGTTCCGACAAATCGTCGGCTTTAATCAGGGCATCGGCAAAACCTTTGCATCCCGGAAAACCACAACCGCCGCAATTGGCGGCAGGTAATGCCGCTTCCACTTCGGCAAGGCGCGGATCCTCAATAACAACAAATTTTTTAGCTGCACCATACAAAATAATGGCCGAAACGCCACCTATTGCACCTAAACTTGCAGCCGCTATTAATGCTAAACTCATAAAATCTTTTTAAACTATTTCTTCTGTTTTTTTTATCGTAAACGAAAATGATCTCTTTATCCTGTTTCTGAAAAAATACAAGATCATATAGTATATGCCCGCCATTGCCAATGAAAGCAATGCAGGTATCGATTCGTTACTAAAGTAAGAATAACTTGCAAAAAGCGTAATGATGGTAATGAGAAATGGAAGTACATAGCCAAGAAATACAGCTTTGTAACCTTGTTGCGAATTTTCGACGATAATAACGCTTTCTCCTAATGAAAACTGATTTGAAGTTTCAACAATAATGCTCTTTTCTTTTACATCGCTCATGGAACATGCACCATTTGCATGACAACTGCTACAGGCAGAATAATTGTTAAAAACAACATGCACTGTTCCATTTTCTATTTTATCGACTACGCCAAACCGGCAAGTTGTTGAAGTCTGCATTTTGTAAACTCTACATTGCAAAATATGGTTACAAATGTAATGTTTATTTGATATTTTGATAAGTTTTGGTGCAATTTAGATTGAATTTAAAATAGTTTCTCGTTTTTGTATAAACAAAAAAATGAGGCATTTAGCCTCATTTTAATTTTATTTTAACCATAAAATATGTGAAAAATCATACTACTTAAAAGCCTTTGCCAATGAAATTAGCTTTCCTTTTCGTTCGGCCATTACCTCACAAGCATTATACGTTTGGTGTTTTACGGCACTTATTTTTGTTGCAACAGTGTACTCTTTGTAAGGGCCCAAAGCGTAGTAGTACTTTTTATCTTGTTTAAACAGCACGGTTGTTTCGCCAAATAGCTTCATGGCATCAACCGGTTCGGGATAACTTCCCAAAACAACATAAAAATGATAGTCTTTCTTAGTCAACTGTTTTTCTACACCTTCCTGGTCAATATATACTTTCTTTCCAAAATCGAATGCCGAAACATTCAAATATCGTCCCGGGTTGTTTTGTAAGTCGAGGATGAGGGCATCGAGACTTTGAGTTGCATCGTTTAAATTGCGATACAAGGCATCATTTTTTGTCAACTGGCCCAAAGTACCTTCGCCATTATTTATGGCATTTGTAATCTGCGCCAAACTACGTACCGTTGAATCTAATGTCGCAGCAAAATTTCGTTGATTTAATGAATCAGTAAAAGTGGTTGCACCGGAAATTAAATCATCAATCTTTTTTTGCGTTTCGAGCAACCGTGCCGAAAGCAGCCTGATATTGTTGGTACTTTCGTTAAGTGATTGTCTGTTTTCCATAAGATATTCGGATAATGAACCGGTTATACTTTCGATGTTTAACACAGTCTGACGAAAAGCGGCGGCAGATTTGGCATCGAACCCGGCATTAATGTGAGTTAAAACAGAATCCATGCGAAATACAATCGTTTCGAGGCGGTCTCTGGCAGGGCCCATTTGTCGGGTAAGCGAACTGATAAAATCCTCCTCCAAAAACGACACAAGCGTATCCCTATCCCTATGCTTGGTTACTTGGTCCGACAATTGAATCTTAATGGCTTTGGTTCCAAGCATGTCCATACTGTACAAAACAGCCATTGAGCCATAGGGCACACTAATACCCTTTTTAAGCACCATCGTAACAACCACGGCATTCGGATTATTTTCGTCGAGTGAAATATTTTCAACAACGCCTATTTTAAAGCCATGTAAAGTTACAGGATTAGAGGAAGTTAACCCATCAACTTTCTTGTATTTAGCATAATATACATTCGAGGGAGTTAACAGGTTTTTTCCCTTTAAATAGTTGAAGCCCCAAATAGTAAAAAGGATTATTGAGAAAATAAATATGCCTATTTTAGCTTCTCTTCTTAATGTAATCTGCATTTTTTGCTCATTTTATTTGATGCAAATGTAATAAAAATTAGAGTTTTGAACCCTGTTTACGGGCCTCTTCGAGCGTAATTCTATTATCATTAACAAATGGAACAATAAAGGCATCGGGAAAAATACGGACATATTTTCGTTTGATTGCTGTAATTTCCTCTTCACTTGACGTATTGCCAATTGTGTATTTATATAACTTACCGTCCTGATAACATTCGATGCCTTTTACACCTTTAAATTTGCGATCGTTTACACTTAACTTATGAGGCCATGCATACACCTGTAGTTTGTATATTATTTTGCTATCGGCGGTTTGCAACCCCGATTCTACATCTGCCCCAACCGAGTCCACCAAATCAGAATCCTGGTCTTCAACCACACTGTCGGCCGATTCTGCTGCATAAAAAATTTCATCTACGCTTTTTTTTTCATTCAGAACCGATTTGCCTTCGTAAAGCGTTTTATACTCCTTAATGGCTTTATAGATCGATTCCGCAAGCGTTTCCTGACCGCTTGCCGAAATCATATATTTTTCTTCGGCAATATTAGAAATAAACCCGGTTTCAATTAAAACAGATGGCATTGACGTTTCGCGAATGACCAAAAAACCGGCCTGATGCACACCTAAATCCTTACGTTTGGCACTTGTACGGAAATGTTTCTGAACCAGTGATGCCAGATTCATGCTTTGTTTGAGGTGAGCATTTTGTATAAAATTGAAAATAATATACGACTCGGTCGATTTTGGATCGAACCCCTCGTAGCGTTGTTTGTAGTCATTTTCGTAAGTAATTACGGCATTTTCGCGCATCGCCACATCGAGATTATCGGACGACCGGTGCAACCCCAATACATATGTCGAACTACCATATGGCGTTTTGGATGTACTTGCATTGATATGAATCGACACAAACAAATCGGCTTTGGCTTTATTGGCAATGGCGGTACGATCAATTAAATCGACAAACCGATCATCCTTTCGGGTATAAATAACCTCAACTCCGGGCATATTTTTTTTAATCAATTCGCCGGTTTTTAGTGCAAGGGCCAAAGTCAGATTTTTTTCGCGTGTTAGTTTACCTATTGCCCCGGGGTCTTTTCCTCCGTGTCCGGCATCGATTACAATGCGTTTAATTTGCGGACCAATTGCCTGAGATGGTTGATAAAAAGCCAATAACAGACTTACCAGCAATATTTTATTTAAAAATTTCATCCTAAAACTCATTTATATCTACATTTCGAATACCGTAACCCGTTAAATTTTGTTTTCGAGGTTGTACAATCATTCGAATATTAATAGTTTTGTGTGCCCAAAACGTAATAACGTTTTACGGTTTACACAAAAATATATATTAAGTTGAGAAAAGTAACCATAATCGTCGCATTTTGCTTAGTTTTTCTATCGTTTTTTTTCATTTCCGAACACAAAACATACGGACAAAACGCCGCATTGGGTTCAGACACAACACAATTAGCAAACGATACATTGCTTTTGGGGCAACAAGCCGATAGCACCAACCGCAATACCTATATAAGTCCCACAAAATCGTATTTTGCCACTAATGTCGATTATGGTTCCGAGGATTCGACGATTATGGAAGGGACCAGCATTGTACATCTTTACAACAAGGCACACATTAAATTTGAGGATATGGACCTTAATGCCTATTATATCAGGCTCAACCTCGATAGTAGCATTGTATATGCCTGCGGGCGTCGCGACAGTACGGGGGCATTGGTTGATCTACCCGAATTTGTACAAGGCGGCACCAACTACAAACAACATGAAATAACCTACAATTTCGAAACAGGCAAAGGATTTATCCGGCATGTGGTAACCCAACAAGGCGAAGGATTTGTTACCGGGCAAAAGAACAAACGCATGCCCGATGGTTCGTTTTGTATGGCCGATGGCGATTATACAACGTGCGAATACCACGACCACCCTCACTTTTCGCTGCATATGACCAAAGCCAAGGTAAAACCGGGCAAATTTATTGCTACCGGCCCGGCATATCTGATTATGGAAGATGTGCCAATTTATCCGTTGTTTATTCCTTTCGGTTATTTTCCCTTTACCGATAAATTTTCGTCGGGGTTTCTAATGCCCAGTTATGGCGAAGAGAGTACCCGTGGATTTTATCTGCGCGACGGTGGTTATTACTTTGCTCTGAATAACAAAATGGATTTGAACCTTACAGGCGATATTTTTACAAAAGGATCGTGGGGATTAAGAGCCAGTTCGAGATATGCCAACAGGTATAAATACAACGGGAACTTTAACATAAGGTATATGATTAACATTACCGGTGAGAAGGAGCTTCCGGATTATAGTAAAACCAAGGATTTTAGTATTAGTTGGAGCCATTCTAAAGATCCAAAGTCCAGCCCGTACAGCAGTCTCTCGGCCAGTGTCGATTTTAGTTCAACATCATACGAACGCAATAACCTCGAAACGTACTACAACCCGGCCGCATTGGCCCGTAACCACAAGAGTTCGAGCGTATCCTATGCCAAAAGATGGGCAGGAAAGCCAATGAATTTGTCGATTAACGGATTGATTCAGCAAAATTCTGCCGACCAAACCGTAAATGTTTCGTTACCCCAGATTTCGTTTTCGGTTTCGCGCATTACACCATTTAAAATAAAAGATCGTGTGGGAAAAGAAAAATGGTTCGAAAAAATTGGCACATCTTATACATTTACCTCTTCAAACAGCTTTAGTGGCTTGCAAAGTAACCTTTTTAACTCGAATCTTATTCGCGACTGGAGCAATGGAGCAAAACATTCAATTCCGGTAAGTACTTCATTTAATTTACTTAAATACATCAATTTATCGCCAAGTATTAATTATAACGAACGCTGGTATTCGTACAAAACCGTTGTTGCGGGTGTAAAAAAGGACCGATACAATGCCGATAGCTTAGCTTACGAAAGGGTTTACGGGTTTAACAGGGTATGGGATTATAGCGCAAGTTTGGGTGCATCGACCAAATTGTATGGGTTTTATCGCCCGATAAAAGCTATTTTTGGCGATAAAGTTGAAGCCATTCGGCATGTAATGACACCATCGGTGAGTATGAACTGGCATCCCGATTTTGGCGATCCTAAATATGGTTACTATGCCCGTTATCCAAATGATACTACCGGAAGTAAATATTACTCTCTTTATTCAGGTGCCTTATATGGCAATGCACCACAAGGTAAATTCGGCGGATTATCGTTTTCGCTCGGCAACAATCTGGAGATGAAACTACGCAAAGACCCTAACGATACCTCTACCGTAAAGAACCAAAACGGCACCGATAAAAACAAAATTACACTGCTCGAACGGTTAAGCATTTCGTCGGGGTACAATCTTGCGGTCGACTCATTTCAATGGCAGGGTATTTCGATAAGTGCCAACAGCCGATTATTTAAAGGACTCTCTTTAAACATGAATGCGACACTCGACCCGTATGTTACCGAAGTGGTGAATGGTGTTCCGGTACGTCGAAACGTAACCTATTTTAGTCAGAATCACACCAAAATTGGTCAGCTCACCAACATGTCGGCCTCTACGGGCTACGCATTCGACGACCAATTTTTTAAAAAACTCTTCGGTGGCGAAGACAAAACGGACAAAACCAAAGCGGATGGTTCAACCGAAAACAGCGAAGTTAACAACGAAAAAGCCAATAAGAACAATATTCCGCCAAACGGATATTATCCATTTGCCATTCCATGGAATATTTCATTTTCGTACTCATATCAATTGTCGCACCTGTTTAACCGCGATACCAAGGCGTTTGAATACGTGGGATCTTCGAACCTCGGTTTTAGTGGTAGTATGAAATTAACACCACTATGGAACATCAACTTTTCATCGGGGTACGATTTTCGTATGAAAGAAATTGCATCAACCAGCATGAATATTACCCGCAGCCTGCATTGCTGGAATATGTCACTTGGTCTGGTGCCTTTTGGCCGGTACAAATCATACAATTTCCTGATTCGTGTCAATTCGGGCATGTTGCAGGATTTAAAGTACGAGAAACGTAAGAACGGGGTTTACGATCCCGGGTTCGGCCAATAAAAAAAGGATGAAGTAACGTAAAAATTGCTTCATCCTTTTTTGTTTTAAGGCTTTAGAGTTGAACCCAATCGCCCCGGTCGGGAATTTCGATATGGCCAAAGCCCAGCGTTTCGAGGTATGCTTTATATTTTTCCTGAACCTCGTACTCCCCATGCACAATAAAGAATTTTTTTACCTTTTCGGGATCCTGGCAAAGTAAAAATTCACCCATTTCGTGGTAGTCACCGTGCCCCGAATAGGAATCGATGCGCCGGATATCGGCCCGAACCGTGTAAGTAATCCCATGAATAGACACCATTTCGTCGCCACGCAGAATTTTGGCACCAAGTGTTGTTGGCGCGCAATACCCCACTGCCAGAATGGTATTTTTGGGTGAACCGATGGTGTTGGCAATGTGGTGTTTAACACGGCCGGCTTCCATCATGCCCGATGCAGAAATAATAACACACGGGTCGGCCCGTTCGTTAAGTTTTTTAGATTCTTCCTTGGTGCGCACATAATGCAGCGATGCAAAACCAAATGGATCGTGATCGTGCTCCATAACTTTGAGAATGTCTTCGTTAAAACATTCGGGGTGAACACGGAAAATTTCGGTAGCATTGGTCGACAACGGACTATCTACAAATATATCCACACGGGGCAAACGCCCTTCGTTGAACATATTATTCAGTGTGTACACGATTTCCTGGGTTCGGCCAACACTAAACGATGGGATAATAAGCTTGCCTTTTTTAGTAATACAAGTATTGTAAATAATATCCAGTAACATCTGATCCGAATCATGGTCGGGCTCGTGCAGCCGGTCGCCATAAGTCGATTCGGCAATAATGTAATCGGCCTGTGGAAATGCATCGGGCGAACGCAAAATACGGTTTGTTCTACGGCCAATATCGCCGGTATAAGCCAAGCGTTTTATCTCGTCGTTCTCTTTAATTTCCAGATTTACCACCCCACCGCCAAGCATGTGGCCTGTATTTGTAAATTTCACTTTCACATTTTCGTCGATATAAAACTTACGATTATACGACACTCCAATAAACAATTCCATACAGGCAATTGCATCGGCACGGGTATATAAAGGTTCAACCTGTTCGAGCCCCTGTAGCAACCTTTTTTTATTAAAGGTACGGGTATCTGCTTCGTGTATAGCTCCCGAATCGGCCAGTAATATTGAGCACAAATCGCGCGTAGCATTGGTACAAACCACCGAACCCCTAAATCCCAGTTTATACGCATAGGGAATGAGCCCCGAATGGTCGATGTGTGCATGCGACAAAATTATGTGGTCAATTTCTTTCGGGTTGAACCCCAAATGCTTATTCAAAGAATCTGTTTCGAGCCCTTTTCCCTGATACAGGCCACAATCGAGTAGAATTTTCTTATCTTTTTGAGTGATTACCAGAAACTTGCTTCCAGTAACCTCGCGCGATGCGCCAAGAAATTTAATTACCATAGCAATAGATGTTTATTTAACAAGAGATTAAGGTACCATATTATTTTAGCAATTGCAATACTATGGTAAAATTATTGCAAAAATTAACCATTTTCAGCATTGAAATCCCCAAAAAAAATGCAACGATATTCAACATTTCGAGTAAATTTACATCTGCAAATGTAAGTATTCACCAATTAAAAAATAACATCATGGCAAAATCTCAGGATGCAAAAAAAACAGTAAAAAAAGAGCCGGTTAAAACGGCAAAAGAAAAGAAACAGGAAAAAAGAGAAAAGAAACCCAAGTACGATTAAATCGTTGTTCAGGTGCAATAAGCGGTTGGTTCACACATAATGAAACAACCGCTTTTTTTTTAATCATTTTCAAATTGAACAATTGAGCAGAGCCATTTCCACAAGCAGGAAACAACTGTGAAACCAAACAGAAAAAGGCACGAAACCACAAAAAAATGTGTTTTCGTGCCTTTGGGTTATTCCGCCTTAGCCTATGCTTTTTCGGCCGACGCTTTCGGAAAAACCATTGAGAGCACCACACTCCCAACCAATACCGTGAGAATAAAATAGAGTGAATACAGCGATTTGAAGCCAATATGGTGCAACCATTCGGCAAAAATCAGCTTAAATCCAACAAAAACAAGCAGCAACGCAATGCCCGGAACCAAAAAGTGGAACATGTCGATGACCTTTATTAGCAGGAAAAACAACGCCCTAAGCCCCAGAATAGCGAATATATTGGAAAAAAACACAATATACGGATCGCGCGAAATACCAAAAATAGCCGGAATGCTATCCAATGCAAAAATCACATCGGTAAACTCAATCAGTACGAGTATAATAAACAGAGGGGTAATATACCAGATGCCGTTCTTTTTAATTCTGAACTTTTGCCCTTCAAACTCCTGATGGACTTTAAAATGCCGGGAAAGATACTTAACCAAAAAATGGTCCTTGGGTTCCATTTTTTCGTCCTTATTGCGATCGAGAAACATTTTAACCCCGGCATATACCAAATAAGCACCAAAAACGTAAAGCACCCATTCGAACCGGTTAATGATTGCTGCGCCGGCAAATATAAAAATACAACGTAATATAATGGCACCAAGTACCCCCCAAAACAACACAGGCTTATAGTTTTCGGGGGCTACCGAAAACGATTTCAGAATCAACAAAATAACAAAAATATTATCGACCGAAAGGGTTTTTTCGATTAAATAACCCGACAAGAAATTAATGGACGTATTAATACGGTATTGCTCCAGTGCCTGTTCGTAAGTCATGTTATCGAAACTGAGATGCGCCAGATACTGTTTGGAGACCTCCCTCAGCGTGTCGAAATCGTGTATGCCATGTACCACTTCGCCGCCAAGACGCAAAAACACAAAGAAAGCCAATGAAACGCCAACCCATATAATACTCCAAACGGTGGCTTCTTTAACCGAAACCACATGGCTATGCCTACCAATAACCATTAGGTCGAGGATAAGCACTGCCGCTATAAAAATTACAAAACCACCAAGAAACAAAAACTCATTACTCATACATTTACACTTTTATTGCCTTTAACGCCCTTATAAACAAGAAAAAGTATAAAAAGTGCACCCAAAACAGCAAATCCAATCGAAATATCATGGTAGTATTCGTTGAGTAGTTCTTTCTGCGAGTAAAAAACATATCCCAATATGGCGAGAATCACGTTCCATACCGTTGAACCCAGTACAGTGTACAAAATAAACTTACCAAGGTTCATTTTAGACAAACCGGCAGGCAGCGAAATCAATTGACGAATAGCGGGAATTAAGCGACCGACAAAAGTGGATATATTTCCATTTTTAACAAAATATTGCTCAGCCTTTTCAACACCTTGCGGTGTAATAAGCATCATTGCCGCCAAACGGGTTGAAGCCAGTTTATACATAATTTTTCGTCCCAAAAAATAGGCTACATAATAGTTAAATAATGCACCGATTAATGCGCCAAACGAACCAAAAAACACCACTAAAAAAATATTCATTTCGCCCTGTGCAGCTTTGAACGCAGCGGGTGGAATCACAATTTCGGATGGAAACGGAATAAACGAACTCTCCACTGCCATTAATACCGTAATTGTGAAGTAATTGATATTGTCTAAATACCACGAAATAACACTTTGAAATAATTCTGTCATAATCTGTTTTTTTGCCAAAAATAATTATTTTCTGTTCAACTCCCTAATAAAAAAAGTAATACCAATATCGATAAACTATTTTTGAAATTTGCTTGTTTTTTCGTTAATTGCTTAAAAATAGATTCATTGATGATAAAGAAAATCTGCATCTTTCTATCGTTAGTTTTCTGCACCATTGGGGGAAATGCTCAATCGGGCGACTTTTACGTCTCGACAGCTATAGATTTATCTTTACCACTATCCAAAAACTTCAAATTAGGCGTAAAACCCGATCTTCGGTTCAACCGGTTTAATAACTATGAGGAATATCGTCTGAACCTCGACTTTCAATACCAGCTACTAAAGTGGGCCGAAATTGGCGCAGGATATCGCTATGGCGAATTAGTCGAAAACAGTGCAAAGTACAACCGATACAGTCTCTTTTCCTCCATAGACCTTCCGGATTTCGGTTCATTCAAAAACAGTGGCAAAATAACTTACAGCAACGAAAACAATTTCGAAACCGACGATGCCACCAACTACTTACGGTACAAATACAAACTCGAATACAATAAAAAAGATGCATTCTTTTTTCCATACATATGCTACGAATGGTTTCGGTCGTAAGAACTTGAGGCGTTCGACAAGCGACGATTCGAATGTGGAATGGGGATTGATGTGGGCAAAAGGCAGTTAGTTACCATTTTTTATCAAAAACAAACCTGGTTGTTGCGAGATAAGCACCGCTCGCTCTGGGGAATTGAATAT
>QKHT01000232.1 GCA_003249935.1 Bacteroidota bacterium
AATGGTAACAACGATCATGATGAAAAACAGGAAAGTAAATAAGTTTTAACTAAATCAACTATGTAAAATAAAATAAACAAATGTAAAAATGAATAAGGATCAAAACAACACGCAAAGAATGATTAAAGTGATGTGATCTCTTTGTATCGAAAATTTAGCCACCGTGAATACCAATGCACCTTTTCTTGCTCCCATAAACGAGCTATCGGTTCTGTCTGAAAAAGTTGATGTAATTCATGCTAAGCAAACCTCAAATAACAAAGGCGTTACCGCCGCCAAAAAGCATTTGCAACAGGTAAATACCGGTTTGGGCCTTAGCGGTGCATGATTTGCCTATGCAACAAGAAACAATAATCAAACCCTTCAGGAAAAAATGAAATGCTCGCGCAGTAAATTAACATCCGGTGTACAGGCGCGATTTATCTCATGCGTTACGTCATTTCTTAACGAAGCAAAAGTACATGTGGTTCATTTTGAAGAAAATGTCAATTAAACCACAGAGAACACAGAGGAGGCACAGAGGAGCACGGAAATATTATTCGAAACCAATCAATTGAAAATTGCATGCGTAAGCCATTTGCCCGTAGGGCATGCATACCATAGCACGAATATTAGCAAGGTTAGAGCAGGTTAAAAGAAGTTTGGGAAAGTCAATCACCAACGGCCAAGATGTTTGCACGCATGTGGTTTAACCGCAAAGAAAAAGAACCGGGCTGATGCAAATCAACAGCAAACAAATATTAAAAACGATACACGGTAGTGTTGAATTGCTTACTTTTTGTGGCTGAAGACAAAGAGTAAAAGCCCGGCAGCCTGCCCCGATTTATCGGGGGCCTGAGCACGAGAAAGAAACTTGCCTGTAAAAGTCGTAAGCTGATTTTGGCGATTTTCAAGGAACCTATTACGCTTAGCGTAACCCGGCAATATTTCGGCCTACAATACCGCCAACAGCACCATTTCGGTACACAAAGCGGTCGATTTGGCCTCGGGCAATATCGATACCATCGACTATAAATATGGTACGAACCTGCTGTATGGCATACGGTACAACTACTACGACGATAAGAATATTAAAACCCGCATCCATACCTATGCCGATGTTTCCGGAGGTGCATTGGTGAACCACATACAATACTATACCTACGATGCCATGAAGCAGCTTACATACTGGGGACCCGATGCTGCCACCGCTGCCGAAGTGCAGGCCAACCCCCTGTCGGGCAACGCCGCCACCCGTTACGATAAAACAGGGCAAAAAACGTTTATACGCGATTGCTTCTGACATCATTGATCGGGCATTTCGCGAAAGCCGGTTCGATGCACCGTTTTTAAGTCAATACGATAATGCGTTGTTCGATGCCATAGGCAATGAGAACAAAAAGTTTTACATGATTCAAAAATTATTGTCCGGCGAGTTTATGTTAAAACGTATGTTTAAAAATCTCAATAACGACCTGGTACTGAAACAAGCTTTGCAGGATAAGTTTGCAGAAGCCGAGTTTTCCGAGACATTGATTACC
>QKHT01000253.1 GCA_003249935.1 Bacteroidota bacterium
TTTATTTCGTATGCCCTTTCGGATGGTACTGTAATGAAGATTCCGGGATACACCGGCACCGAGAACGTTGCATTTTGGCTCCAATGGACTGATGTAATGTTGTTTGTAATGTATTTCTTCTTCATCGGCGCAATAGGCCTTCTAATATTTTCTGAAATATTCAGAATTTTCAAATCGTAAAACTAAATTTTTATGGCAAGAAAAGTTCCGGAAATTAACGCAGGTTCGATGGCAGATATTGCATTCCTTTTGCTCATCTTCTTCCTTGTAACAACCACAATGGATACAGATAAAGGGTTGCAACGAAAACTGCCACCAATGCCCGATAATGAAAACATTGACAATAACACTGCACCACCAGTGCATAAGCGCGACGTTTTTGTGGTTTTGATTAACAGTCAGGATCAGTTATTGGTACAGAATGAACCATGCGATATAACACAATTAAAGGAAAAAGCCAAAGAATTTATTGCAAACCCTGCAAACAAAGACAATTTGCCCGAAAAAGCAAATAAATATGTTGAGGGTTTAGGACGTGAAATTTTCTTATGTAAAAAGGCAATTATATCGTTACAAAATGATATGGGAACCTCTTATAATGCATATATCAGTGTCCAAAATGAGCTTGCAAGAGCTTACGACGAGTTACGTGATGAATTTTGCACCAAGGAATGGGGTAAAAAATTTGCAGATCTCGATCAAACCAAACAGGACATTGTAAGAGGAGATATCTATCCACAGATAATTTCTGAGGCAGAACCAAAAAATCTTGGAGGGGGAAATTAATTATGGCAGTATTTAAAAAGAAAAATGGAAAAGAGTTAGCAGCATTAAGTACTGCGTCTCTCCCCGACATTGTTTTTATGCTCCTTTTCTTCTTCATGGTATCAACCACCATGCGAGAGGTAACTCTGAATGTAGAGATTAAGTATCCGGAGGCAACACAGCTTTCGAAACTCGAAAAGAAATCGTTGGTAACGTTTATTTATGCCGGCCCACCGGTAAAACAATTGCGTCACCAATTTGGTAAAGAAGCACAAATTCAGTTAAACGATCGGTTTGCCAGTGCGAGTGAAATTCAGTCGTATATTGCAACCGAACGCGAAAAAATGAAAGAAGCAGACAGACCAAAAATGACGGTTTCTTTAAAGGTTGACAAAACCACACGAATGCTTACGGTAACAGAAATTAAGCAGGCTTTGCGTAAAGCACAAGCACTTAAAATTAACTACTCTGCACGTAGTAAATAAAAAAGAAACTTACTAAATAAAAAAAGCTGCACTTCGGTGCAGCTTTTTTTATTTTACGATTTGCCATGCGACTAAAAACTTCCGGACAATACATACGATTCGGTATTGCCGTAAATAAAAGAGTAAAATACAAAACCTAACCTATTGGTCTCAATCTTTCGTGCTAAATAAACGACAGGATTTCCGGGACGAATATCTAAAAATGAGGCAATGAGTTTTGAAGCCTTTACTGCACTGATTTGTTGTGCACCACCTTTCACCTCAATCTGATAATTTGACCGTAATACATCGAATAGCGAACGATTCTCGAAACTTCTGGCACCAAAACGAGGTAAATTAATGTTTGGCAAATAAGTAATTTCGTAAAATACAGGTTTGTTATCGATTAAACGCAAACGTTCTAACTTATAACACCCCACCCCATCGTATCCTTGCGGCAACTCAAAACTAAATGGTTTTGGCCATGCACAAACTAAAGGACCATCGAGAATTTTGGTATTCAGCATTTTGCCTGCTATGGCCGTAGTGGTACTTTGTAATGATAATATCCCGATATTCTGAGGTAATGAAGCCACAATACTTCCTTTTCCTTTCTGTTTTAGAATGAACCCATCGTTAACCAATGCCGTTAATGCCTGACGAACTGTGGGTCGTGTAATATTGTGCAACCGGCATAGTTCGTTTTCCGAAGGCAACAAGGTACCTTCTTTATAGAGACCATTTTCGATATTTTGACGTAAAAGCTCGTACAAACGCTTGTATTGAGGCAAACTTTCGCTCTCCCTTTCCATGTAAATTATTTTAAATCAAAATTAACGAAATAATTTTCATAAACAAACTTGTATTTACAAGTAATTATTATAAATTTGCACAATAATATTTTATTATCTTATTTACAACTACTTATAAATTCTATTTCAAATCTTGTAAAAACAGTTATAATATACTTGTAAAAACATAAAACATGGCAACTACAATCATTATGCCCAAACAGGGACAATCGGTAGAGAGCTGCATCCTTACCGAATGGTTCAAACAAAAAGGCGAAAAAGTACAAAAAGGCGATTTGCTTTTTGCTTATGAAACCGATAAAGCATCGTTCGAAGAAGAAGCTCCGGAAGATGGGGTTCTGCTTGATGTATTATATAAAGCGGGCGACGAAGTCCCGGTTTTGCAACCAGTGGCCTTATTGGGACAACCGGGCGAAAAGGTAGAATCTTTCACAATTGACAAACCAATCCAGGAAGAAAAACCATCGGAAAGTCCTGCGGTAATGGCTCCGGTTCAACCAAAAATAGAAACAGAGGCGGTTCAACCAAAACCAATAACGACAAACACCACAATTTCGCCTCGGGCAAAAAAACTTGCTAACGACAAAGGCATTGTTTATCAAAACATTGCGGGCAGCGGTCCGGAAGGCCGAATTATTACCCGCGATGTAGAACTTTATATTTCTACAAACAAGCCACTTTCGGCGGCAGCAAAATTGGCAGCTCTTTCTCAAGGAATTTCTGTACAGTCAGGCACAGGAATTGGCGGTATGGTTACCGTTCAGGATTTGTCAACGCCTCCTATTGAACCGTCGACAGAAGAAGGAAGTACCATAAAACCGCTGTCGAACATACGTAAGCTGATCGCAAAATCGATGCATGCATCGCTCCAAAACTCGGCTCAACTCACGCACCACATGGGTGCCGATGCCCGTAAGGTACTGGCATATAGAAATGAAGTAAAAGCCATGAAAAATAAAGGGTATACCGGTGATATCACCTTAAATGACATGATTTGCTATGCAGTTATACGCGCACTAAAAAACAATCCGGAGGCCAATGCACACTTCTTAGGAGATAGCATTCAAACTTTCAGCAAAATACACCTTGGGTTGGCTGTTGACACAGAAAGGGGACTCATGGTACCAACATTGAAAAATGCAGATGATTTCAATATCGAAGGACTTTCGGCTCAACTTAAGCAAATTGCCGCCCAATGTAAAGCAGGAAAAATTAACCCCGACCTGCTTGTGAGCACGGCCGCAACATTTACGGTATCTAATTTGGGAAATTATGGTGTTGAGATGTTCACACCTATTGTAAATGTACCGCAGGTTGCCATTTTAGGTGTTAATACTATTGTCCATCGCCCGGTAATGCTCGAAGGTGGCATGTTTGGCTTTGCACCATATCTCGGTCTTTCGCTTACATACGATCACCGGGCCATAGATGGTGGTCCGGCCACTAAATTTTTGGCATCAATAAAAGCTGAAATAGAAAACTTTAACGTAAAAATATGACACCCATGATATTTGATTTAGCAATACTCGGCGGCGGCCCGGCAGGTTATGTGGCCGCCGAACGTGCAGGCAGAGGTGGTTTAAAGGTAATTTTGTTTGAACCGAAAAATCTTGGTGGTGTATGCCTGAATGAAGGTTGCATTCCTACTAAAACTTTGCTTTACAGTACAAAAATCTACGATTATGCAAGTCATGGTAGTAAATATGGCATTATTGCGCCGGAGGTTACTTTCTCATTTTCCGAAATGATGGCCCGCAAAAATAAAGTTGTAAAGAAATTGGTCTCGGGTGTAGGTTCAAAAATGAAAAAACATGGGGTTTTGGTTGTGAATCATTTTGCTACAATTTCGGAGAAAACCAAAGACGGAATAAAAATAGAAGCAGGCAGCACGAGCTATTTGTGTAAAAATCTATTGGTATGTACAGGTTCCGAAAGCATGGTACCACCGATTCCCGGCATTGAATCTTGTGAATTTTTAACCAGTCGCGAGATTTTGCAACTCGAATCGGTACCAAAGTCGCTTACCATAATTGGTGGTGGTGTCATCGGCATTGAGTTCGCCAATATTTTTGCCACACTTGGAACAAAAGTAACGATCATCGAAATGCTTGATGAGATTCTCACTGGCATGGATAGCGAAATAAGTGCCTTGCTACGAAAGGAGTTTACGCAAAAAGGCATAGAATTTAAACTCAAAAGCAGGGTAACCGGTTTGAATGGAAAAACAGTGACCTTCGAGAGTAATGGTGTAATAAATGAAATTACATCCGACCAAATTCTGCTGAGTGTAGGTCGAAAAGCAAACATTAAAGGCATTGGGCTCGAAAATATTGGTATAGAATTGAACCGAGGCGGTATTAAAATTGATGAAAATTGTCGAACAAACATTCCCGGTGTATATGCGGCAGGAGATGTAACAGGTTTTTCACTTTTGGCTCATACCGCCAGTCGCGAAGCGGAAGTTGCAGTGAACCACATTATGGGTGTAGCAGACAAAATGCGTTACCATGCGATACCCGGCGTAGTATATACCAATCCCGAAGTTTCGGGTGTGGGACTGACCGAAGAGTCGGCCAAAGCAAAAGGAATCGAGATTGTAGTTCATAAACTCCCAATGGTATACGCGGGAAGATTTGTCGCCGAAAACGACACCTTTCAGGGCCTGTGCAAAGTAATAGCAGGAAAAAAATACGGTGAAATACTTGGCGTACATATGATTGGTAATCCATCGTCGGAAATGATTTACGGCGCATGCATGGCCATCGAAGCCGAATTTACCATTGAACAACTTAAACAGGTTGTATTTCCACATCCCACCGTTTCAGAAATATTCAGAGAAACAGCATGGGAATTTTAATTGAGTAAAAAATAAAGATTAAAGAATAAAATTATGCCAAAAAATCAATTTATCGACCCGATTATTGCACGCAGTGCAAGTGAAATAACATTTAACCCAATTCCTGTTAACCAATACAATAAATCGGTCAGTGACGAAAAAGAGAACTTTTCAACTGAAGATTTTATCCGCATTTACCACGATATGCAAATGATAAGGGAGTTTGAGACCATGCTCAACCTTATAAAAACCACCAACGAATACAACGGCGTAAAATACAACCACCCCGGACCCGCCCACCTTTCAATAGGACAGGAAGCCGCAGCAGTGGGTATGGCCTATACCCTTACGGTAGAAGACTTTATCTTTGGTTCACATAGAAGTCATGGCGAAATCCTGGCCAAAGGGTTGAGTGCGATAAACAAACTAAACGACACCGAATTAACGGCCATTATGGAGGGCTTTTTCGAAGGCACAGTATTAAATGTAGCAAAAAAAAGCTTTACCGGCGATGTAAAATCAATGGCCAAACGATTTCTGATATATGGCACTCTGGCCGAAATTTTTGCACGCGAAACCGGGTTCAACAAAGGACTTGGAGGCAGTATGCATGCCTTCTTTACGCCTTTCGGTGTTTATCCCAACAATGCTATCGTAGGCGGTAGCGGCGATATTGCCGTTGGGGCAGCACTTTATAAAAAAGTGAACCGCAAACCCGGACTTGTAGTTGCCAATATCGGCGATGCATCGATGGCTTGTGGACCGGTTTGGGAAGGCCTGTCATTTGCAACCATGGATCAGTTTACCGAATTGTGGGAAGGGGATATGAAAGGCGGCTTGCCTGTAATTATCAACATCATGAACAACCAATATGGCATGGGCGGTCAGACTTGTGGTGAAACCATGGGATACGGTATGGCAGCGCGAATTGGTGCAGGTGTAAATGCAGCCCAAATGCATGCCGAGCGTGTAGATGGATACAATCCATTGGCTGTGATTGATGCTTATCGTCGTAAAAAAG
>QKHT01000077.1 GCA_003249935.1 Bacteroidota bacterium
CTTAAATCGGCTTTTTTGGCCAATATGAGCCACGAAATACGTACCCCAATGAATGGGATTATTGGCTTTTCGGAGTTGTTAAAAGATCCGCATCTTACGGGCGAGGAAGCCGAAGAGTACCTTAAAATTATTGAACAAAGTGGTAAAAGGATGCTCAATATTATTAACGATATTATTGATATTTCGAAAATGGAAGCCGGACAAACGGAATTGCACGAAGAAATTTCGGCAGTGAACCCGCTGCTCGATCATCTCTGTACATTTTTTAAACCCGAAGCCAAAGAGAAAGGTCTCGAATTGAAATTGTTTAAAGGCATTACCGATGCACAATCGGAAATCATGGTCGACAGAACCAAATTGTCGCAAATACTTACAAACCTTATTAAAAATGCCATTAAATTTACCAAAACCGGTTCAATAACCATAAGTAACCGGCTCGAAAATAATTGTATTGCCTTCGAGGTACGCGATACCGGAATTGGCATGAGCAACGAACTTCAGAGTAAACTGTTTCAGCGGTTTATGCAAGGTAGTGTGTCGCTTACACGCGATTATGAGGGAGTCGGATTGGGGTTGGCCATAAGCAAAGGGTTTGTTGAAAAAATGGGTGGCCATATCGAAGTCTCATCGCAGGAAAATATTGGTACGGTATTTACGGTTTATCTGCCTGCCAAAGTCTCAGCGAAAAAGCAACCGGAGCAGGCCGCACCCGTGGTTCAGCCCGAATATGCCGGATACAAAGGTATTACCGTTTTAGTGGTTGAAGACGACGAAAGTTCGCGGCTGTACATGGAGGCACTCCTGAAAATTGAAAAGATAAAGTTTACCGTTGCAACCGATGGCATCAGTGCAGTGGAAATGGCTTTGGCCGAACAGGGCCCCGACCTGATCTTCATGGATGTAAAAATGCCCGGCATTGATGGATATGAAGCCTCGCGCCGGATAAAATCCCTGCGGCCGGATATTAAAATAGTGGCTCTCACAGCCTTTGCACTGAGTGGCGAAGAACGCAAAGCCGCAGAAGCCGGCTGCGATGCCTATTTGTCGAAGCCTGTTTCGCGACAGCAACTCATGAAAACCATAGCAGAATTGTACAAATAATATAAAAATCGGGTTTGAGTTTCGAACCCGATTTTTTTTTTGTGTTAAAAGTGAAATTTTTGTTGGAAATTAACTTAACCTCGCTTACATTTGAACCGCCTGCTTGTTTGAGACCCCCCCCAACAGCAGAATTTGAATCTATAAATATCAATCTTACATGAGGATACAACTGGTTTTACAATCCGACGGACAAATAGTTCCCTTCGATCACCAGCCACTTTTGGTTGGAACCCTTCACAAATGGCTCGGTATTAACGAGCAACACGGTGCCGTTTCGCTCTGTTCGTTCTCGCGCCTTACCGGCGGAAAACAAACACCAAAAGGCCTCGACTACCGCACCGGTGCCCATTTCTTCTTTAGTGCCCACAACCCCGCCGTAGCCAAACAAATAGTGGCCGGGGTAATGGAAAAC
>QKHT01000282.1 GCA_003249935.1 Bacteroidota bacterium
GATAGTACATCCGCTCACTTCGGTGCCTGCTTGCGAAATTACGCCTCCACCACTTCCGGCAGTTTTGTTTTCGCTAATAAATGAATTGCTGAGTTTGCCTCCCGTAAAAACAAATACGCCACCGGCCGATGAGTTTGGCGTAGTGGTTTCGCAGTTGGTAACTTTGCAATTTTGCATGATGGTGTTCGAACCGACAACAACTCCGGCTGCGGTAACTACCGTACCCGTCGATTTGCCTTTGGTAATAGTTATTCCGTCTATCAGCGTGCCGGATGTCGTTGATTTTGCTGCGCCCAAAATCAGTACCGCATTGTTACCATCCAACACAGTTTCGTTGGTAAAATCCCATGCCGAAGTGCCTTTGGCACGTTGTGCAGCTGCTGTTTCGGTTCCGGCAAAACCGCCTATGAGTTTTTCGCCGCCCTTTATTTTTACTGTATCTGTTACCGTGTAGATTCCTTTAATAACCCAAATTTCATCCCCGGCAACAATGGCTGCATTGTTATACCAACCGTTAAACGACTGGGTCAATACGGTAAGGTCTACAATTTCTTCGCCTGCTGTGGCACTGCGCCATGTGGCATTAGTACCCCCGGGTTGTACCAAAAATGTTTTGGCCTGAACCGCTGTACTGCAAAAAAGTACCGAAATGAGTACCAGTGTAAAAAAATGTTTCATAATATGATGTATTTAAATTAGATATATTGTGCGTTTACTTTTAGCATACCTTATAATCAGTTCAAAATTAAGGCTCAGAAACAGAATATAATACGCCGTTTTTACCTTACAATTGCGCTATTTTATCCCATTCTGTATTACCAGAGGCAAAAAGGGGTTCATCGGAAAAAATGTGTGGATGGCGGTCGAAAAAAGGTATAAAAAAAGGGCTGAACCATCGGATGTTTCCATTCGTGGTTCAGCCCATAAAATAATGATATGCGCTGATTACAAGCTTATTTTTTTAACGGTGCGTGAACCGGCTACAGTGGATTCGATGAGGTAAACACCATGTGGCATGGCATTGACTTCGAACGAACCTGAAGTGCTTTTTGCCGAATATACTGCACTGCCGAGGATAGTGTAAATTTTTATATCACTGCCTTTGGGTGCAAAAACCGCTATTGTGTTTGCCGATACGCGGTTCACTTTAATAACATCTTTAATGATGGTTTTTTCTACTTTCGTCCATACGTTGTAGTTAGGGAATTCGTAGGCACCCATATCGAACGATGGACCTGCCGGACGTGCATTGCCGGCAATATCGGGATTGCATTCTGTGATTACTGTACCTGCATCCACAGCAACCGAGCCGGCTTTGAGACTATAATCGTTGGCGGCCGCATTATAAAATGTAGTGGCATCCACAGTTTGAATATTACCTGTGGCACCCAAATAGGCTGCTATATCGGTACCGGCTTCAAAACCGCAATAATTGGCTGTAATAGCTTGTGCGCCCAATGGTTGTGCGGTGCATTCGTAAGCCAGGCAGTTGGTGAAAGTGGTTGTCGGC
>QKHT01000296.1 GCA_003249935.1 Bacteroidota bacterium
CATATCTGTTTTTGAACGGCAGGCCAAACGCCTGATCAAAAAATTTCCGTCACTCAAAAAGGAAATACAGGAACTTATAAAAGAACTCAAGGAAGAACCCGAAAAAGGCACTTCCATTGGCCATAACTGCTATAAAATACGCCTGGCAATTGCCAGCAAGGGAAAAGGCAAATCGGGCGGCGCACGGGTTATTACCCATCTTGTTTTTAAGGACGATACCGTTTACCTTCTCACCATTTACGACAAATCGGACATTGAAAACCTTACTGATAAAGAAATTCTGGAACTTATAAAGTTAATCCCATAAAAAAACCCGGACATTGCCGGGCTTTTTGCTTTTTAAGTGTTTTCTTCAATTGCTGTTTCTATTTCCTTTATTAATTCAGGAATAAACGTTTGGTCAGTTAAATATTCAAATTCAAACTTCCCTGTAAACATTGGGTTACTCAATTTTGAACGTATTTTTATTTGTCCAGTTTCTTGTAAATCGAATTGCATACTAAATTGCTCGCCTATTGGGTTGAAAACAAAAGATTTCCATTCTCTATTGTAAATCTTTTGAAGGCATTCTTTCATATTACCTCCATATTAGCATAGGGCATCATAAACCAAATGGCCACCCCCGGAAGTTAGCTTTTAGTTCCAAATTCCGTAGGGTGACCATAAACCTTTTCGGGCATTTTATACCGGCTATTATAATTACGTTTACAACTATTTCACCACAAACTTATGCCGCCCCAATACTTCGCCGGCAGAGGTAGTGACCACAGCGAGATAGAGACCATGGGAGAGGCGGGAGAGATCGATCCGGCCATCTTCAATTTGAACGGCCTGTTTGCCGACGGTGGCTCCATTGGCAGCATAGATCGTACAGTCTGTTCCTGAAGGGCTTGCATATCCCATTGGTTTAGTCGTATACGACAAGATATTGTCAACAATATTGAATGTTAGTGAGGAACATGAAGATGAACTGTTGCGGCCATCGATGCCAAGACGAGAATCTACATATACCGGAATGCCTTTCACCGCAAATGCAACATTGTTTGAGAACCGACTAAAACCAGGATTCCCCGCGCCATTGTGCAAGCACCCTAATCCTTCAACCCAAACATTACTATTAACCCAATAACGACGTCTAACTCCATTATTATCCACAACATATCCTATCTCTTTAACTGCGGATTGCGGATGCATACCATAGCCACCGATTTCGCCTCGTCGTATTTCGCCAATGGCAGGAATACTGAAATCGTACCAAAGTTTGAACGTATCTGAATTACGGCCTATACTGAAAACTTTTCTCATGATAGTATCTTCATAGGCGTAAAAACATAATGAATCACTAACCAGTGCAGGAAACGAATCACGCAAGAAAGTATAGTAGCCACCTTTAGTGTTCAGGTAAGCATTGCAAAGTCTTGATTTTTTAACATTAGAATAAAATTCATTCGGGCTGCAATATCCATTGGAATATATGACTTTCTTGCATTTGTGGTTCTTTATTATTGTATCGCCATTTATGAAATTTATGTAATGCCAAAAGTCTTGATAATGACTATCAATCAGTTTTCCATCCTCGAGGAACGGGACATAGGGTTGCGCTGCGATAGGGGTATGCAGATGTGCTGCCCCAATTAGGAAAAATGCCATTAATCGGAATATAAGAGCTTTCATAATCGATGGATGTTTATAGGTGTTTTACAATCTTTGAAAATACTTTTTGCGCATCTCGTTCAACGGCAACTTGGTAAATTCCTGGAGCAAAATGCGATAAGTCAATCCGGGTTCGATTGCCTTTAAAATTGCCTTTGAGTAATATTTTACCTGCCATGTTAAAAACTGAATAACTGGCATCGTTTTGCGATAAGCTGCCATCTATAACGATATTAAACTGCTCTTTCCCAGGATTAGGAAATAAACGGATATTCAATTTCTCTTGGTCCTCGGATTTGTTGATATATGCAGGATCTGTTGTCCCAAAAGGTTTTATTCTCCCCGATTTTGAAACCATATTTACAGCAAGTAGACCGGGGTCACAAGTATTACAGACGCAATTGGCCGCTTCGACGCGTGCCAGAAAGTTTTTCGTAGCGCTAAAGCCACTCTTAAGCTCAATAACACCATTAGAAAGCATCTCGACGTTGTCGGTGCAGGTAACGCTATTGCTGTTGCTTACCGATGCAGCCCCGAATACAAGCTTATTGGATAAGCTTCCCGAAGCTGTTAGGTTGTTGTCGATACACTGCGAAAGACTATTTACCATTTGAAACGACGGCGTACAATCCTTACCGTTCATCCGAATCATACCCCCTAACAGTGTATTAGTGATTATGCTGTTTGAGCCATTAACGGTATTATTAAAACATAGCTTGGTAGGTGCCAAAATATCCAAAACACCGGTAGAGCCAACGGTAATGGTGGAGTTGGGTGGAAACTGCAACTCGTTGGACTGTACGGACATATAACCATTGATGTTGAGGGTAAAATCAGCACAGTTGTGTCCGGTGACAAATTTCCCGTTATTGATGACCACCGAGCAACCGGGGTTGACCGTGATGGTGGATTTGGGGTAAAGATGGATGTTCCCGTTCACTGTTAGGATGGCGTTATTATCGACTACCAGATTCCCCTGAAGGTATGTATCTTCGCTGATGGTGGTATTTTCTTGAATTACCTCAGTAAAATTAAACCCATCAGAAGGTAAAAGGTTGCATTCCCATGCTCCACGACCAAAGGTCCCGACCGACAGTTTGCCACTAAAATAGTTTACTTTAATATCGGTTACTCTGCAATTGGGGCCGGTGGCACCATAAGGTTCCCAGAGTTGAGAATCGTCTTTTTTTACAAAAACACCTACCTCTGTGGCGGCATAGAGTGCCATGCTGCCACCGCCCATATCCTGAATTGCCAGTTCGTTCACCGGAAGGGCATACGGTAATGTACTATTATCATCAGAGTTTTCCCAGCTGTATCCACCATCCAAGCTGTGCCATACCTGAAATCCATTTAAATAGGTCTGGAAACTAACCCATATTTTATTCGGATTAGTTGGGTGTATTACTATGGACGAGATTAAAGGAAGAAACTGATACTCCCATGTTGCGTCTGTATCACTTTGTAATGCATATAATAGGTTAATACTTAAATTAACAACAATATTGAAATTATTACCGATTGAAGGTTTGGTCACCTTGTACAGTTTCTCTGCCATTAATTCACCATCTTCGGGATCGGGCAATTGCACAACAAGTTCAGTACAGTATGCAACTCTGGGATCCGACGGCGAGATAGCCAATTCCCCGATTCTGGGTATTTGGCCTTTCAAGGCAGCCTCCTGAGCAGATACGAGGGAATTGTTGCTGAGCACTGATGTAGTATTCTCCTTGATTACCCCCCATCTCTCAATTACATTCCCATCTGCATCTTTCACCACGTCTTCATGCCCCCAAAATTCACGTCGATTCGATGGAATAAGAGAAGGGGTCACCTCGATGTCGAATTTGGAAGGAGAATGACTGCCTTGCGGTGCCCAACTCCACGGTTCATTAACAGAATTTCTATAATATAAGTCATAACTATTTTGATCTTGGATCATCCCGTAAGCCTTGTTTTTATATTTTCCAAAAACGCCATTATAGCCGTCAGCACCTCGTACATGTCGCCACGCAGTTACATTGTTTACATTCGAGTGGATGTATGTACCATTGCATTGTAGACCAGTTATCTTGGTTTGCGTATCGAAAGGGTGGTTGTCCATCGCCCATATTTTGGTAAGTACCAGCCCATTGACCATTGCCTTATAGCCCGTATTGTACATGGATTGCGTTATATCCTTTTTCGAAAGCCCACCATCGTGTCCGATCCATAATATGTTTGGATTGACAGGATCCATTTCAAGGGCATGAAT
Organism: Bacteroidota bacterium; assembly: GCA_003249935.1. Taxonomy (GTDB): domain Bacteria; phylum Bacteroidota; class Bacteroidia; order Bacteroidales; family UBA5342; genus SZUA-561. The sequence continues at coordinate 3,908 of QKHT01000296.1, forward strand.
GTCGGCGTGAAGGCCATATCCACTATATTGGCTTGACTCAAATGTGTTAATATTAATTGGGTTCCCCCATAAATATGCATCTCCATAAAAAAATTTACTCCCATTACTATTCATGACAAATGGAATTCTATTTGGGGAGGCGATGTTCGGGCTGTTTTCCTGATTATGGACAAATATCCATCTTGTCCCCGAATAATAGTATAAACATGAATGGGTAGTACCACTACTCATAGGTATTTTAAAATACGCCCACAAAGTAATAGAACCTAGATAGTTTCGAAAAAAAACATTAGAGCGTACTACTTGGAGAGGGATGCTAGGAGTGGTACTAGGCGGAGCAGGCGGGTCAGGGTATGTAGTCCAAGCCTGATTCGTTTCGTTAAATTGGTAAACTTTTTCACCACTTGCTACTATAATACTTGCATTTGCCGGATTGAACTCCAGCCCCTTTAGCTGGTCGTCAACGGGGCAGTTGGTTAAACGTGACCAGCTAACCACATCGGCAGGAGTTGCCAAGAGATTGGTTGTTTTGTATATACCATCAGTAGTAGCTATATAGGCGATGTTTTTGTTGGTAGGATGGATTATCATTTTCCTTATGGTTCCATGCAATTGTAGAGGGGAGGAGTTCATAAGGTTCACCGAGATATGCTCCCACTGGAGGTTGAAATCTCCGGTTGCCGTACCTCCATTGTCTATGGCACGCCAAATACCTATTGTATATTCCGGGTTAATATAACCAACCGTCGCAATTCTTGCGGGTAATTCGTCATCACCATTGCCTGTTGTAATAAACACATAAGATATTCCATCGCTTTTTGCTGTGGCAATATCGGCTACACATTTCAGGGGAAGATCAGGGTCATCGCTGGCCGGTTTCCATTCGTATTCGGTTTCACTGATGAGTTTACAACGCCACAACCCCGAGAATGGCGAGCCACAATACATTATTTTGTTTGTAGCATAATCGGAATGGAAGCCAATGGTATGTATATGTCCCAAACCTTTTCCATCATCAAAATCTTCTGAATAGTTACCTACTGGCCCTACACATTGCCATTGGGGGTCGATGGTAGTTGCTGTGGTCGATTTGCTTCTGATGCCATTGGATGCGGCTTGTTGCTTCCTAGCATAGTCGGCAATAGCGCGAGAGGCTATGGTAACATCGCCATGTGGATATAACCTCGGCCCCCAAATCTTTTCAAAACGGTTTAAAGCGTTAAGGTTTCCGCTCTCTTCCCCATTTTCCTGCTCTGTGGTATTGGCTATGTTATTGCCGTTGTTTCGTTTTGCTTTTTCGGCATCACTCAACTTTTTGGCCTCTATCTCTTTATCTTTATGAGCTTTGAGCACGGAGTAGAAGTTTTCTTTTCTTTCCTGTCCCAGAATAGTTGGTACTAAAGCAAAGCTAAGCAAAAATAACGTGATTGTCAATGGTATAAATGTATATTGTTTGCTATACCCGACCATATATTTTCGTAGTTTAATTTTCATTCGTTTTACTGTGTGTTTATCTCAAGATACAAAATCGTATTTAAAAAAGCCCCAAAGGCTAAATCTAAACGCAATATAGATCGTTATTTCTTCGGGCCTTTTCCTACCTTGGCACTTAGAGCATCAATCTCTGTTTGTTGCTCCTGTATTGCCTTAATTATAAGCGGTATAAGAGCTGTATAGTCAATTGCCATTTGATCGTCGCTGCCGCCTGTTTTCACTACTTCAGGAAAAACGGTCATCACTTCTTGTGCCACAAATCCGGTATGAATATCCTCTTCAAGGTTTTGTATTGAAGCTTCAACATTCGCCTTTCGTTGCATGTCGGTTATAGTATCGGTTTTCACATTCAGCAACTTTTGACCATCGTAATTATAGGTAACAGGTCTCAGTCTAAGTATCTTGCCAAGAGCGCCGTCGGGGACTGTCAGAATATTCTTTTTTAATCTTTCGTCCGAAGGGGTATATGTGCCGGTAACATTTCCATAAACTCTTAGTGCGTAATCGTTTAGATTGAAATTGTCATCGGTAGTATAACCAATACCTACCTTACCTTGCGTGGTAATTTGTATGTCTGCTTGATTATA
>QKHT01000003.1 GCA_003249935.1 Bacteroidota bacterium
AAATGCCATGACACGTATCGACATGAGCGAATACCAGGAAAAATTCTCGGTCACGCGGCTTATCGGTTCACCTCCGGGATATGTGGGTTACGACGAAGGCGGCCAATTGACCGAAGCCGTACGCCGCCGTCCATATTCGGTGGTCCTTTTCGACGAAATCGAAAAGGCACATCCCGATGTTTTCAACATCTTACTTCAAGTGCTCGACGACGGACGGTTAACCGACAATAAAGGCCGTGTAGCCAATTTCAAAAACACCATTATCATCATGACATCGAATATTGGTTCAGACCTTATACGCGAACGGTTTGCCGGCATGAACGCAACAAACCGCGAGGCGACACTCGAAGAAACCCGCCGTGTGCTTTGGGAATTGCTTAAAAAAGTGGTTCGACCAGAATTTCTCAACCGCATAGATGAGCTTATTATGTTTTTACCGCTCAACGAAGCCGAAATAGAACAGATTGTAAAACTACAATTAGCCAAAGTGAACGAATTGCTGGCAAAAAACGACACCTCGATCGACGTAACCCAAGAGGCATTGGCACACATCGCTCAAATAGGTTTCGACCCACAGTTTGGTGCACGCCCGATAAAACGGATCATTCAAAAGGAAATACTGAGTCATTTAAGCCGTGCAATACTCTCGGGCATCGTAAATACCGGCGGCAAAATACGCATCGATTACCACAACGGTTTTACGTTTAGTAATGAACCGGCTGTGTAACCATTGGATTGCAGCGCAGAGGTGAATGCCTTTGCGCTGCTTTGTTTTTACCCGCAACAAAAAACTTGGCTTTAACCCACTGATTTCTACTAAATCAGAAAAAAAGTAACAATCTAATTGCAATTTTTTGGAAAAACTTTAGCAAAAGGCAATCTTTTTTACTTATTTTGCATCCGCATTCGGCCCGTAGCTCAGTTGGTAGAGCACGTGACTCTTAATCATGGGGTCGAGGGTTCGACCCCCTCCGGACCGACCAACACAAAAAAAGCAGTTGCAAGATATACTTTGTAACTGCTTTTTTATGGCAACAAAATTTGAAACAAAACCAATATCAGAAATTGGTTTTACTCTACTTAAATTTCAAAACGTCAAGAACTGATTTTACCCTAAAACAATAATGAGAGCAATACCCAATTTGAAGCATTGCACAAATTATTATTATAGCTGGTTCAACAATAATACCTTGTTAACCCACCTATTTAAAGATCCTTATTAAGTTCTGCGATTGTCTTAGCCAAATCATATTCCATTTGGAGCAATTTGTCGAAGCTCTCGTAATAAAACGATAGTTCAAAGAAATATTCACCAAGAGATATTTCGCCTTTATCCAAGGCTTTTTGAAGGAGTGCGGTATTACCAAAAGCGTTTAATTTACTGCGATAATCGGCTATAGCACCCTGCAATCTAATTACTTTGGCATGAAGTGCTTTTCTCTCGTTATAGAATTGCACCACGGCATCGGTTTGCATGCTTTGCATAGCCATTATTTTTGCATTGGCATACTTAACGGTGTTTTTATTTTCCCAAAGTGGTATCGACACACCGATCGTCACACCTTGAAATTGTTGTCCAACGACCTTTTCGCTCATATATCCTGCATTAAATTTAGGCAAACTCTGAGCTTTAGCCAATAGTTTCTGTTTCTCGCCAATAGCAATTTCCTGTTTAATCCATTGTAAAACAGGATTATATTGCTCGGCCTGTGCATACCATTGCTCAAATTCGCAGGATATCGCTTGCAACGAAAAAATATTTTCAGAAAAAGAAATCGGAACACCACCATTTAACGTTACCAATTCGGCAAGTTGAGCATTTCGTTCAATTTCTGCGCCTTCGAGCACTTTCAAGCTATTTAAACACAACATTTGTGCTTTATTGTACGCCAAAATGCCCACATCGCCTTGTTCAAATTTTGTATGGTATGCATCGGCAATATGTTTTGCATTCGCTAAACGAACGGAATACTCGGTACACAGTGCATTTTGATACACTAAACCGACACAAATTAAACGGGCTTTATGCCGTATTTCTTTGCATCGTTTCTGATATTCAAGCACGGCTTGTTGGTTTTTACCTGTTGCAATTTGCGATTTGTAAGCATACGCCGTTGGAAAATCGAACGACTGACGAATGCTGAAATCGGTACGATTACCAATTGCCGAAGGATTGCCCCAAAGGTAGTTAAACGCCATCTCCGGATTTTGTAGTAGCAAACCAGTTCTGTTTCCAATAATTTCGGCCTCGAAACTTTTGCGATATGCCGCCAATGTGGTGTTATTGCGTTCAACCATTGCCAATACCGAATCGATAGAACTCTGCGAAAATAAATTGAGACTGAACCCCAGTAAGGCTGTTAATATAATAATTGTTCTCATTTTGTTTCGGTTTTAATAATTCCACGATGGTTTAAAATACTGTAGACTAATGGCACGATATAGATATTTAGAATTGTTGAAGAGAGCAAACCGCCTAAAATTACTTTTGCCATTGGACTTTGAATCTCGTTCCCCGAGAGGTTGCCGCGCATGGCAAGTGGAATTAAAGCAAGGGCAGCCGTTAAAGCCGTCATGAGAATCGCGTTTAAACGGTCCGACGACCCTTTTGTAACGGTTTCGTGCAAAGATACACCCTTAAACTGCAACCGTTGATAGTTGGAAATAAGCAATATACCGTTTCGGGTTGCAATGCCAAAAAGCGTAATAAACCCAATTATTGCCGGAATACTTAAAATACCCGAAGTTGCCCAAATGGTAAATACACCGCCTATGAGTGCCAATGGCAGGTTGAGTAGAATAATGCCGGCAAGTTTGAAGTTTTTAAATTCATGGTACAATAGCAAAAAAATGATTATCAGAGCCAATAAAGATGTAAGCATTAGCGTTTTTGATGCTTTTGCCTCGCTCTCGAACTGTCCGCCATATTCAATCCGACACCCTTGAGGAAGAATAATTTTTTCAGTTATGTTTTTCTGAATATCATTCACCACGCTACGTAAATCGCGCCGGGCCACATTGGCGGAGATTACAATTTTACGCTGCACGTTTTCTCTACTAATTGAACTTGGTCCCGAAACCGAAACAATTTCGGCCACTTGTTCCAAGGGGACTTTCTGCCCGTTACCTGCATCAATCAAAGCAGTGCGAATGCCCTCGAGCGTTTCGGTATAATCTTTATTCAACCGCAACACAAGGTCGAAACTACGTTGGCCTTCGTATATATCGGCAAGTTTTTCGCCACCAAAAGCAATATCAACATAGTCGTTAAACTGCTTAATCGTAATTCCGTATTGCGCCAGCATGTCACGATTGGCCCGAATTTGTATTTGCGGAATCTCAACCTGCTGATCAACATTCACATCCACCAATCCTTCAATATCCACTATGGCGTTTTTTATTTGGTTGCCAGTAGTAAACATCTTATTCAGGTCTGAACCGAATAGTTTTATAGCAATGTTAGCCCGTGTACCCGAAAGCATGTGGTCGATACGATGACCAAGCGGTTGACCCACAGTAAATGCAATACCCGGAATGCGCGAAAGCGTTGCGCGAACATCGGCTAAAAAATCCTGCTGACTACGCCCTTTCAGTGCGAAATTCACATCTATTTCGGCACTATTTGTAGTTTGCGAATGTTCGTCGAGTTCGCCTCTACCCGTACGGCGCGCTGTACTCCACACCTCGGGTACAGCCATCATTTCGGTTTCGACCAAATTACCCAAACGGCTACACTCTTCGAGAGATGTGCCCGGTTTAGTAACCACCGATAAGGTCAATGCGCCTTCGTTAAACTCGGGTAAAAAGCTTCGGCCAAAAGTTAAAAAAACAATGAGGGAAACCACAAAAACCCCAAGGACAGATAGAATAACCAACTTTTTGAATCGAAGTGCCCATAAAAGTGATTTTTCGTAATAAAAAGTCAGCTTGCTTACCAGCCATTTTTCCTTATCATTTTTTGCCAGATACTTATCGTTGGAAAGAAGCATCAGCGACAACAGCGGCGTAAGCGTCATAGCCACCACCAGCGACATAAACAGCGCGACAACAAATGCGATACCAAGTGGCTGTAACATACGCCCTTCCATGCCCGACAGAAAAAACAACGGCAGAAATGCCACCATGATGATAAGCGTAGCATTCAGGATAGAAGCCCTGATTTCTTTCGATGCCTCGAACACAACCATAAATGCCGATTGACGTTCGGGTTCAGGCATGAACCTGTTTTGACGCAACCGTTTGTAAACGTTTTCAACGTCAATAATGGCATCGTCGACCAAAGCCCCAACAGCAATTGCCATACCACCGAGACTCATCGTATTGAGGTTCATTCCCAACCCTTTAAGAACCAATATAGCACCCAACAACGAAAGTGGAATGGCCAAAAGAGAAATAATAGTAGTGCGAAAACTTCCTAAAAACAGGAATAGAATGATAACCACGAAAATACCACCTTCCATAAGTGCATTCCGGACGTTCTTAACCGAGGTTTCGATAAAATCGGCCTGACGAAATATTTTAGTATCTAATTTCACATCCGCAGGCATTGTTTTTTGCAGTTCGGCAAGTTTTTTCTCAATGCGTTGCGTTACTTCCAATGTATTGGCATTGGGTTGCTTTGAAATAGATATAATAATTGCAGGTTTAGCATTTCCCGAAGCATAGCCCATTTTAGGCGCACTGCCTATGATTACATCTGCCACGTCGTTCAGGCGAATTGGCTTACCATTAACCGATTTCACAAAGGTATTTCCCAAAACACCAAGGTCGCACGAGCGGGCTATACCCCTTACTACATATTCATTCCCATATTGGCGAAGCACACCGCCTGTTGAGTTTTGACTGATCGTTCGACAAATATCCGCAAGTTCGGTCATCGAAATCTTATAGTAATTCATCTTCTGCGGATTTGCCAAAACCTGATACTGCTTATAGTCGCCACCAATAATGGTAACCTGCGACACCCCACCCGTAGCAAGAATAAGCGGTTTTACATTCCATTCGGCAAAAGTGCGTAAGTCCATCATGCTGGTACTGTCGGATTGTAGTCCAACGAAGAATATCTCGCCCATCACACTCGATTGTGGAGCTAAAGCCGGCTGACCAATGCCAATTGGCATTTGCGACGAAACGCTGATTAGTTTTTCGGAAACAATTTGACGCGCCTTGAAAATATCGGTTCCCCAATCAAACTCAATCCAAACAAACGAATAACCCTGCGACGATGCCGAGCGAACCCTACGAACATCAGTTGCCCCGTTCACCGCCGATTCTATGGGAAAGGTCACTAACCGTTCTACTTCCTCCGAAGCCATACCGTGCGCATCGGTCATCACCACCACTGTTGGGGCGGTAAGATCGGGAAACACATCCACGTCCATATTTGTGGCGGTGTTCAAGCCAAAAACCACCAACACCACCGAACATAGCAAGATTAAATACTTATTGTGGAGCGAGAATTTTATTATATTGTTTAACATAGCAGTGCGGTTTAATGAACGTGACCGGAGTGAGCATCCAGCGTGCCGGTGACTTGTGCCAGTTTAATGAGCATGGCACCACGGATCACAATACGCTCGTTGGCGAGAATACCCTTAATTATTTCGGTTTTTACCCCATCGGTTGAACCAATGTGAACCTCACGTTTTTCGAACAATTCGGGCGTAACCTGTACCCAGACGAAAAAACTACCTTGATCTTCCAATAATGCGGTGTTGGGTATCGTAAGCGCAGTTGCATTAGAAACGGCTTTCAGGTACAATTCCACAAAACTGCCGCTTATAAAACCACCTTTGTTGTCGATTTGAATGGTTATCGGAATTAAATAGTTGTCGGGATTAGCCGATT
>QKHT01000061.1 GCA_003249935.1 Bacteroidota bacterium
CTTTAGTAAAAATAAGTTCTATGGACATCGTTTCGTTCGGGTGAGTCCAATCCTCCATCCATAAACGATTTTGAATACCGTGATAATAAGTATGCATTTTCTTTCCGTGAATGGTCTTTGCCCGGCAATTAAAGCTGATATTCCCGTTCTAAAACTGACATTGCGTTTTCCACCTTATATCCTTCTTCCAAAACGACTTCAATAATGGTAACAGCTTTGTCGTTTAGTTAAGAAGACCAGATAAGTGAAAGGCTTTCTTTCTTTTGTTTATATTTAACCGGCACGTTACCCTTTGCCGTCAATATAAACTTTAATCAGAATATGGAAATGCAATTTCAGGAAAATAATATAGCCGGTTTATAGAAGTAAACACCGGATTTTACGAGCATGTACAAGCATTGTACCCGGACTTAAATGCAACCGACGCAAACATTGTGCGCTCATTAATCTCAATTTTTCGGGAAAGAGAATGGCCCATCTTTCAGGCATTTCGGTAACCAGTGTACATGTATCGCGATACCGTCTGAGCAATCGTTTCGGACTTCAAAAAAACGAAAATCTCACCGATTTCATCGCCGCAATATAACCCATAAATCTCACTCAGGGGTTCAACCCACAACCCGATGTGTGGCACCAAGGTTCAACCAAAAACAAAATAAGACCAAGCAGCACAGGCATTGCTACCCACAATAAACGGGTTATTTTGGCTGAACCCCATGCCGGTTAATGAGGCTAAAAGGCTACTGCACCAGCCTTATGCAACATTCAAAAAAATGGAATAGCAACCATACACTACCGGAATAATTTATATGCAAGCTTTAGGGTAATCAATGTCTCGGAAAACTCGGCTTCTGCAAACTTATCCTGCAAAGCTTGTTTCAGTGTCAGGTCGTTATTGAGATTTTTAAACATGCGTTTTAACATAAACTCGCCGGACAATAATTTTTGAATCATGTAAAACTTTTTGTTCTCATTGCCTATGGCATCGAACAACGCATTATCGTATTGACTTAAAAACGGTGCATCGAACCGGCTTTCGCGAAATGCCCGATCAATTATATCAGAAGCAATCGCGTATAAACGTCTTTTGCCCTATTTTATCGTAACGGGTGGCGGCGTTGCCCGACAGGGGGTTGGCCTGCACTTCGGCAGCGGTGGCAGCATCGGGTCCCCAGTATGTAAGCTGCTTCATGGCATCGTAGGCATAATATTGGTTGTGGTTCACCAATGCACCTCCGGAAACATCGGCATAGGTATGGATGCGAGTTTTAAAATTCTTATCGTTGTAGTAGTTGTACCGTATGCCATACAGCAGGTTCGTACCATATTTATAGTCGATGGTATCGATATTGCCCGAAGCCAAATCGACCGCTTTGTGTACCGAAATGGTGCTGTTGGCGGTATTGTCGGCCGAAATATTGCCGGGTTACGCCATGCGTAATAGGTTCCTCGAAAATCGCCAAAATCAGCTTACGACTTTTACAGACATGTTTCTTTCTTGT
>QKHT01000162.1 GCA_003249935.1 Bacteroidota bacterium
TTCCCCAAACAATCTTTACTTTTACGCAAAATTTCGGAAGCAGGGGCTCAACACAAAACCACAAATTGCGCAAGACCATTCCGTTCGGTTGCAGCTCCCTGATTTCGGATAAAGCACAATTATGCACCATACACCATTGAATCACATTGGCATCTATTTGCCAAACAGTGCCAACAAGGCGTACATCATCGCTGAGATTTTCGCCAACAGATGGTTAGCACCACATTGCAACCTCGATGGTTTGCACGGCATGTTATACTCCAACACCATTATTCAGAACACAATAAGCGAAGAGTTACAGCACGACAAGTACCCCATCGCCACGCCCGGACACGACGGATTGCACAGCATGTCGAGCGGACAGCAGCGCAAAGCATTGTTTATGCACATTGTACAACAGCAACCCGATTATATTATTCTGGACGATTTACACAGCAATATCGACCGCGAAGTATTGGCGTTTATTCTCGACGTGCTCAACCAACGCACACAGCAAACCCTGATCATTCAGCTTTACAGCCGTAAAGCCGACCTGCTTGAGGCTATCGGTACCGTTTGCACCATCAACGCGTTCAATTGTATCGACACGGTTCAGCCCGCCAGCCGGTTCAACCAAAACAACCAAAACAAAGTGTGGAATGAACCCATAGTCATTCCGGCATCGGGTCTAAAGACCGAACCGATCAATGGGCCATTACTTCAATTTCGGAATGTAGTGGCACGGTATGGCGAAAAAACGGTAATAAGACACTTAGACTGGACCGTTAACGCCGGTGAATTATGGCAGTTAACAGGGCCCAACGGATCGGGAAAGAGCACATTGTTGGCGATGATTACCGGCGACCACCCGGGCGGATACGGACAGGATATTGAACTGTTTGGACGTAAAAAAGGGAGCGGCGAAAGCATCTGGGATATTAAAAAGCAAATCGGATACTTTACGCCAAACATGACGGTTCAATTTAAACACAACGACACGGTCGAAAACATGATTATATCGGGTTTGGTCGATTCAATTGGTCTGTACCGCAAACCCACCGACCTTCAACTAAGCATAGCACGTGCCTGGCAAAAGGTACTTGGCGAAGGGTTCAGCCATAAAAAATTCAACGACCTGTCGTTTGGTCAGCAACGGTTGCTCATGATAGTGCGCGCTGTAGTCAAACTTCCGCCGCTGCTTATACTGGATGAACCGACCGTGGGACTTGACGACGAAAACACGGCACTATTTTACAATTTAATGCATGCCATTACCGCACAACACCAAACCGCCATTGTGTTTGTATCGCACAGGGCTGAACCAGCGCTCGCCCCGCACAAAATTCTTGAGCTATACCCTACCGAAGGCGGTTCAACCAGTATAACTTATAAAAACACAAAAGAACCAAACCAAAAGGAACAAATTTAACTTTGGGTTGTTTTTTCAGTCAATGAAAGCATAGAATGATAAACAGAACAGGTATACACATGCAAAAACGATTCAAATTGATGATGTGCTTATTGCTTGCAATAAGTACCATTTACGCTCAAACCGCGCGAATTACCGGAAAAGTAGTAGAGAAAAGCACATCGGCCGCACTCGAATACGCCACCGTTGCACTTTACAAATCGAACGATACCGCCTTAGTGAGCGGTGCCATTACAGGCAAAGACGGTAGCTTTTCGATAGACAATGTGCCCGTAGGCCGCTACATTGTTAAGGTGCATTTTATCGGATACGATCAAACTACCACGGCCCCTTTTAGCTTAGGTTCAAACCAAAAAATGGCATTAGGGAACATATCGGTGGCCCCATCGAGCAAAATGGTAAACGAAGTACAAGTCAACGGCACCTCGGTGCGCATTGCCAACAAACTCGAAAAACAGACCTATCGTGCCGATCTGTTCGAAACGGCCAAAGGCGGTTCAGCCATCAGCGTGCTAAAGAATATGCCATCGGTAGCCGTGAACGGGCAAGGAGAAATTACGCTGCGTGGTTCAACGGGATTTCTGGTACTCATTGATGGCAAGCCGGTGCTTACCGATGCGCAAACCGCGTTGAGCCAAATTCCGGCCAATACGATTAACAACATCGAACTCATTACCTCGCCATCGGCCAAATACGACCCCGACGGCAAAACCGGCATTGTAAATATCACCACCAAACAGGGCGCAACGGATGGTGCACAACTCATAGTCAACGTACAAGGTGGCTTACCAAGCACGACCGACTTTGGCAACGACCGGGTGGCACAACGCTATGGTGCGGATGTGCTGTATACTTTTAAAAAGGAGAACCTCGATGTAACGCTGGGCGGCAACTACAGCCGAAACGATTTGAATGGCTACCGCGAGGGCGATGTATCGATTACCAAACCTTCGGGCGATACCATTAACCATTTCCCATCGACGGGCGAACGCAGTTTTAAAAAGTACTATTATGCAGTGCGTGGTGCAGCCACTTACACGTTCGACAAGAGCAATGTGCTTTCGGTGGGTGTTTTTAGTGGCAAAAGGTTTCAGGAACGTGATGCAAATCTCGATTATCTGAATGCCCAATACAAAGTTTCGACCAATACCACCATTTACAATGCCCCTTATTACAATGCCAATAAGCAGGTAAAAGAAGGGACCTTTACGCTGGGCAACATCGACTACACGCATACGTTTACCGATAAATCGAAACTGGTGCTGTCAGCTCTTTATGAGTACGACGACCTTTATGGCAACACCTACAACAATAACTTTGCAAACCGTGGCGGCACATTGGTGCAATATGTGGAGAACCCATACAGCAAGCCGGTGGATGGTTTGCGACTTAAAGCCGATTACTCGACCGATATAGCCGGTGGCAAACTCGAAACGGGTTATCAGTTTAGAAACGACAGTCAGGATGGCGTGTTCGATTATTTAATTACGCCACCAGCAGTAATTCAACCACACCTCGACAAATTCAGTGGCACAGCACTCTCGAATAACACCATCAACTCGGTGTACACACAATTCTCTGCATCGAAAACAAAGCTGGATTATAACGTGGGGTTACGTTACGAATATTCGCACCGGACGGTCGATCTCTCCACCGACACAAAAGTGCATGAACTAAACCTGTCGAACCTCTTTCCGTCGGCCAACCTTCAATACAAACTGGCTTCGGATCTTAAACTCAAAGCCGGCATCAGTCGACGCATACAACGTTCGTCGAACAACCAACTGAATCCGATTCCCGAACGCGAGCACTCCGAAACACTCGAAGCAGGCGATCCCGATCTTTTGCCCGAATATATTACACTCTCGGAAATTGGTCTCACCAAAACGTTTAAATCGGGTTCGATATTTGGCACATTTTATTACCAGGCGAGCAAAAATCCGGTTCAGCGCGTAAACAGTATTTATGCCGATACCATATTGAACCGCGTATATACCAATGTTGCGCACGCCTATGCCATGGGATTCGAAACCGGTCTCAATATAAAACCGACACAATGGTGGACGTTGTATGCCGGAGCTAATGTGTTCAAACAAAAATTCGATGGTACATTCACACTTCCGGGCGAAACACCTTTAAAAGCGGAAAACAGCGATTGGGTTTATTCGTTGAATATGAACAGCGATTTTGCATTACCATCGGGCTGGAACCTTCAGGCAAACGTTAACTACTTATCCGAAAAGCCCACCGCACAAGGCAAAGATTCGCGCTTTTTAAGTCCGAACCTCACGCTTAAAAAAGGGTTATTTAACAATATGGTTACCGCCAGTGTGCAGTGGCAAAACATCGACATGGGCATGAAAGAATCGAACCGTCAGCGTATTACAACCTGGGGCGACAATTTTTATACCACCACCAACTATATTTACGAAACAGACGTAGTCATGGTAAACCTTGGGTTCAACCTGAACAAAAAGAGCAGCAAAGCTAAATTACCGGAGAGCGAATTTGGCGAAAAAGAGTTCTAATCGTCGCTAAACACAATAATAAATCAATTAGGCTGCCTGCAAAACGGGCAGCCTTTTGTTTGTAACCGAAACATCGAAAAGCGGCTAACACTTTGGTATATAGCAAAAAAAAGGTAATTTAGCCTATCAACAATCACGTTTGAATCAAAAAAAAATGAGTATGGATAATCTCATCACCGTTGCCGTTTTTACATTGCCCCACGAAGCGTATATGGCGAAAGCATATTTACAGGCCAACGAAATTGATACTTTTCTAAAAGATGAATTAACGGTTCAGGTGCACAATTTTTACTCGAACGCGTTGGGTGGTGTAAAACTTCAGGTTCTTCCAGCCGATGCCGAAGCCGCCATTGCACTGCTCAAAGAAGGCGGTTATACCACAGAAGAATCCAATGACACCACCAACGAGGTGGTAGAAATCAAAAAGAAAGCGACCACCAACCGGCATATTTGCCCGTTCTGTCACGCTGAAAACATAGGAAAGAAAAAACAATTCAGTCCGCTTTTCGTACCTGTAATGCTATTACTCGGCCTGTTTTTACCGATTTACAGAAAAACGTTTCAGTGTTTCAATTGCCACAAGGTATGGCGGTTTATTTAGGCTGAACCAAAGCCACAAAACTAACGAAGCAATGCTTTGAGGACTTTGTCGGTAGCACCGCCATTGTTCTGCACAAAGCAACGGGCCGCTTCGCCAGCATGGATGCGCAATGCATTATCGTTGAGCAATTGATTGAGGACTTTAGTCAGTGCACCAATATCGTTAACAGGAAAACCCCCACCCGCCTGAGCCAAGCCAATGGCTTCGTGAAACTTGAGATAATTTGGTCCCCAAAGCACAGGAATGCCATAAGTAGCCGCTTCGAGCGTATTGTGAATGCCCACGCCAAAACCACCACCAATATAGGCAATATTGGCATACCGATAAGCCGACGAAAGCAATCCGATGGTATCAATTACCAGCACATTTTTATCTGCAATCAGTGCATCTTCTTTAGAGAACAGGGCATAAGGCACGGCAATCATCCGTTCGAGTGCGGCAATATGCGAAGGGGTGACTTCGTGAGGCACAAGTACAAATTTGTAATCGCCGGAATAGTTTTTAATAAACGCCAAAAGCAAAGTTTCATCCTGTGGCCAGGTGCTGCCGGCCACCATAAGTGGTTTGCCATTGGCAAAAGCCTCCACTACATCTACTTTTTTGGCCGTTTGAGCCACTTGCATCACGCGATCGAAACGGGTATCGCCGGCCACTTCGAAATTGTCGGCCCGGATTGAACGCAACAACACCGCCGAATCTTCATTCTGCACATACATTTGGGTGAACCGTGTAAGCATCTTTCGGTAAAATCCACCATACCATCTGAAGAACGGTTGCGCCGGCCGGAATATGGCACTGATAAGATATGTGGGCACCTTTCGCTGGTTCAACCCCGAAAGAAAATAGTACCAGTACTCGTATTTTACAAACACGGCTTTTTCGGGCTGAACCATGTCGAGAAATAGCCGGGCATTGCGGCGCGAATCGAACGGAAGGTATGCCACGACATCGGCTCCGGCATAGTTTTTACGTATTTCGTATCCGCTGGGACTGAAAAACGTAACCAGAATCTTCGCATCGGGCTTTGTGGCTTTGTATGCTTCAATTACCGGACGGCCCTGTTCAAATTCGCCCAACGAGGCACAATGAAACCAAACAAAACCGGTTCGGCCATTGAGCTGTTTTGCCAGATTTGTTTTCCACTCTCTGCGGCCATCGACCATCTGTTTCGCCTTGATATTAAACGGTGCCACCAGATGCAATACAAGCTTATAAACCTGTAAACCTGCTATGTATATTATTTTAGATATCATGTTTTTT
>QKHT01000145.1 GCA_003249935.1 Bacteroidota bacterium
ACGGGTACATGGAAAAAACTCACCGTAAATTCGGGCACGTACCACATTAAATTGAAATAACAGCACAACAATACGATGAAAATCTTCGAAAGCAACAAAAACCTCGTTCTTACACTGGCCTTAGCCACAGTTTTGGTTCAACCCGCCACGCCACAAAACAGCCGTGTCGATTCGCTGCTCAACGGTATGAGCATCGACGAAAAAGTGGCCCACATGAATACGTCGCCGGCCGGACTAAAAAGCTACCGGCAAAACCCCGACAACAAATACAACCTGCCCGGTTTTGTATCGTGCGACGGCCCGCGTGGCATGAAGATAGGCGGCACAGGCATTGTCAACTTTCCGGCATCGCTTACCGTTGCCGCCACATGGAACGACCACCTTTCGGAAGCCGAAGGCCGCGCCTTTGCCGACCAGCTCATACAGCTAAAATCGAACCAGGGCTTTGCACCGGGACTCAATATTATACGCCATCCGTTGGCCGGCCGCAATGCCGAATATTACAGCGAAGACCAGATCCTCTCGGGCAAAATGGCGGCAGCAAACATCCGCGGGCTACAATACAACGGGTGCATTGCCACGCCAAAACATTTTGCGGTAAACTCCTTCGAAATCGGCCGCTTTCGCATCGATGTATCGCTACCGGAAAACGTACTCCGCGAAATATATCTTCCTGCCTTTCGTATAGCGGTGGATGAAGGCAATCCATGGTCGATCATGACCGCCTATAATCAAGTAAACGGCCATTATCTATCGGCCAACAAGCATCTGCTCGATATATTAAATAATGAATGGCATTTTAAAGGCTATGTGGTTTCGGATTATGGGGCCGAACTCGAAAGTGCCCCGGCCGCACTCGAAGCCGGCACCCATGTGGAGATGCCCGGATGGCAATGGTACACCGCACCCAATATTAAGAAAGGGTTAGCCGATGGTTCAATACAAAAAAACACCTTCGACAACCGCGTACGTAAAATTTTGGAGATAAAAACCGCGCCGTGGTTTCGCGACCCGGCAAAAATGCCCGATTTTAAAGTAAATCTCGACGAACAACGCGCTCTCGTGCGCAAAATTGCCACCGAAGGTGCTGTGCTCCTCAAAAACGATGGCAATTTACTACCCATATCCAAAGACAAAACCGTGGCCCTCATTGGCCCGTTTGCCGATGGCGACCTGATGAAAGGCTCGCAGGGGAGTAGCATCTGCAATACCGCGTATACCGCATCGCCATTAAAAGTACTTACCGAAAGATTTGGCAGCAAAATAACCTACGTCAAAGGCTGCGAAGCCACCGAAGATTTAGATGCGCCACAAACCATTGCATGGCCATGTAAAGCCGAATATTTCGACAATACCGACCTTGCAGGAAAACCCGTGATTGTACGTAATGAAAGCGAAATACAAAAGCTCTCGTTTACAGGCAGTGGTTCGGCCGTAATAACCAAAGGAATTAAAGGCAATGGTTTTCAGTTCAACGGCCAATCGAGCCTGAGTATTGGCAACTCGCCCGAAGTAGCCGAAAACCGGGATTTTACATGGAGCTTTTGGACCTACTTGCCCGACCAGTTTCCCGACAAAGATGGCGGACTGCTTTCGGCTTACTTTTTCAGGAACAACGAATTTACCATTACCCCGAAATACCTCAACTGGAGTCTGTTTCCGGTTAGAGCCAACCTACGGCTTAACTTCGAAATACCCGACCAAAACTGGACCCACGTAGCCATTGTACGCCACGATGGCCTATTGAAGGTGTACCTCAACGCAAAAGAGGTGGCATCAGCCAAATTTCCGCATAAACTCCCCGCGGCCCCAATGGCAGCAGGCGGTAGCATGGCCAACGACAAAAATGCCAATTGCATCATCGACGAAATAAACTTTTACGACACCGCCCTGAACCCACAGCAACTCGAAATGGCGGTTCAGAAAAAACATATCGACACCAAACCCGTTTGGGCTCAAAACTGCGAAACCATTAACAAGGCCAAGGCCAATGCCGAAACTTACGACGCACTATCGAACCCCAACAAGCTGAGCGCGAGATGGACAACAAATTTTACACCCGCAAAAACAGGTAAATACCTCTTTAAAGCACTTACCAATGGCGGCGTACGCATGTATATTGACGGCGTAAAGATGGTAGACCAGTGGCAGGAAGCCTGGGTGGAAGGTCAGAACCGCAGGGTATGGGCCGATTTACAAGCCGGAAAAACCTACAAAATAACCCTCGAATTTGCCAACTGGTATGCTGCCAACCGCGGTAAGGGCGGCTTTATAAAATTTGGCTACCAAATGCCCGAGCACAATCAGGCCCAAACCATTGCCGAAGCTGTATCGGTGGCCAAAAACAGCGATGTAGCCATTGTGGCCGTTGGTGTACCCGGTTTATACCAAGGCGAAAGCAACGATCTCGACCATTTTCAGTTACCGGCTTATCAGGACGAACTTGTGCAAGCCGTTTCGGCAGCCAATCCCAATACCGTGGTGGTACTCTTTACCGCCGGCGGGGTGGATATGAACCGGTGGATTGCCAAAACCCCAGCGGTGCTGGAGATGTTTTTCCCCGGCGAAGAAGGCGGCAACGCACTGGCCGATCTCATCTATGGCGATGCCAACCCATCGGGCAAACTGCCGGTAAGCTACACCAAAAACTTGAGCGATTTATTGGTTGAACCGGTTCAGAAAACTTACGAAACATCGTTGGCTGCATTCGGATACCGCTATTTCGACAGTACCGGAAAAAAGCCACTGTTTGCTTTCGGACATGGCTTAAGTTATACGACCTTTATGCTCAACGGCCTGAAACTCAGCCAAACCGCCGAAGGCATTACGGCGACGGTCACCGTAACCAACACGGGCAAAAAAACCGGTGCCGAAGTGGTTCAGATTTACACACAACCGATAAAAACCACGGTTCAGACAAACTACAAAGAGTTAGGCGGTTACGCCAAAGTACAACTCGAGCCCGGCGAATCGAGAACGGTTACTATTTTGCTTGAACCGGAGGCGTTCAGTTATTTTGGCGTAAGCGAAAACCGCTGGATTACCGACAAAGGCGTTTACAAAATTATGGCAGGCAATGCATCGGACAATATTTTAACACAAACAGAATGGACCTTAAAATAGCAGTTACGGCAATCGCATTATCGGGGTTGAACCAGATGAGTACTGTTTCGGCACAAAAGCCCAACATACTGTTTATACTTAGCGACGACCACCGCTGGAATGCGCTTGGCTGCATGGGAAACACGATTATTCAAACGCCTAATCTCGATGCGTTGGCAGCCCGTGGCACACTGTTCCAAAATGCATTTGTAACCACATCCATTTGCTGTTGCAGTCGCGCCTCCATACTTTCGGGCCAATACACGGCACGCCATGGCATTATCGACTTTTTTGGCGAGATGACCGACGCTGCCGAGGATGCCACTTACCCGTTGATACTCAAAAAACAGGCCGGATACTATGCCGGATTTATCGGAAAATACGGCGTCGGATTGCCGGGGCAACCCAAAGAAAAGTACGACTTCTGGACTTGCGAAAACAAGCACCAGCCCAACTACGAAATGACCGACAAGGACGGTCATTTCATTCATCATACCGACGAGATAAACAACGAGATACAACAGTTTTTTGCCGTTCGGGATAAAAGCAAACCATTTTGCCTGTCGGTAAGTTTTAAAGCCCCGCATTGCGAAGATGGCGATCCACGGCAGTTTATTGTAGCCGAACGCTTCAACAAACTGTACGCCGATGCACTTATCAAGCGCGAACCCACAGCCACCGACGCATACTGGCAAATGATGCCCGATTGGTTCAGGGCAAACAACGAAGCGCGAAACCGCTACTTTACCCGCTTCGATACCAACGAAAAATACACCGCCATGATCAAAAACTACTACCGGTTGCTTACACACCTCGACGAAGTAGTGGGCAACACGCTCAACACCCTTAAAAAAGAGGGGTTAGACCAGAACACCGTAGTGATTTTTATGGGCGACAACGGCTTCTTTTTCGGCGAACACGGGTTAGCCGGCAAATGGTATGCATATAACGAATCGGTACGGGTGCCCCTGATGGTTGCCGATTTGCGAAAACCATCGACAGGCCGAATGGATACGCATATCGCACTTAATGTGGATATTGCACCCACTATTTTAGACTATGCGGGCATTTCAATACCCAAAAACATGCAAGGCAAAAGTCTCGTTCCATTGGTCGAAGGCAAACAAGTCCGTTGGCGTTCGGCTTTTTATTACGAACACTTTTTTCCCAATGCAGCCATTCCAAAATCAGAAGCCATTATCGCTCTCGATTACAAATACATTTACTATCCCGATTTTAAATACGAAGCATTGTACAACGAAGTCGATGACCCGAAAGAGATCAATAATTTGGCCTCCGACCCGAAATACAAATCGCGCATAAACAAAATGAGAAAAACGTTAGCAACAGCCAAAAACAACGCAAAATAATACAAACATCATGTATAAAACACTCACTGCCACAGCCATCGCTTTATTTGCCACCGAACTATCGCCTACCGCCGAGGCAAAAAAGCAGCCGGCAAAACCCAATATACTGTTTATTGCCGTCGACGATTTACGTCCCGAACTCAATTGTTACGGACAGACCCATATTGTTTCGCCCAATATCGACAAATTAGCCGCATCGGGCACCATGTTTACCAATGCATATTGCAACGTGCCGGTATGCGGAGCTTCGCGAGCCAGCATTCTTACCGGACTTCGGCCCGGCATGGGCCGGTTTCTTACCGCCGCATCGTATGCACAGGAAGACGCACCCGATGCCATCGTACTGCCGCAATGGTTCAAAAACAATGGGTATATCACTTATAATAACGGGAAAGTTTTTCATCACCCCGACGATCATGCCGAATGTTGGGACGAAAACTGGCGCGCCAACCTGCCTCTGTGCATCTCGCCGGAGAGTAACGAAATGTACAAAAAAACGAAGATGTTCCCAATAACCGAATGTTTCGACACGCCCGATACATCGTATGCCGACGGACTTACGGCCGAAAAAACCATCAGAGATTTGCAACGACTACAAAAACAGAACAAACCCTTCTTTTTTGCCGTAGGCTTTCTAAAACCCCATTTGCCCTTTAATGCGCCAAAAAAATATTGGGATTTATATCCTGCAAACAAGGTAAAACTTCCCGACAACAACTATGTCCCCAAAAATTGTCCATCGGTGGCCATACACAACAACGGCGAATTATGGCAATACAGTGGCATCGTCAAAGGGCCGGTAAGCGATAGCATGGCCACGCAACTTATTCGCGGATACGATGCCTGCGTAAGCTTTTCGGATGCAATGGTCGGGAAGGTACTCGACGAACTGCACCGTACCGGTCTCGATAAAAACACGATTGTAGTACTTTGGGGCGACCATGGCTGGAACCTGCGTGAACATACACTGTGGGCCAAACACTGCAATTTTCGCACATCGTTACGCTCAGTGCTTATTGTAAAAGTCCCGGGAATGCCGGCGAAACAGGTTTGCGACGGCATGGTAGAATATGTAGACATATACCCCACATTGTGCAAATTAGCCGGAATCGACTTACCAACACACCTCGAAGGCAGCGACATTTCGCCACTGCTCAAAAATCCGAAAGCACCGTCAAAACCATTCGTTATCAGCAAATATGCATTGGGTGTCACCATCACCACGCCTTTGTTCAGCTATACCGAATGGATCGACAATAAACTCGGCTCC
>QKHT01000265.1 GCA_003249935.1 Bacteroidota bacterium
ATGGCGCAGGCCCACCGAGTTTACCATTTCGAGAATCCTTTCGGTATCGTATGCCGGCAGATACACCGTACAATGCCCGTGGTTAGCCGGTTCAACAAGCCGAATACTTTGTCGGATAACCGGTGTAAAGATATATGGTGAGTACCTTTCAAAATGAAAACCAAAATCGAAATGTGTAGGTGCATAATTATTGATAATAGCACTTCCGAACGGATCTTCCAACCGAGGTTTTGGCGAATGCGACGGAATGACTGCCGCCTGATGACTCACCCCAATACAAGGTACGCCCTTTATTTTGCAGGCCCATGCGCTTACCGGTTCAAAATCGTTAATTACAAAATCGTAATCCTCTACCGGCAAGTTCGAAACCTCTTGCAGCAGGTGCCACATACTACTTTTTGCAAAAGTTTTGCTAAAGTCGATACCGCCATTTGTACCAAAATAGAACCCATAGCCGTTCAAACGGTACTTTACAGGCCATTCGGGCTTAATTTCCACATCGCTGCCGCTGATGAGAATGTCGACATCGGCCATTTGACGCAAAAGGGGGATAATTTCACATGCCCGACTAATATGGCCGTTGCCGGTACCCTGTATGGCATACAATACACGCGGTCGGTTGTTAATTGCCATAAAACTCCTGAGTCATGAGTTTAAAAATATCTTTGCTATTCATACCAATCAAAGCATCGGTTGCTTCGTCGGGTTTCTCATCCGCATCGGTACTATTTTCAAGGGTCGACACATCGAAATGGTGTAACACCCACTGTTTATTATTGTATTCGAGCGCAGTAAGATTTTCGATCCAGTCGCCCGAGTTAAGGTAGAGTACATCGCCCTTGCCGGTTTCGATGGTGCGCATTTGCGGCTTGTGAATGTGACCACAAACCACTGCATTCACTTCGCGTTTAGCCCCATGATTGGCAGCGGTAAGTTCAAAATCGTCGATATATTTCAAAGCTGCCTTTACATTGTCTTTTACCCGTTGCGACAAACGAACAGGTTTACGCCCCACAGCCTTTAGCAGGTGGTTCACCCATGAATTAAGTAAAATAAGCCCATCGTAACCCACAGCACCAAGTTTTGCCAGCCATTTGCTGTTTTGCATCACTAAATCGAACACATCGCCATGAAAGAACCAGGTACTTTTACCATCGAGACTGAGGGTGAGCTGGTTTACAATCTTGAATGAACCAAGGTTGAAATTTTCGAATTTCCGAAACATTTCGTCGTGGTTACCGGTAATGTAATACACCTGTGTGCCTTTGACCAGCATGTTGAGAATGTGCTTAACAACCTTCATATGGTCGGCGGGGAAATAATGCTTTTTAAACTGCCAGATATCGATAATGTCGCCATTAAGAATTAATACACCGGGTTTAATGCTTTTTAAATAAGCCACCAGTGCATCGGCACGGCAACCGTAAGTACCAAGATGTAAATCCGAAATCACCACTACCTCTACCCTTCTTTTTCCTTCCTTTGCCATAATCATCAATTTGTAGTGCAAAGTTCGGGGATCGGCATTACGCATATATTACGTTACCAAAAAGCTATGATGCAATAGGTGTTACATTAGCAATACAAACAACATGGGCGCACTGTTCGAAAACGTGCGCCCATATTAAAACGTATAGAAATGTGTATGAAAAAAAACCTTCTGTTTATTGCTTAATAAATCGTGAGATACCACCGTTGGCCGATTTTACAAAGTAAACACCCGGTTTATACCCCGTTACATCTACTTCAGTTTCATGGCCTTTATACTGAACCTTACCCGTAATATCTATAATTGAATAGGGTTCAAATTGGTTCAGCCCAAAAATTCTTAACACATTGGATGCTACCGACGGAACAGCAGTTATTTTTTTTGTCTGAACCGTTTCTTTTGCCAGTGTACTATTCAAATCAATGTCGAATGAGAAGATCGAAAATGAGTTTACGGGAAGTGTCATTCTGAATTTGGCATCGCCATCCTTTGTGGCCGTACCGGTTCGGGGCGACATGCCATTGGCTTTGATATACTGGCTATAGCTAACATCGCCGGCAATAATACCTTTAGACAATCCAAAGCCATAGTCGGCATAGGATGTGGTGGCATTATTATTTACGGCAAAAACCGTAATGGTGTTACCTTCTCTGAATGCATGCGTTTGCAGTTTTCCATTGGTTGTGGTGCTGCGCCCGTCTTTATCGTCGATGTCAATAAGGCGTGCGTCCTTTAATGGTACCGAGAATTCGCGCATCAGATTACCACGTATAGACCCCGATCGGGCATACCCCCACCACATAAAACCGGTCATACCCACATCTACCTGATCCCAAAGTGCACAAATGGCATCTTCGGCTTCATCCCAGTCGTCCACCGCATCTTTTGCATCCCAGTGCGGTTCGGTAGACCAAAAGGGGATGTTTCCTGCATATCCAAGGTCGGATTTCAGCCCGCTTAACGGTCGGAGGTTTGGATAGTAATGTGTACCGTAAATATCCATGCGATCCATCCAGTTATTGTTCTTCATGGTTTTCATCCAGTTGTTTTTGTTGGGGCCATAATCTTCGTAACCCACAAACAACGGCATTTTAAAACCCATCGACACCGATTTGCTTTTTATGGAGTCGACTACCGCGCGGTACAGTGCCGGCATAATGTCTCCTTCGTTATATTGGTTTTCGTTATCAATGGCTAAGTAATCTAATTCTATGCCCTGATCTTTCATGAACATAATGTAATCGGTAAGCAGAGTAACATAGTTGGGCACATTGATTGGTCCGGTGGCTTTATCTTTTGTCCAGGCAGGGAACGAAGTTTGTCCGTCGAGTTTTTTACTGGCAAAAACGTAAAAATCCTTGCCGGCCCGAGCGGCTTTGGCATTTTTTATAGAGTTAATCATTGTTGTATATTGCGATGCCACCACCACGCCGGCCGAAGGATGTGCCGGATGTGAGTCGTCGCCATAAATCGACACACGAATGCCATTCATATCGTCGGTAACGAACAAATCGGTAGCTTTACTTTCGCTACCTACTCCGCCAGCATTGCCTTTTATGTCGAGAAAGAATTTATCAATTACATCGCCTTTATAATCGGGATAAATAATCGCGTCGCCACCGGTTTGTGCCCAAATACCGGCGGGGGTCATAGTGGTTAAAAGGAGTATTGCAAAGCGTAAGAATCTGTTCATATCTAAAGCTTTTTTTAAATTGTTATTTAATTTTTGAACCTGATGCATATGGTACACAAAGTTAAAGTATAAGCGAACAGGTGTTTAGTAATTATTATTCATATTACATTAATTATATACCCAAAGGGTTGGCAACGTGAGCAAAACAAAGGCCGTACAGGTAAATCAGTACGGCTATCTGTTCATTAATCTTCTTTTCCGGCATTCTTTGCCAAATGTTTGAGTGCTTCCATTTCGGTGGCCTGACCTTCATCTCCGCATGATTCCATCCACGATTTTAATGCTTGATCCATTTTGTCGATGATTGCCTTGTATTCAGCTTTTTCGGCCAGATTTTTCATACAATACATATCGTTTTCCAAATCGTAAAGTTCCACTGCCGGCCGATGTTGATATTTCCATGCAAGAGACTTTGCTTTTTCGTTGGCACTTGCAAGGGATAACCATTCGGTAAATGTATTATTATTTGTTGCTGCATTTTTAAACGTTTCGTTTGGCGTTAGGTTAACAATATACCTGTACTTTTTATCTGCGATGGAACGAATACCATAAAAGTCCGATCCGGCATGAATTCCCCGGGTTGTTTGAAGCGAATAAGTGTATTGTTTATGCTCTT
The DNA here is from genome assembly GCA_003249935.1 of Bacteroidota bacterium. Lineage (GTDB taxonomy): Bacteria > Bacteroidota > Bacteroidia > Bacteroidales > UBA5342 > SZUA-561. The sequence goes on from QKHT01000265.1 coordinate 3,799, forward strand.
GTTTCTTACCCAATAGTACCGGAACAATGCTTTTCCCATCCATTTTGCTTACCGGTTTAACTCCGGCAATATCCACAAATGTTGGTGTTATATCGCAATATTCGACAATAGCATCAGAAACAGACCCCGGTTTTACCATTCCGGGCCAGCGAACCATGTATGCCGAATGCACCCCGACATCGTAGCAGGTCCATTTGGCAAAGGGCAACGAATTACCTTGTTCGCTAAGATACACAACCACAGTATTATTCCGTTGATTATATTCGTCTATTTTATCAAGTACCTTTTTAAATTCATGGTCCATATAGTTTATCTCAGCATAATATTTGCACAATTCAGAACGCATAAGTTTCGTATCGACATAAAAAGGAGGTAAAATCAATTTATCGGGGTCGATTTTAGATGGATCGCCTTTATCCCAAGGGGTATGGGGTTGATTTGACGTTACAAAAAGGCAGAATGGGGTATTGTTTTTTGTGCATGAGGCAATAAAAGTATCAACGGCGGTAAAATTAATGTCGTTAGACCTTGTCAGTGGCACATATTCGAACGGGAACACCGATTCGGGATTTACATGCGATTTGCCGATGAGCGCAACACGATATCCGGCTGGTTTTAAGTGTTGAACCACACTGTTTGTTCCATCTTTAGCAAACGTATGGTTTGGATAGGCACCGGTTTTTACGGGCCAGCATCCCGTGTAAAGATTGTGACGTGTTGGCGAGCACATTGGAGCAGCCTGATACCCTTTAGTAAACTTAATGCCCTCGGCTGCAAATTGATCGAGTGTTGGCGTTGGCACATTTTTACCGCCATAAGGACCTAAATCGTAATACGAACAATCGTCGGCCAAGAACAACACCAAATTAGGTTTGTTCGCCTTATTGCCAGCCAACACAATTGAAACTGTAATTGCAGCTAATGAAGTTGTAAAAACTTTATTCATTTTTAAATCCATTTTTGTTTGAACCAAATCATGGTTTCAATCTTCTCTATGAAACCGTTAAATCCATATTCAAAAGTAGAACAAAATTGCAGAGCCGGGTTTTAATTTTTATTCGTTGTAAAACACCTTAAAAGAAATTTTCATCCATATTGTACAATATTGTCGTTGTATAATGCACAGAGGGTTAAACTGCCGGATACTACATCGATACAAAAAAACAAGCCGGATCATATCCTGTACCATCTTCGGTTTCCAATTTTATTTTTAATCGCTGCTTCGGGGTATCATAAATTTCATTTTCAATTAAAAATATAGCCACAAAGAAAATTCTTTGCGGCTATACACTCTTTAATAAATTCTAAATTCCTTTGTGTTACGAAGTTTTTTATTGGTATCAGAAGTTTGCAAGTAAAAAGGAACTTTTTGATTATTAATTGCGATTTGATGATACTCAAATATACTATACGATTACTGCCAAAACTATAAAATATGTTCTAAAAACGGCAAGAAATGTTCATGAATCATTTTTTTTTGCAAAAGAGGTGGCCGAACAAAACGCTATCGACCACCTCATGGTGCTAACAATTTACTAATCTATTCTTACTACCTTAATGGTCTCTGTGATGTTGTTGTACCTGATGGTTACCAAATATATTGTCGATCCTTTCGGGAGAACAGTATTGATGGTGTTGCCATTACTTTTTATCGTACATATTGCCCGGCCCGTTACATCGGTTATTGTGGCCGATTTGAGTCCAGGTGCCGATATCGTGATGGCACCTTTCGATGGATTTGGGTATACACCGGCTAACGAAACCTTGCTTACATTCACCTTATCGAACACCTGTTCGTTAAAACAGTTGAGATAGTAGGCATACTGCTCATTCGGATTCGATTCGTTGTACATCACCACTTTATCGTCAGAGAAGATGCCGCCAAAGCTTCGCGTTTGTCCGATCTTGTTTACCACT
>QKHT01000260.1 GCA_003249935.1 Bacteroidota bacterium
GAGCACCAAATCCTGCAGATCAAGCCGGATGGCATCGTATGCACGTACTGTATTATTAAAATACAAATCCACACGAACCAATACACCGCCGGTGTTTACTTGTTGCGAAGACGAGGCCGCAATAACTACTGCATCTTGATCTTTTCGCTGTGCCATCATCCATGTGGCGCACAAACTTGCCGAAGAAGAAACCACCATGCTATCGATAATGGTGTTGTAACCCGGCACGATGCGCCCCGAAAGCGCACTGAACGACTTACCCGAAGGAAGCGCACCAATGTACACCGGTACAGATGCTTTGCCATTAAACACCTTAACTGTGGTATCGCGAATACCCACACGGGTATCGTAAATGGTAAGTTCGGATGCACGTCCTCTGGCACCGGGCACGTCGCGCACGCTTACAGTTACCACCCCGCTTTTAAGTGCATGCAATACGCCATCAGGGCTAATTTCGGCCAACTCCGGATGATCCACTTCCCAGGTATATGGCGGATTTCCACCCCATGCCGTATAGGTCATATGGTCGCCCGCCACGGCGCTGTTTCCCGAACCGTTTATACCCAATGCCGACAAGCTTTTTATCGCCAGGTTTGCAGGCACATTTTTAACCACTTCTAACTCATTGACCAACGCATTGGCAGGGTTTATTTGGGTTGAACCCCATTCCTGTGTGGTGGTTCGAACCCGAAGCCATGCCAATATGCCCGACTGCGTTATGGGCGACGAGGCAGCAAAGCTTATACTTACCCGGCCATCGTCGATATGGTACTGGTATTGAGCCGCCGAGGCAAGCACCGTGCCGTTGAACAACACATCCAGCACCCAGCAAATCGACTGGTTAAAGCCAATATCGACACTACCGGAATAGACCAAGGTGCCATCCAGATTATCGAAATAAACCGGTATATCGGCCACTGTTTCGGGCAAAACAGAAGTGTCGCGCATGCGAATTTTAAATGCAGCCACCTTAAATTCGCCATCGGAAGTTCCCGAGAAACCATTTGCATCGGTCGAAACCACATCGAAACGCCCTTTTTTAAGTTTTAAGCGCTTTAAGCAAACCATCGATCCCAAATGTGGCCACTTGCGGCGATGTGGTTTGCCATGTATAGGGCGGTGCCCCACCCCATGCCGAAAAGCTTAGTTCGTCGCCAATCGCCAACACCGTTTCCGACGGATAGACACTAATACGCGGCTTACTCTCTATCGATAGATGACCGTTAGTAAATGTAGGTGCCGGTAAACCTTCGTTTAGCAAGTTGGTGCCCTGCGTATAAAAACCGAGCGACTGCCAGCTTTCGCGCAACAATTTGGCTTCTATTTTAAACAGCACCCCGCTACCAGCAAGAGGTACACTCCCGGCTCCGGCCAATACCAACCGTTGATTACTTACCCGATACGATACAGAACCAAATCCGGCCGAAAGGGTACCTGCCGTAATCACTCCAAGCACTTTTATGTTCTGAGGGTTAAACCCGTCGAGCTCAAACTGAAACGAAACCACATTTAACCCCGTAAGATCGCCTGTGGTTACGGCAATTTCAATGGTTTGGCCCTCTTTGCCCGATAACTGAGGCAACGACAATTCCACTGCACTCAATTTTTGCACCGACAAGAGCACCGCTACCAAAAACAATTTATATTTCGTTTCCATAGCAACCATTTTTTATTTCACTACCGAAACCATTTGCGTATACACACCGTTGCCGTAGGTCAACTTAATAAAATACAATCCGGCATCATTCAGTTCATTGATACGTACCGCATACTCGCCTGTTTTATAAAATCCGTTTATGGGTTGAACCACCAATTTCCCCGTTACATCGTAAACGGCAACGATGGCTTTATACCTGTTATCGGGGACCCTGAACGACACAATGAAGGCACCATGCGCAGGGTTTGGATAAGCAGGTAACAATGCAGGCTGCGTAAGCGATACCATTTCGATGGATGACGCCGAATTATAAAAGCTGATTTCCGACATTCCGGCAACAGGTTCATACGAACGTTCATTCACCTTCATGGCATTCAATACCAGGGTTGCATATTCACTCAGATTTAAAATACGTATATTTATTCTGGCCACTTCACCGGTTCCGCCAAAACCACCTGATGAAGCAATCGCAATGGCCAACGAATCGCCGTCCACATGGTATTGCAGCATTCCGTTACCTGTTAGGGCACTGCCGATTTCTGCCGAAACAACATGCAGCACATCGGCATTGAAATGAGCCTTGAGTTCGAACGACAATGCATTATTCGCCCCATTTGCCAAAATCGGAAGTATTAAAACACCGGCCGCACCATATCTTATTTTACCGAAAACCAGAGGTTGCTCTGCATTACTATGCGCACTTTTCATTTCTGCCGGGAATACATCGTCCAAACCGGCTACAAATCTTAAAATTAATGAGGCATCGAATGCCGAAACAGTGCCATCGCCACTTACATCGGCCACTTTCTTTTGAAGTGACGGCAGGGTGATAAGACCAACCGCATGTTGCAGGGTAAGCGAGGCATCGTATGCCTGTATTGAGCCATTCAGACTAACATCACCCACCATTGGGTTCTGCGAATTGGTGCTGCGATACGGGTTATAAACAACCTTGTCCGACACTTTACTTCCCTTCCCATTGGGATTTGAAGCATGTGTTGGCCCTGTATTATCGCCCCACCAACATTGGGTGGCATTTACATTAAACGATTGATTGATGTTATTTACTCCAAAATTTTCAGTCTTATAGATATCGCAATAATTTATCAATGGATTAGATGCCCCATTGAGAACAATGCCATTGGTAGAATTTGATATAGAGCTATAAAGAATCGACGGACTTGCCGCGGTAGTCGTAACAGCCGCATCGTTGTTTTGAGCCCAATATCCGGCATACCGAACGACACAATGTTTGAGCTGGCACAAATTATCGAGCGAAACATCGTCGAAAAAGATGCCGGACCACCGGTAAGAATAGCCTCCCGGCGAAGTAGCGGTTGAATCGCTGTTGGTATCGCCGGCATAAAAATCGTCGCGCCAGTCGGTAAATACAATTGTACTGTCGGGGGTACTGCCTCCAATAGCCAGCAAACTACGTTTTACCGTTAATTTGGCCCAATCGTTGAATTTGCAAACCACACCCGGTTTTACAATAAGCTGTGCACTGGTGCCAATGGTATAATTTCCCGAAAAGAAATAAGAAATATTATCTATACCACCAAAATTACGTTTTTCGAGGGTGGCATCGCGCACCAACTCTTCGCTCAGAACACCAATGGATTTAAAGGTTTTACCTGATATTGTATTTCCTGTGGATACCGATGGATAAGAGACAAGCGACAGCTTCATGGGACAATATTTCAGGTCGTTGAAACGGCTGTTGGTAAGCGAAGGTGTAGAAACGCCATCGAGCACCACGCCCCAGTTACACTTTTCGAACAAACAACCGGTAATGGCAGGTGCCGCCTGCATTAAAACTACGCCATTTTCGAAATACCTGAATACCGCATTGGAAATTGAACTAACATCCTGACTAACATCCTGAAATACAATGGCCGATGCCGAATAGTTTTCGGGCATATTGGCTGAACCATTACTCTGCGAATCGGCGGGTTTGCCATAATTATCGTCGGTTACATGGGTAAATACCACCGGTTCGTCTGCAGTTCCGGCAACAGTTAACCGACCCGACACATCCAATACGCCGGTGTTGTTTGTTTTAAACACCATGCCCTTAGGAATAGTGATGTGTGTGCCGGAATTTACTACACTCGGGCTAAAGAAATAGTACGAGATATTTGTAAAACCGGCAAAATTGCGGATTGGCATGGTCGCATCCACCGAATAGTTTTCGCGGGCTATACCCAAGGCAAAAATGCCAAGGTTCGACCCGGTAATATTTGTAAACACCGGATTCGAAAACATACTCATGGTTACCGGTGTACTTTCGGTATTGTTTATTTCGGTGTTAGAAATATTGGCTGTTGAGCTGCCATAAATACCCAGCGCCGACGAATTGGCGTGTTCAATCCGGCAATTTTCGATTTTCAGTTTGGAGTCGTAGCTTCGTACCGAACCATTGTTTTTATAATCGTTATCCCAATAAATAATGTTACCGCCGTAATTAATAATACAATACCTCAGTAAATTACTGGCATCCAGAGCCGAACCATAAAACGAAATATTACTCCAGTTTCCCTTTTGCGGCGAGGTGGAATTCCCGTTATCGTTGGTATCGCCACCCTTGGAATCGTCGTGTATGGACGTAAATACAATGGGCGTTGCCGATGCACCACCATCGGCTTTAAGAGCACCACGTACTTCGATGCCATGGTAATATTCCGAAAATTTTATCACCACATCGGGGCCGATTGTAAGTGTAGCATTTGGCAGAATTTTGAGATTATCCACAATATAGGCCACATTATAAATTCCGCCCACATCGCGTTTTTTCAACGAGGCATTTACAGCCAAATCGCCTTCTATTATTTTTATACCATTGTTGGCATTGCCAAGTGATGCAAACATGGGTGAGGTAAAACTCACCACGGGATCGGAAGTAAGCGACATAGCCAAGGGGCTGTTTTTACAATTCTTTATCACTATACCCACCGTACAATCGGGTGCAGAGGTGCCTTCGAAACGCATACCGTTACCATATCCATCGCTTATAAGGGTATTCTTAACCCGCGTATTTGCATCGGTAAAAATCAACACCCCATTGCTCGATCCTCCATAAAAGAAATTACAATAATCGATGCCACTCCATGCGTCGTCCGAGGTAGCTCTGAAGCGTAAACCGCCCCAATTGCCGGCTTGAGGCGATTGGGCATTACCATCGCTTCGGGTATCCTTTGGATTACCGTAGTTATCGTCGTGTACCGAAGTAAACGTTATCGAGTCGTTCGATAGACCAACCGACTTAAATCCACCATCCACAAAAATAGCGTTCCCATTTTCGGCTTTCACCACGATCCCCGGTTCAACCATAACATTGGTACCCGAATTTATTGTAATGTCGCCCAGTAAAACGTACGAAATATTATTGAATCCGGCCACATTCCGTTTTTTCACCACCCCGTTGTTACCCACTATTTCGCCTATTAAGCCAAGTGCGGTATAGCCCACATTGGTAAAGGTAAGGTTCGCCAAAGTTGGGTTGGCCGATACCGACATGGCAATTGGGGTTCGGCCAGCATTGGTTATTTCGCAATTTGAGATTGTAGGATTTGAGGTTTGAAAGGCATAAATACCATATGTCACATCCTTAATAATGCAATTTGTGATTGCAGGTGAGGCATTTTCGGTGGTTACGGCTCCACCATAAACCCACTGATTGGTATACCAATGCCCGTACATGGTAGCATATTTTATTTGGCAATAATTGAGTTTACATCCGGCATCGTTACTGCTGTTTTGAAAAAGGATGCCCCCCCAGTCGCTACTTCCCGGATTGGATTGGGTACCATCCTTATTGGTATCCTTTGGGTTACCATGTGTATCGTCCTTGGCCGAGGTAAACACAATTTCGCCCGCAGCATTTCCGCCATCGGCCAGCAGTGTGCCATTTACTTCGATAGTATATTGCCCCGGCGATTTAATTACAACCCCGGGATCAATGGTAAGCTTATACCCATCGGGAATAGTGAGTGAACCCAGCAGTAAATAGGTAACATTGGGCAAACCCGTAACATCGCGCTTTATCACTTTCGAATCGGCCCCGATGGTTCCCCCCAAAAGACCAATGGCATCGTACTGGTTATCGGAAAACGAAAATACATTTTCGCTCATTACCGGATCGGAATCGAACGACATGGCTATTGGCACCACCTGACTGCTTGCCAGGGTATTGTATCGAAATACAGGTTTACTGATACCCGAAAATTCCACACCATAGTAGTTATCGGTAAACAGGCACGAATCGATGGTTGGACTGGCATTTTCGGTAACCACACCACCATGATAACCACTACCCCCAAACGAAACGGTACATCGTTTTAGCATACATTGTGCATCGACGGATGTATTTCCGAACCAAATGCCACCCCAAGAGCCGCGGTGAGGCGTACTGGCAGCCCCATCGGCATTGGTGTCGCCGCCAACATTATCATTGTCGCTTGAGGTAAACACAATATTTTCGTCCTGTGGAGCCACCGCCTTTAACGTACCGTTTACAATAATACGACCGGGACTCTTTAATACCACCGAACCGGGTATCGTAAAATTCGCCCCTTCATTTACATAAAAATCGCTGTAAAACACGTAAGGTACCGACACCTTGGGAATTGACCAACTGCCCGAAAGAGCGTAATATTCGATATATACCGCATCGTGCGTATTACCGGCAAAAGAGGTACCCACGCCGGTGGAAAGAGAACCTTTACCCCGAAAAATAACCGGCCATACGGTACTCGAAATGGTGGTCGACGACATTGATACCGACCCATTTTCTTCGATAACCACACCACCATTGGCCGAATTCGACACATTACAATTGTTGGTCAGCGAAACATTGCCCCTATACACATACAACATACCCTGACTATTTTTGCCACCAAAAGTAAAACTACAGCCATTAAACACAC
>QKHT01000040.1 GCA_003249935.1 Bacteroidota bacterium
GAACTTACCATTTACGATACCCGTGTGGGTATTCGCGATACCACAGTTAAGGTGTTTAATGGCAAAGCATCTGTACCGGTGTACATTGGTGCGCTTCCTTCGGGTAAGTCGTTCAGTGCGCTTTCGGGGCGCATTGTGCCTGGTTACAACACCATTATCGATAGCTTGGTGGTTTCTGCTTCCGAAAGTTTGTGCGCCGCATGGATGATGGTACAGCGAAAGGATCAAGATGCAGTAGTTATTGCGGCCTCGTCTTCGCAACAAGTAAACACCGGCGGTGTATTGGTTCGTGTGGATTTGTATTTTAATAATACAGTACGTGCATACGATGCCATCCGGCTTGATCTGCAGGATTTGGTGCTCGACGAGGGTCAGCCAACCGCGCTGGTTTATGGCTCAAACGTAACCGTGGGTAGTGTGGAAACCGCGTTGGATGGGCATAAGGATCATGTGTTCAGCGTATTCCCAAATCCATCGGCGCGTCGGTTTTTGGTTGAACCGGGTGCGGGCAATTGGGATACATGGCAGCTGTATAATGCATTGGGCAAAAATGTAACTGCTATGGCCGGTATTGTTTTGGCCGAAGGTCGGTTTTCTGTGGATTTAGTGGCACTGCCTTCGGGTATTTATACGCTTCGAATCAAAGGAAATTCATCTGTTGTTACAACCAAATTAATAAAGGAATAGTTCCCAACGTTATTGTGAATAAACTGAAAAGCCGGATGTTTGTGTCCGGCTTTTCAGTTTTTTTTTTTGTTGAACCTAAAAGATAAGGGCCAGGCCAAACCCGTTGGATGTGGGGCCTAAACTTATTTCGGGCGATTGCAATTTAGTCTCTTTTAGCCCCTTGTTATATAATTCTATTGCTTTGTTGGCCTTCTTTTTATAAGAAATCGAAAAAGGTATCGAAATGGCAATAAATCCGGCACCTGCACCTGTCATGGCCCATACGGGTTCGCCACCACCCAATGCGGTTCCAATTGGAAATCCGATTAATGCGCCACCAACAGCACCAAAGATCTGCGCTGCCGTATAGTTCGATTTTGCTTTTTTCATCACGGCTTGTGCTTCGGGGTTCACTGCCAAAATATTAACCATTTCGCCGGGTTTCAAAAATTTTCCATGGAGAATGAATGCATTGCCTGAGGTGTTGGGCATGATAGGTCCGGAGGTCGATTGTCCAATGGCTGCACTACAAACAAAGAGAGTCAGTAAAAATAGTAGGGTTTTCATGAATTTAAAATGTTTTAAATGAATAAATGTGATCATATGCGTGTAAATATAAACCAATAAACGTTTCGAAAGAAGGTGATAGCCTTTTTTTGAGCCCAAAAGTGAGCGAAAGCTATTTGCGCGTTTTCAATTCTAACCGCTTTTGAATAACTTTACGGACGAAACGCGCTTGCAAAGCAGCTTGATGGTGCGAAAAACCGTAAAATTATGACAGACAGACCAATATATAAAGGCAATGATGCCATCGCAATTGTAAAAGGATACCGTAGCATTCTTGTGGCTTTGGGAAACCCCGACCGTGATTCGGTAAAACGGATTCGGTTGGCCTTCGAAACGGCATTGCGTAATAGTAATTACGATGCCAACAGGGAAACGCATCACCCGATATTGCGCACCATTAACATTGCGCTAATCGTTGCCGGCGAAATCGGCTTGGGACGAACCTCGGTAATTTGTGCGCTGCTTTACGATGCGGTTCGCAATAATAAAATTCCCGAAGACGTTATTCTTAAAACGTATGGTCAGGGGGTTGCCGATATTCTCAATGGCCTGGTAAAAGCGTCGGAACTGTATGCCCGGAGTGCAGCCATAGAGAGCGAGAACTTCCGCAAGTTGTTGCTTACCTTCTCGCGCGATATGCGGGTCATTCTTATTATTATTGCCGACCGGCTCGAAACGCTTCGAAATCTCGAATTGTACAGCAGCGAAGATCAGGATAAAATATCGCGCGAATCGGCTTACCTCTATGCGCCGTTGGCACACCGCTTAGGTTTGTATGCCATTAAATCGCAAATGGAGGATTTGTCGCTGAAGTACAATAACCGCACGCTTTACAAGGATATTGCCAAGCGGCTCAACGAAACCAAACGCGACAGGGATTTGTATATTGCCGAATTTATTGCGCCTATCAGGGCACAACTCGAAAAGGAAGGTTTTACGTTCGAAATAAAGGGGCGAACCAAAACCATTTACAGTATTTGGAATAAGATAAAAAAGAAGGATACCCCGTTCGAGGAAATTATGGATCTTTTTGCCATTCGTATTATTCTCGAAACTGAACCGGCCAGCGAAAAAGCCGATTGCTGGAGGGTATATTCGCTCATTACCGATAAATATCTGCCCGATCCGGAACGGTTGCGCGATTGGCTCTCTATACCCAAAAGCAACGGCTACGAATCGTTGCATACTACCGTAATGGGGCCCAAGGGAAAATGGGTAGAGGTTCAGATTCGTACGCGGCGTATGGACGAAATTGCCGAAAAGGGGCTTGCGGCGCATTGGAAATATAAAGGCGGAAAAAGCGAGGGGGGTGTGGATAATTGGTTGCAACAAATACGCGAAATTCTCGAAAACCCCGAGCGCAATGCCATCGACTTTATGAGCGATTTTAAGCTCGGTTTGTACGATAAGGAGGTGTATGTGTTTACACCTAAAGGCGATTTACGCCGTATGCCACAGGGGGCTACCGTGCTCGATTTTGCCTTCGATATTCACTCCGGTGTGGGTAGCAAATGTGTGGGTGCTAAGGTTAATGGTAAAAATGTGACTTTACGTTACGTACTCAAAAACGGCGAACAGCTCGAAATTCTTACATCGAGTCAACAAAAACCAAAGCTCGAATGGCTCAAAATTGCAACCACATCTAAGGCACGTACCAAAATAAAGCAAGCCCTGAAAGAGCAGGATTATAAGGATGCTGAGTTTGGTCGCGAAACGTTGGTTCGTCGGTTTAAAAATTGGAAAATGAATCTCGACGACGGCCGCTTGCAAAAGTTGGTAAAGCAGATGAAGTACCCTACAAGTACCGATTTTTACTGTGCCATTGCCAATAGTCTGCTCGATGTGCAAAAGGTTCGCGAAGCTTATGTGGCATTAGAAAAAAGCGAATTGGAGGCAGTAACCGATACAATGCAAACGAAATCGGCCGAAGATTTTACCGTTTTGCACAATAGTAAGGTTACTTCCGAATCGGATATTCTAACAATCGATAATTTCCTTAAAGGCATCGACTACACATTCGCCAAATGTTGCAACCCCATTTACGGCGACGAGGTGTTTGGCTTTGTTGGGTCGATGGGCGGCGTTAAAATTCACAGGAAGAATTGTCCCAATGCCCCGCAAATGTTCACCCGATTCGGCTATCGCATCGTGCCGGCACAGTGGAGCGGCAAAGCATCGGGCGAATTTGAAGTCACACTTCATATTACAGGTAACGACAGCCTGAGTGTAATATCCAATATTTCGTCGGTACTTAAACAAGAGAGCAGGGTAGAGCTTCGTAATGTGTCGATAAATTCCAACGACGGGGTGTTTCAGGGAACCATCATGTTAGCAGTAAAGGATACCTCTCAACTCGAAGGAATTATACGGGTTTTGCGCACGGTAAAAGGCGTTATCAGCGTGTCGCGAATAGACCGTTAGCGGTTCAGCCAAAATAAAAAAAGCCGGAACTTGTTGTATCGGGCAACTGTTCCGGCTTTTCTGTTTTATTGCTAATCGTCAATCTTCTTTCGCCTTTGGCTTATAAGTTTCGAATATTTTACCTTCGATCTCTTCGCACAATTCGGGGTTGTCTTTCAGCAGGTTTTTTACTGCATCGCGACCCTGCCCCAGTTTTGTTTCGCCATAGCTGAACCACGAGCCACTCTTTTTTACCACATTGAGTTCGGCTGCAAGGTCAATGACTTCGCCTATGCGCGAAATTCCCTCGCCATACATAATATCGAATTCAGCTTTTTTAAACGGTGGCGATACCTTGTTTTTCACCACTTTTACGCGGGTGTGTGTGCCAATAATATCTTCGCCGTCTTTTATTTGAGTCACCTTGCGGATGTCTAAACGTACCGAAGCAAATTTTAGCGCATTACCACCTGTGGTTGTTTCGGGGTTTCCAAACATTACGCCTATTTTTTCGCGTAATTGGTTAATAAAGATACACGTGGTGTTGGTTTTACTTATGCTGCCGGTAAGTTTACGCAACGCCTGGCTCATTAAGCGGGCCTGTAAGCCTACTTTGTTTTCGCCCATATCGCCTTCGAGTTCGGCTTTGGGTGTGAGGGCCGCTACAGAGTCAATAACAATAATGTCGATGGCCGATGAACGAATGAGCTGGTCGGCAATTTCGAGGGCTTGCTCGCCGTTATCGGGCTGCGAAATCAATAAATTGTTGAGATCTACGCCAAGTTTTTCGGCATAAAAACGGTCGAAAGCATGCTCCGCATCAATAAATGCTGCTATACCACCCTTTTTTTGCGCTTCGGCAATGGCATGAATGGCAAGGGTTGTTTTACCCGACGACTCCGGACCATAAATTTCTATTACACGGCCACGCGGATAGCCACCAATGCCCAAGGCAATGTCCAAACCGATTGAGCCGGTTGGAATACAGGGTATATCTACATGTACTTCGTCGCCCATGCGCATAATTGTACCTTTACCATAAGACTTTTCGAGTTTGTCCATGGTAAGTTGCAGTGCTTTTAGTTTTTCTTTATTAATTTCCGACATTGTGTCTCTTTTTTGTTTGTTTACAAAAATAGTAAAAGGCGGTTAAATAACCGCCTTTATTTTTTGTTTTAATTTCTAAAATATCAGTCTCTTGTAATGGCTGAACCTCATGCTTCGGGCTATTTCAATATTTGGGCCGTGTGGTTCTTCGTATCTACCTTTTTAAATACTTTTTCGATAACGCCTGTTTCCGAAATAATATACGTTGTGCGCAATACGCCTTCGCTTATTTTGCCGTACATGTTCTTTTCGCCCCAAGCACCATACTGTTTCAGTATGGTTTTTTCGGTGTCGGCTATCAGGGTGAACCCCAATGCAAACTTTGCAATAAACTTCTGATGCGAGGCCACCGAATCGGGGCTTACGCCAATTACCTCGTACCCCTTTTCGCGAAGTTCGCTGTAATTTTCATTCAAATTGCAACTTTCGGCCGTACAACCCGGGGTGTTGTCGCGTGGATAGAAATAAAGCACTACTTTTTTTCCTTTAAAATCGGAAAGATGTACGATTTCGTTATTTTGGTTCAAACCCGAAAATTCGGGGGCCTGATCGCCAATATTTAAATATGCCATAGTTAGAATATTTTTTTATATGCGTGACAGTATGGCGTTTTGCCGTTGTTGTCGTAGTAATCCTGATGATAGTCTTCTGCTTTATAAAACGTAGTAGCTGGTGTAAGTTTTGTAACCACATCGTAGCCTTTACCTTTGAGTATGCCGATTAGCTTTTCGGATATGGCTTTTTGCTCATCACTCAAGTAAAAGATTTCCGAACGGTATTGGTCGCCAATGTCGGGGCCCTGACCATCGGCCTGGGTGGGGTCGTGCGTTTCGAAAAAGAGCTTGCACAAGTTCTCGAAATTGGTTTTTTCGGGATCGAATACCACCTCTACCGCTTCGGCATGGCCTGTAAGGCCGGTACACACCTGTTTGTAAGTTGGGTTTTTTACTGTGCCACCGGTATATCCCACAGTGGTTTTTATTACACCAGGTGCTTTATCGAGCTGATACTGTACGCCCCAAAAACAACCCGATGCAAATATTGCTGTTTCTGTTTTCACTTTTGTTTTATTATTTGGTACAAAGTTCAAAGATACAGAATTTACACAATGGCGTGTGTTCTTTGCCGTAAAACCTTCGCCCAAAAATACATGTCCAAGATGCGCGCCACAGTTTGCACATAGTATCTCGGTACGGCTGCCATCGGCATCGGTTACACGTTTTACTGCACCTGGAATTTCGTCGTCGAAACTTGGCCAGCCACATCCGGCATCGAATTTTGCGGTCGATCGATACAATGGGGCATCGCATTGCTTACAAGTATAAGTGCCTTCTTCGTAAAAACTGTAAAATTTTCCGGTGAATGGCCTTTCGGTGCCTTTGTTTATGATGACGCGCGTTTCTTCGTCGGTAAGTTTATTGTACTTGCCGGTGTTACTGTTATTCTGAGCGTTGCACATAGAAAAAAAGGTAAAGATAAATAACGATACGGATCCAATGAGATTCATACGATATGCATTAAATAATCACTTCAAAATCTTCGCGCGAACGACGTACTTTGGCGTTATACTGGTACTGGTCGTCGGTTGCACGATAGCCTACCGTTAAAACCACTACCGATTTGAGTCCTTGAGCATCGAGACCAAGTATCTCGTCGTACTTCTCCGGAACGAAGCCACCCATAGGGCAGGTATCCACTTCGAGCAGTGCAGCCACGGTCATCATCTGGCCTAATGCAATATGAACCTGATGGCCCATCCATGCCTGTTTCCAGTTGTCGTCGGTACTGGCCAATGTGCCTTTAATCCGGTTGCCGTAATCGGCAAGGTTCTCTTGTGGTACATTGCGGGTGGTGGATACGCGGTTCATAAAATCGTCCACATCGCCGGCTTCTAACTTATTCAGACTGCAAAGCACAAGCAAATGTGAGGCATCGGCAACTTGTTGCTGTCCCCATGAGTGTTCGACCAATGCGGCACGAATAACCGGATCGACCACATTTACAATTTTAAATGCCTGTAAACCGTAGGAAGTAGCCGCTAAACGTCCGGCTTCGATGATGGTATCGATTTTTTCGTGAGGCAATTTTTGAGTCGAAAATTTTTTGGTGGCATATCGCCAATTGAGTTGTTTTAAAATGTCCATTACAATTTGTTTTTGTGTTAGAACATACAAACAACGGGTTCAGTTTATAAAACGGGGGTAAATAAGTAAAGTTTAACAATAGCAGCACAGTTTGGGGTTCAGTCATAAAAAAAACCGCCCGTGCAACAAATATACGGGCGGGTTACTAAAAAAAAACATATGTTTTAAATATAAAAGTATTCCTTATTGTAACTTACAACATTATTATCGACATAAGCCATTCCGTTTTCAATAAGCATTTCCAGAATTTGTGTACTCAATTCTTCTGGCCTGTTTGGTCCGTTAAGTACTGTGCCAATATGGTTTTTAAGTTTGTTGAGTTTTTTCGGGCGTTTTTCGTCGCCAATTTTTACAAGATTTTCGAATACCAAGTCGTAGTAACGTTGCAAATCGAGTTTGGCATCGTCCATTACGCCGTACAGTTTAAGGGCGTGAAACAAGTTAGCCACGGTAAATGAATCAATTCGCTTGCAGCTACGACCCCTGTGTTTAAGGCTTTTAACAACGCCATTGATGTATGGAAATTTACTCACTACCACAAACTCAATTTCGGGATCGTGGGTTACGTTGTGTTCGCCCATTAACTCGCAAGCGTGTATGGTAAATTCATTGTTTTTGTAGGCATATACGGTTATAAGCTTTATTCTGTCGCCCAATACAGGTAGTGCCTCTTCAATTTCATCCGGCAGAAATACCTCGCCGCCTGTTAAAATATAAAAGTCAACCTCATACGGTTCAAACTCTTCGAAATTAAAACCTGATACCTGTTCGATATCAAGATAGACATTTGTTTTCATACGCATTTTACTTCTTTAAGTTTAACATACACTAAATTAATTCTCTCTGTTGTAAAAGATTAATGGCTAAATATACAATATATTTACGAGCCGGTACGCTAAAATAAACATTTTTTTTAAGATGAACCCCGTTAGTCACTATTTTTTGTCTGAACCAAAATCGGGTTCTTTCGGTTTTACTTCTCTTTTTTCAGGGTGACACGCAACCATATAAATCCGGTGATACCGGCCAGCAAAGAAGCGATTAGTATGGCCATTTTCGATAAATTAATCACTTCGGTATCGTTGTAGGCCAGTAAAGTAATAAATACCGACATGGTAAATCCGATACCACCCAAAAATCCGGTTCCGATTAAATGCCGCCATTTAAAGTCCGAAGGTAGTGTACAAAATCCGAGTACTACGGCCAAAAACGAAAAGAGTGCAATGCCCACGGGTTTACCCAAAAATAAGCCGATAATAATGCCGAGATTGCCGGTTGCCGACATGGATTCGTGCCATCCGGGTGTAATTATTATTGCTGTATTGGCCAGCGCAAACAATGGCAAAATGCCAAATGCCACCGGCTTGTGCAACAGGTGTTGTAAATGGTATGATGGCGAATGTTCGTCGTTTTTGCCAAAGGGAATGGCAAAGGCTAGTAGTACACCCGTTATGGTGGCATGAACCCCTGAGTTGAGCATAAAATACCACATGGCAAAACCACCAATTAGGTAGGGCCACAAGATGAATACTTTGCGGTAATTGAGAAATACAAGACCCGAAAACAGAACCAAGGCGATGCCTAAGTTTAGGAGTGATATGCCTTTGGAATAAAAAATCGCGATAACAATTATTGCACCCAAATCGTCGATTACAGCCAATGCGGTAAGGAATATTTTAAGCGAAACCGGCACGCGACTGCCTAACAGTGCTAAAATACCCAATGCAAAGGCAATATCTGTGGCCATGGGTATTCCGGCACCATCCTGATAGACTGTACCGTGGTTCATGGCCAAATAAATGCCGGCAGGAACCACCATGCCGCCAATGGCTGCGAATATGGGCAGCATGGCGTTTTTTACATTCGAAAGTTCGCCCTTATATATTTCTCGTTCGAGTTCAAGACCAATAAGCAGAAAAAAGATGGTCATCAGGCCATCGTTTATCCAATGGGCCAGGTCGTGACTGCCGAGTTTTGTGTGCCAAAAGTCGAGATAGGCAACTTGTAGCGGCGAGTTGACGATAGTAATCGAAAGAATTGTACAAACAACCAGAATGATGCCTGCCGATTTCTCGCTGTCGAAAAACTCTTTGTATAGCTTTGTTATGTCCATTTGCGTCGAAATTGTAATTTATGTTCTAAACCACAAAATAGTTGGTTTTGTTCGGTTTTTATGGCAAATAAGATCTGAAAATTGTATTGGGAAAGGTTTATTTGGTATTGCTTCGTATACTTTAACTTTGAAATTGTTTCTCGTTGCAACGAAAGTGCTTGTAAAAAGGCGTAGCCCGATTATCGTTATGTCGCTGGTTCAGTTATTCGTTGCAATTAAAGCTCCTCCGGTCTTTATGCATCAGTTAGTGGTGTAAACAATGACTCTGTTTTATGGAACTGTGTTTGTACCCGGAATTTTGTATATGGTGCTGTAACGCCTGCTTCCTTACTCCATTTCAATATCTTTGCAGAATGCATTAAAATTACTTTCGCAGCACCGCTATTTCTTCTATGGCTAATCCGGTGATAGATGCTATCATATCATTCGATAAACCATTTTCGATACACTTTAGTGCCACTTGATGTTTTCCTTTCAAAATCCCCTTTTCTTCACCTTCTATTAAACCTTCAAGCTTACCTTCCTCTTTTCCTTCGTCGAAGGCTGTATCAATTACGCCTTTCAGGTCGCGATAGGTTTTGAGGCTCTCTTCGTACACCATGCGCTCTTCG
>QKHT01000114.1 GCA_003249935.1 Bacteroidota bacterium
ACTGACGGAACAAACTGGGTTGACTTACGCTATTTTGCTCTGCAGGAAATGGATGGGATAAAAATTGGATTTGCGTCTCAATCGCCAACAGGAATAGGTTTTACATCCAAATTCAGCCAAATAACCTATAAAACTTCTAACAAATGAGAATATTATCGTACCTGCTAGCTTTCGGCTTGCTGCTCAAACCTGTATTCTCGGAAGCCCAAAATCCTGACATACGAAATTATACCACGCAAAGAATAATTGGCGAGGTTCCAAAGATTGATGGAAAACTTACCGATCTATGTTGGAAACAGGGCGAATGGACAACCAATTTTATTCAATGGACTCCCAATGAAGGTGCTTCTCCCACGATGCCTACAGAAGCAAAAATCCTGTATAACGACAAAAGTATTTTTGTTGCTATCCGAGCTATTGATTATGAACCCGGCAAGATAAAGTTTAAATCAACCCGATATGACCAATTAGCAGGCGACATGGCGGGGGTGGCATTCGATAGTTATCACGATCATCGTACAGGTTTTGAATTTGATGTAACTGCTGCCGGACAAAAAGCAGATATGCTGCTAACGAACCCAATTAATAACGATATCAATTGGAATGCGATCTGGACATGCAAAACCGGGAGTGAAGACTCGGCATGGGTCGCAGAGTTTGAAATACCTTTTAGTCAGCTTCGATATGGAAAGGATAAAAACCAAACTTGGGGACTCCACATATGGAGGTGGATTGACCGAGTTGGTGAGGAAAGTGACTGGGAAAAGCAAACATCCACAGGCCCCGGAATCGTATACTTGTTTGGTCATTTAGATGGACTAAACGACATCCCACAAAGCCGACGAATTGAATTAATGCCATACATTTCCGGAGACGTACAAAGCTTTAAAGCCGACAAACAAAACCCTTTTACTAACACAGGCAATTCAAATAATTTTAACATTGGGTTAGATGCAAAAATTGGCTTGTCGAGTAATTTCACAGCCGATTTAACCATAAATCCCGACTTTGGACAGGTTGAGGCTGATCCTTCGGAGATTAACCTGACCGCCTTCGAGA
This sequence comes from Bacteroidota bacterium, assembly GCA_003249935.1. GTDB lineage: Bacteria > Bacteroidota > Bacteroidia > Bacteroidales > UBA5342 > SZUA-561. The sequence goes on from QKHT01000114.1 coordinate 1,060, forward strand.
CCTTTTTTCAGGAGAAGCGACCCTTTTTTCTTGAAGGGAAAAATATTTTCAATTTTTCTTTCGGTAATTCAAATTTGTTTTACTCGCGCCGCATCGGGCATAAACCAACATACACGATTAAAAGTAATGAAGCTGATTATGCCGATTTACCAGGGAACACATCAATCATAAGTGCAGCAAAAATTAGTGGAAAAACATCGAATGGTCTGTCGGTTGGCTTATTGCAAAGTGTAACAAACAAAGCTGTAGCCGATGTAAGCCTGAATAATGAAATGGGGAGGATAACGGTTGAACCGCTTACCAGTTATTCCGTAGGAAGAATTCAGAAAGATTACAACAATGGGGCAACATGTCTCGGTGGAATATTTACTGCAGTTAACAGAATCACGAATGAAAAACATTTTGACTACCTGCCTGAAAATTCGTTTACTGCAGGTATCGACCTGCTTCACCTCTGGAAAGACAAAGAGTACTTTGTAACTGCAAAATTGATTGGCAGTTCGGTTAGTGGCAGCGAAAAAGCAATCAGGATATTGCAAAGATCCCCTGCAAGATACTTGCACCGACCAGATGCAACACCCGGATTGTACAACGAATCGCTAAGCTCACTATCAGGTCATGGCGGAGAAATTAGTATTGGCAAGGGCAGTAAAGGATTATGGAAATATTCAGCCGGAACAAGTTGGCGATCAGAAGGACTGGAATTAAACGACTTAGGGTTTATGAATAAGGCTGATCTTTTTGAATCGGAAGGAAAAGTTTCATACGGAATTGTAAAACCGACAGGAAGATTCAGAACATATAGTATTGACATTCGATTTGCTGACAGCAGGGACTTCCGGATGAATTACCTTAACAATGAAATTGCAATTGACTCGCGCTTTGAATTCCTGAATAAAATGCGAATATCTCCATTCTTCCATTACATCACCGAAGGATTTGACAATCGCCTGCTTCGAGGTGGAACAACTATTCGGGTGCCGGGTCAATGGGTCGCAGGAAGTAGCTTCAATACGAATAATTCGAAGAAACTTTCCTTGCAATTAAATGGTTCATACAATAAGTGGGATGGAATTGTCTCTAAAACGAGTTACATAAATCCACAAATCACCTACCAGCCCGTAAGCACCGTACGCATCGTTTTGGGTTCCTTTTATAACAAAGGATGCAACGACATGCAGTTTATCCCGGTTAAAGAGAATCTTAACCCTCCGGTTTATCTTTTAGCCCGACTGAATCAAGAGACTGTTGGAGCAACAATACGGTTCGAGTATTTTGTGAATCCGATGATGTCTGTTCAATATTACGGAAGCCCCTATTTTTCGGTGGGGAACTTTGAAAAGTATAAAATAGTGGTTGAACCGAATGCCGGTACATATTCCAATCGGTTTATTGAAGTAAGTCCGATACCATTTCAGGATGAATATAAGGTCGACATTGGTAATAATTCAATTCAATTTGCAAATCCGGGCTTCGGATTCACTCAATTCCGATCGAATCTCGTATACCGTTGGGAATACGCTAAAGGGTCTCAAATCTATTTTATTTGGTCAGGCGAATCTTCCCTGTCAGTCTCAGGAAACGAAAATACCTTGCAATCAACCTTTGGTAATTTCACCAAAAGCACATTCAACAGTACGTTCCTTATAAAATGGAGTTATTGGCTTTCGATTTAATCAACCGACCATAAAAAAACAGGCCGTCCGAATCGGACAGCCTGTTTACTATTTTGCTATAGATTTTTTAATTATCTGTCCACACGTGCACCACCACCGCCAACGAGCTTTTTCACTTCAGGCAATGTTGCCATGGTGGTATCGCCCGGTGTTGTCATAGCCAGTGCACCATGCGCTGCACCATATTCAACCGCAATTTGGCCTTCGTTAAACTCAAGGAAACCATAAATAAGGCCCGAGGCAAAACTGTCGCCACCACCCACACGATCCATAATTTCGAGATCTTCGCGATGTTGTGCTTCATAAATTTCGCCATCGGCATAGCAAATAGCTCCCCAGGAGTTAATGGTAGCCGATTTTACAGTACGAAGCGTAGTTGCAATTACTTTGAAATTTGGAAATTCTTTTACGGCCGAACGGATCATATTTTTGTAACCGTCGAGATCGAGTTCCTTCAGATTTTCGTCGTTACCCTCAATTTCCAAACCTAAACAAGCCGTAAAATCCTCTTCATTACCAATCATCACGTCAACATACCTGGCAATTTCGCGATTCACTTCTCGTGCTTTATCCTGTCCGCCAATCGATTTCCAAAGCGATGGACGGTAGTTGAGATCGTACGATACGATGGTGCCATATTTTTTAGCAATTTTCACGGCTTCGATAACGGTCTCGGCTGCCGACTCAGATAATGCAGCAAAAATACCGCCGGTATGTAACCAACGAACACCTAATTTTCCAAAAATATATTCCCAATCAATATCTCCCGGTTTCAATTGCGATGCCGCCGTGTTGCCTCTGTCCGAAACGCCTTTAGCACCACGAATACCAAATCCACGCTCGGTAAAGTTGAGCCCGTTACGCACTGTGCGACCGCAACCATCATAAGGAATCCATTTTATAAACCGGGTATCCACGCCACCCTGCATAATAAAGTCTTCGATAAGTGAACCAACTTCGTTGTCTGCAAATGCAGTAACAATAGCCGTCCGTTTATTAAAACATTTACGAAGGCCGCGAGACACATTATATTCTCCACCACCTTCCCATGCTTTGAACTGACGTGTTGTACGTATTCTTCCTTCACCCGGATCGAGACGCAACATTACCTCACCTAATGAGATGCAATCGTATGCACACTCTTCTGCTGTTTTAATATTTAATTTAGCCATCTTTGATAAAAATATGGTTGCAAAAGTATTGATTTTTTACAATTTGTACAACAAACTTAAAAATCAGTATGTCAATATCTTATACACTTTTGCAGATTTTCCGTGTGCGATAACGTAAATTACTGATTTTATTGCCGTAACGCATTCGGCTCCCTCAATTTTTTTTGCAAAAAAAATGGTAAATTCAAGCCATGATAAAAGAATATTCTGTGTGATATTTAAGCCTTCTGCCACTTTTTTGGCTTTGAACCCGATGGCCGAACCTCAATTAAAGGCGTGGATGCCTGAAATAAAGACCTTTCGTAACGGCAGGTTAATTGAACATGCATTCCAATGTCTCCCAAACGGTTTCAGGTCATCCACCAATTAATAAGCATTCGGCAACGGTTTCACACATTCATAGAATGTATTACTTTTACATTTAAAACAGAGAATAACAGTGAGTCAAAATTTATTACTTATCACGCCCCCGTTTACTCAACTCAATACACCATATCCGGCTACGGCATACCTCAAAGGTTTTTTAAACACCCAAAACATTGCATCAACTCAGTGCGATCTGGGTATCGAAACCATCCTTAAATTATTTAGTGCAAAGGGGTTATCCTTACTTTTCGCACGCATCGCTTCGGTAACGGAAAGGTTATCGCCCAATGCAACCCGCATGTACAATCTGCGACACCGGTACATTCATACCATCGACGATGTCATTGGGTTTTTACAGGGAAAAAACCCGATTTTGGCTCATGCCGTATGCGACGGCTTATTTCTGCCCGAGGCATCGCGGTTCAGCCACACCGACGACCTCGATTGGGCTTTTGGAACCATGGGTATTAACGATAAAGCCAAACACCTCTGTACGTTGTACTTAGAGGATATATCCGATTTAATCGTCGAGGCCGTCGACCCGCATTTTGGTTTTAGCCGGTATGCCGAACAACTTGGTCGTTCAGCTTCAGAATTCGACGCACTTTATCAGGCACTCCAACAGCCGGCCTCGCTTATCGACGAACTTTTAATCGACCTGCTGCAATCGAAAATCGATACCGTTTCGCCCACAATGGTGGCCTTATCGGTGCCTTTTCCGGGCAATCTGTTCGCGGCTTTTCGTTGCGGCCAATGGCTCAAAACACATCGCCCCGAAATACAGGTAGTTATGGGCGGCGGCTTTGCCAATACCGAACTCAGGCTTTTGGCTGAACCACGGGTGTTCGAATTTGTGGACTATATCACCCTCGATGATGGCGAACGGCCCATTTTAAACCTTATCGACTATCTGAATGGCAATCGGGATATCAGCACGCTAAAACGAACCTTTACCTGCCGCAACGGCTCGGTAACCTGGATCGATGGTTCAACCGAAAATGATATACCGCAATCGCAAGCAGGCACACCGGATTATTCGGATTTCGACCTAAATAATTACCTGTCGGTAATTGAAATGGCCAATCCCATGCACCGATTGTGGAGCGATGGACGATGGAATAAAATTACGCTGGCACACGGTTGTTACTGGGGGCGATGCACCTTTTGCGACACTTCGCTCGACTATATCGGACGCTACGAAGCCAATACGGCGCAGGCACTTTGCGACCGAATTGAAACAATACACCAACAAACCGGGCACAATGGATTTCACTTTGTGGACGAAGCGGCTCCTCCGGCACTGTTAAAGGCATTGGCTCTCGAAATACTGAACCGCAACCTCAATGTGGTATGGTGGACCAATGTTCGTTTCGAGAAAAGTTTTACAGC
>QKHT01000142.1 GCA_003249935.1 Bacteroidota bacterium
TTAATGTGAATAATTTAGGTTTCTAATAAAATTCTTTAGTTTTGTAGCAGGAGGGTTTTTTATGAAATACGCAAAAAGATTGATTGTCTTATTGTTTTTGATTTATTTCAAAACGGCAATAATCGGTGCATATGTCAACAGCAATTCAGGGGATACAATGCTGAAGCAGCCGGTTCAAACAATTCAATCGCACAATTAGAGATTAGTAAACAGATAGGCTTTTCGATATTTTTTCATCGCGTTGCCTATCTGTTTTTTTTCACCTGTACCTCAAAAAATATAATCAAAAACTTTTTATAATAGTGTGTTAAACTATTATAAATTACAGTATATGTGTCTGTTACAATTTTGTCTTGCACCGGTTATCCGGCATCGAACGATCTGTTTTTTTCATTTCAGGGCAATAATGGCTTTTCGTCTTTTTCCATCCATTTCTATTCTCGCGGGTGTATCGAAAGCATACACACGGGCATACCGAAATTGCTTTACTATTTCGAGGCTATCGAGCAATTTTTGGTTGAACCGGTTGCGTGGATCTTTGTGGGTAATTGAAAAGTAACCGACATTCATTGAAGTAACGTTATGAAAAAAGTGCGACCCCAACGATGCTTCGAGCGGAAACTCTTCGAGACCAAGTTCGATAATTACCCTGGCCCGCGATATTTGCGACCACTGCACGGGAATACCGGTAAATTTATCGCGGGTACCCCAACGCCCCGGCCCAACAAGAATGTATTCGAGTTGTTGAGTATCGAACCATTGGTTTATCTCACCAATTTCGCGGGCAATATCGGTTGTTAGGGTTTTGTCGAAGGCATTGGTATCTACATATACCAAATACCGAATATCGTTAATAATGCCATTTCCCATCCCTTTTTCGGCATACATCAGGGTATATTCGTCGGCCATCTGATCGACATTGACTACGATATTAAAATCGCTGCGAATGAGTGGTTTTATCTGCAAAATATTAAACGCCGGCACACCATTGCTGTATTCTGCGGCATACTCAATTTCAACGGGCACACCCATAGCTTCCGAAAACATATCGAGCAGCAGGCTTATGGTTTCGGCCATTGGCCATGCATCGTATTTAAGAATATTGGCAAAATTCACCACCCTCGGACCGCGTACATCAAAACTATTAACCAACCGATCGTTGGCTCCATCGTAAACCTGTGCGGCATTGGTCAGAGCACCCAGTGTTTCGGCCGTTTTAAGATAAAGTTTATCAATATTGTCGTCGGGCATAGTGGCATCGGGCAACCAGTTATTCTTTTTCAAATTCAGAGCATAAAATGCCGTTTGAGTATCTTTAACCTGGTCGGGTAATGCCTGAAGTTCGAGGTGCGGGTATCGTGGACAAAAGCGGTAACTTTTTTCGCCTCCCACTACGTACATCCCCAAACCCACAGCCGCTACCGAAAAACCATCTTCGGGTTCCATATAGGCAAACGGATAAAAATTGTATGACTGGGCTACACCCGAAACCGATGGAAAAAAGTAGTCGCCATAGTTTTTACCTACCAAAGCCTGTATAATCACCGCCATTTTTTCCTCTTCGATTTTGTAGTTTACGGCATTGAAATAGTTGCGGGCATCGGGCGAAAACACCGAGGCATACACCATTTTTACCGCACGGGTTAGTTGACGAAACCGCTCGCCAATATCGGGATGATTATTGGGCAAAACAAATGTGGTGTACACGCCCGAAAACGGCTGATGGAGACTATCTTCGAACAATCCCGACGACCTAATGGCCAACGGTACGGTAATCTTTTGCACATAATGAAATAACTTATCGCGTAAACCGGCACTCAACTCATGTTCGGCGAACAAATCGCATAGTTCGCCAAATGGAACTGGTTCGGCCAAAACCCTTTCGTAAAGCCGGTTTTTATCCATAAAAATTCCAAACTCCTCTACGCCAATTATGGCGGTTGGGGGCAAAAGAATATTTACACCTTTTATCAGTTTTGTCAATTCGATATTTTCGATAAGGTGCGAAATAAATGCCAACCCACGCCCTTTGCCTCCGAGCGAGCCATTGCCCAGACGAACAATAAACCGGTTGCTATCTAAGTGTTTTGGGTCGAACTGCACCACACGGCCTTTGAGCCGTTCGAGACGGGCATATTCGAACCGTTCGAGGATGGCTTCGCGCAGGTGTTGTCCTGTTTTAAAATCCTCGATACTTACCGGCCGCAGCATTTGTGCCAGGCTAATTTCGCCACGGGCCATAAGCCACGTAGAAATACCCTGACGGCCGCCATGGTATTGCAGCGACTCTTCGGACACCAAACGCAGCTTATCTTCGAACTCACTAATCGTGCGTGCTCTGTCTATGATATGTCCTGCAGCCGTTTTAAACAAAAAGTCGCCAAATCCGCAACGGCTCATTAAAAATTCCTGAATGTTGTGTGCCAGATTATCGGATGTTTTATGCAAAAAATCGGTACCGAGTTTATCGGCTTTAGCCTGATTAGCGGCATTGGACGATTGCATGAGCATGGGAATGCTTATTTTCGACCGGATATATTCCACCAATTGGATCCCCGCATCGGGCGTACTTTTGCCGTCTTTTTCGAACGACACATCGGTAATTACGCACAGCAGATTATTGGTGAACCGGTCGACTGTTGCCCGGGCCTCTTCGTATGAGGTGCAGAGCAATATTTTTGGGCGGGCCCTCATTTTAAGTATTTTATGCAATTCGTCGACCGTATGCTCTTCGATAATAGCCTGCGTTTGCCGCATTACAGTAGCATACAACAGCGGCAGATAGCGCGTGTAATACCGTACCGAATCTTCTACAAGCAAAATAATACGCACATCGCCAATAGCAGTATCGGCCTCAACATTTTTGCGGTCTTCGGTGTATTTTATCATGGCCAAAAACACTTTAGAGTCGCCATTCCACACAAATACCCGGTCGATAAAGGCACACTGTCCGCCCACCATTTTAAAATACTTAAGATCCGAGTTATTGTTAACCAACATCAGAATAGGGATACCGGCATTCAGGGCATTAATTCGCTCGGCCAAATAGAGCGGAGCCTGTTTATCGAGTCCGGCCATCAGAATAACCATATCGTAACTTCCGCGTTCCATAAACTGCAACGCTTCATCGGCAGTAGAAACACTGGTTATACGGGGCGCGGTATAAAGATTAAGCTGAAGATATTCGCCCACAATACGATCGAAGAACTGACCGTCGGCCGTAATGGTATAGGCATCGTAAGGATTGGCCACGAGGAGTATTTCGCGTACTTTAAACGCCATAAGCTCCTGAAAAATATCGCGATCGTTTTTTCGACGCATATAATTATCACGCAAAGTGTACTTTAAACCCGATATTGCCATATGAGTATGTTGTTTCGGTTGAATTACAATCGAAATGTAAACAAAAAAGCGGAAATTCCGAAATCCGGAATTTCCGCTATAATCAAAGCTAATGCTTTATCTTTTAATCGAGCTTGTTAATTTTGGCAATGCCCGAAACACTTTTCGTAATATTTTTCGGATTTCCCATGTAACCAACCGAGCCAATACCCGATGCCTCGATATCGAGCGATCCGGATGCATATACTTTGGCTGAACCCACGCCGCTCTGTTCGAGCGTAACGTTTTTGGCAATAAGATTTTGTGCATTAAGCGAGCCTACACCAGAATGTTCGATAGTGGCACTACCGCAACTGCCCGAAAGCATCACTTCGCCCACACCCGAAAGTGAAGCTTTTAGAGTGGCACAATCCAGCTCAATATCGGCTTTACCCACACCGTTCCATTCCAGAATAAAATCGGTCGATTTTATAGCCTTATCGCATTTAATATTTCCCACGCCATTCATCTCCATAGAATTGAGCTGTTTGTACGATACCATCAGGTTTATTTTAGTCGACTTTTTTAGGTTGAACCCTTTTTTAAAACCCACGTTTAAAGTTTTATTTACACACTCTACCGTAATAAGGTCGATAAGATTTTCGTCGGCTTCAATAACCACCCCTTCGTTGCCCGGTTTAAAAACCACATTAAATACCCCATTGATAATAACTTTGTTAAACGACGGTTGACTCATCTCAACGACTTTTAGCCTGCCATTGCCTGTAATGTCGGTTTTACTAGTAAAGCCGCTGGCAATTAGGGCCATACATGCCACCACCGATACCATAAATAATGCTTGTTTCATCCTCGAATTTTTTAATTGTTTAACACTATTACGCATCTCTTCGCAAAAAGTTACAAAGCAGCACAAAAGAATTCAGGATTAAAGCATCGAATGGAGAGCAAGCGGTTCAACCAACCACCTTAAGTTTACTTTTACGCACGCCGTAGGCTAAATAAATAACCAACCCTACCAAAAGCCAAATAATAAATCGAAACCAGTTGGTAGCTCCTAATTGCGACATCAACCAAAGGTTTGTAACAAGCCCCAATACAGGTATCAGCGACCACTTTTTTACCACAGCATAAATCGTAACCACTACGCTGATGATAACAAACAGCACAAACGGCCAGGATAATTGCCGGATATTTATAAAATCGGTTCCAACAAAATACAACACCACGGCCCATACAGGCAACAGATAATAACGGCTGTTGAGATAATACACCGTAAATCCTTTGTTGCGCTTTTCGCCAAACGGATTGAGCTTGAGGACACCACCGGAAACCAGTACAAAAGCAAACAACGTACCGATGCTTGTAAGATCGGTCACTTCGGTTAGGTTCATGAACAAAGCGGGCACTGCCACAATGACGCCGGCAACAAGAGTTGCAAACCAGGGGGTACGATATTTCGGGTGAATTTCGGCAAATTTAGGAGGCAACAAGCCATCGCGGCTCATACTCATCCAAATACGGGGCTGCCCCACCTGAAACACCAGCAACACGCTCCCCATAGCAACAACCGCCGAAAAGGCTATCACACCCGACAAGCCGGGCAAATTAAGTTTTGTAAATACAAAAGCCAACGGATCGTCGACCCCCAACTCGGTATAGCTCACCATACCGGTAAGCACAAGGCTCAGTACCACATACAACACGGTGGTGATAAGCAACGAAAGTATCATAGAACGAGGCAAATCGCGTTGCGGATTACGACACTCCTCGGCGGTGGTAGAAATGGCATCGAACCCGATATAGGCAAAAAACACACCCGAAACCCCCTTGAGCACACCCGGAATGCCATTGGGCGCAAACGGATGCCAATGTGCCGGGTCGACATAAAACGCGCCGGTAGCCACCACCAACACCAGTACCACGAGTTTAAGCAACACCATAATGTTCCCGGCCGTTTTCGACTCGCGAATGCCCACATACACCAGCCACGAAATTAGCACCACAATGGCAAACGCTGGTAAGTCGGCAATAATCTTAAATCCGAAGAGTGTTGGCGCATGCGTTACCGCCAACCAGGCTTCCTGCAAGGCAAAGGGCAAGTGGGTTATGGTTGAACCCTCGGCTAACTGTTCTGCCGCCTGCTGATAGCCACGAACGGCACTCAGGTAATCGATGCTGAGATATTCGGGAAAATGGATGCCCAACCCTGCGAGCAGTCCGGTAAAGTATCCCGACCACGAAATGGCCACGGCAATATTGCCAACAGCATATTCCATAATTAAATCCCACCCGATAATCCAGGCTACCA
>QKHT01000259.1 GCA_003249935.1 Bacteroidota bacterium
CAACCCATACTATCAGCATTTTAAAAAGGAAGATACATTCGCAATAACGACCATGCACGGAACAAGGCCTCGGGTATAGAAGAAAAGATGATCATGGCGATAAACAAACTGGGCAATACAGACAAAGCCAAAGCGTTTATCAAATAATAAAAACAACCAGACAGAGTTTACTTTACTGTAAAAAAGAATTTTTTTATGAATTTAGCTCTTGAAATTATATGAATTGAATTGGAGCAGGCTTTTTAAAGGAGATTGTGACGTTTTGTTAAGACGCTATTCACCTTTTAAATGCTGTTTTTTATATTCAGAAGGAGCCACACCCAATTCATTTTTGAAGCAGTTTCGGAAATATTTGGGGTCGGAGAAACCCACTTCATAGGCGACATCGGCAATAGAATACTTCCCTGTTGCCAATAGCTGCGCTGCCCTTTTTAACCGGATAGAACGAATGAAAAGTTTTGCTGTTTGTCCCGTAAGCGCTTTCAATTTACGGTTTAATATCACCTGCGATATTCCGTACTCATCCATTAGGTCGTCAACTGTAAACTCAGAATCGCTTATTCGGGCTTCTATGATTGTTAATAACCTTGACAAAAATTTCTCGTCTGTTGTTGTAGGTGCAATTTCGCTTGGTATTACCTCAATGTTTTTTGCAAAACTGGCTTTGTTGTTTTCCCTTTTTAATATAAGATTATTAATTTGTGCTCTGAGAACCTCCATATTAAATGGTTTGGCAACATACGCATCGGCACCTAAATTGTAACCTTTAATAACATATTCGTTACTTGTTTTGGCTGTTAATAATATTATTGGCACATGGCTAATATTTACTTCTTCTTTTATGGCTTTACACATTTCAAAACCATCCATTTCAGGCATCCGAACGTCGCTGATAATTAAATCCACATCTTCTTGTTTGCATTTTTCCAAACCGATTTCTCCATTTTCGGCAACAATAATGTTAAATTCATCTGCCAGGCTTTCTTTAATAAAACTACGTAACTCGTTATTGTCTTCAACCAGTAATAATGTTTTTTTCTCTGGTGAATAAGCTACTGTCGAGCTTGTTTTAAATAAGGTAGTTTCATCGTAAGTAAGTTGCTGTATTGAATTTTCAACATTTTGACACGGCTCACCAATACAAATTTCATCTTTATCAAGGTGGGCTTTCCCTTTAGATAAAGTAACAGTAAAAATTGTACCTACACCCTCCTGACTATCAACCTCAATGCGTCCCTTATGTATTTCAACCAGAGCTTTGGTATAAGCCAACCCTATGCCTGTACTGCCGTATTTAATGTTTTCTGCATTATTCGTCTGAAAAAAGCGTTCGAACACATGCGCTTTCTGTGTCTCAGTCATTCCGATGCCTGTATCCTGCACCGAAATTTTCACTACTTGTTCGTCTTCAGTTAGCTCCAGGTATATTTTACCTTTATCGGGTGTAAATTTGAAAGCATTAGATAAAAGGTTGTACAATATTTTTTCCATTTTATCTGAGTCAAACCACAGCAATATTTCTTTTGATGTAGATGAAACTTCAAACTCAATTTGTTTTTCCCTGGCATATTCTTCAAACGAGGAGTAAATATTCTTCACAAAACCAACAATATCTGCTTTTGACGCTTTTAACGGCGATTTACCCTGTTCAAATTTCCTGAAATCCATAAGTTGATTAACCAGCCGTAAAAGGACCTTAGAGTTTCGATATATAATATCGAACATACTTTCGAGTTTTTGGGCAGACATTGCCTCTCGCTCCTTAAATATTTTTTCGATTGGACCAATGATCAAGGTAAGCGGAGTCCGGAACTCATGTGAGATATTGGTAAAAAATCTAAATTTTAATTGTGATATTTCTTCAACTTTTTCTTTTTCGAAGCGCTCCATTAGAAGCTTGTTTTTCTGCTGCACCCCAATGATGGAGAACCGTCGGAAGAATAACAGAAATACAACAAGTATTAAAGCATACACAACAAATGCATAAACCGAAAGCCACCAAGGAGCAATTACTTTAATTCTAATGGTTTTGGCATTATGATTCCAGACCCCATCGCTATTGCTTGCAACCACTTTTAATGTGTAATTACCTGGCCTAATATTAGTGTACTTGGCAACCCTGTTATCTGATGTCGTATAAATCCAGTCATCGTCGAACCCTTCCAACATATATTTGTATTGGTTTTTTAGCGGGGCGCCAAAATGCAAACCCGAATAATGGAAAGTAAAGCTGTTTTCGGCATATTTTAAATGAATCTCAGTTGTTTCATTTATATCTTGAGAAAGTAAAATCCGACCGCGTATTTTTTGATGTATTTCTACTGGCTGATTTAAAATATCTAATTGAGTAAAAACAACTGTCCCCGTTGATTTATCCTGTTTAATCTGTTCCGGGAAAAAGGCATTAATCCCTCTTACCCCACCAAATAAGAATTCGCCATTTTTTCTTTTACAACATGCTAATTCCGAAAATTCATAATCTTGCAAGCCATCTCCCACATCGTAATTAGAAATTTCGTGTGTTTCGATATTAAACTTTGTTAATCCTTTGTTTGACGACAACCACAGATTATTATCATCATCTTCCAAAATTCCTTTAATTACATTATTGGGCAACCCATCATCTACTGTAAAAGTTTCGAAATACTCATTTCCATCGGCTGTTTGTACATAACGATTTAATCCGCCGCCTAAAGTTCCGATCCAAATATCACCATTAACCGACTCATAAACAGGAAGTATGTAATTATGGCTTATACTCTTTGCATTATTAGGGCTATACTGATAACGGAATATCCTTGGGCGCTCGGTGTATAAATCGTTCGCTTTAATTTTTGCCAAGCCATTGGTTGTTCCAATCCAAACATTTCCTTGCTGATCTTGAAACAAGCTTCGCACGATATTGGAAGGCAGGGAATAAGCAGATGAATCACTCTTCATTTCATACTGCGCATAAGCGCCTGTTCCATCGGGCATTAGCCGCAACAATCCACCACCATACGAACCTAACCAAACACAATGCCGATGATCTACTAATATTGAAAAGATTGTGTGTGATGGTTTAAGATTCCATTGATTAATGTCGATTCCGTTTTTAGTTTTTGTATTGTACACTTTCAATTTATCGGGGTTACCAGCACCTATCCAAATTCGGTTGTTAAGTGTGTCTTCGGCTATAGCATAACCTCTGTTGTTAAGTGTTTCTGAATTTAGATCTTTGTGAATAAAACTGGTTGAAAAATTCGTATTGCCAAGTTCTGAAAACACGTTTAAACCATCACCTTCAGTAACGATCCAAATCCATCCATATTTATCTTCATGAATATCACGCACTTTGCTGTTCGACAAACGATTCCTCTTGTTGCTTATTTGAAACTGCCTGAAAAGCTCACTTTTAGGATTATAAATATTAACTCCGCCACCGCGCATGCCGAACCAGATTAAGCCCGACTTATCTTTATAAATATCGATAACCGAACCGAACGATTGTAGCCCAACTTCGCTGTTACTTTTATACGACTTGGTAATTTGATATTTCAACGGAATTCTATCCTCTTCTCTGGCTAACACCAATCCATTAGATGTAGCAATCCATAAATTCCCATGGTCGTCTTCTTGTATATCTTTCACGCCAGTAATGCGAATGGCGTTTGTAAAAACATTTGTCTTCGTATTAAAAAACTGAATTCCATTGGAATTATAAGTTAATAAATGATTATTCCAGCCATATATCCCGTTTACACTCCGCGAGGTTGATCCTGCAATAAATTGCCACTCAACCTTATAAGTTTGGGTGTTTATCTTTCGCAATCCCAACATGGTACCAAGCCAGACAGCACCTTGGTCATCAATAAAAACATCTCGGATAAACCCTCCAGGCATTTTCCCTTTCTTATGATATATTTCTTCTTCCGGGATAGATATAATCTCGCCACTTTTATCGTTAATGACATTAACTCCCTGATGGGTAATTACCCAGATATTATTTGAACTGTCAGATTGTAACTTAAGTATCCTATCTGAGGATGAAAGTTCTGGATTGTCTGCGGTACTCAAATATGATTTGAAGGCATTATTTGCTACATCGAACTTACATACACCATTATCGCTGGTCCCTATCCAAAGGTTGCCCAGTTTATCTTCGGTAATGACATGAATAACATTCCCTGCCAGCCCATCTTCCTGTCTTGGTTGCTTCCGATATATTTTAAAACTATAACCATCGTACCGGTTTAATCCATCGTTGGTTCCAATCCATATAAAACCTCGACTGTCCTGAAAAATACAGTTGACATCGTTTTGCGAAAGACCATCAAGCGTAGTTAATTGTTTAAATTCATTGGCATGCAGACCAAATGAATAAACAAGAAATATTAAAACTATATAGCGTTTTATTATTGCCATTACTGCCCTTATAAATGCTCCTTATGTCAATCCTTACAAATTTAGCATTTCAACAATCAAATGTAGCAATGAGAATCAAGGATTATCTAAAGCGAACTGCGAGAATTGTCAATTTGTTTTATAATCCGACATGGATTACCTGCTGCCACCACATTGTCGGGTATATTTTTGGTTACTACACTACCTGCACCTATTACCGAATTATCTCCGATTGTAACGCCTGGGTTAACCACAACATTACCGCCTATCCAAACATTATCTCCTAATGTTATGGGGTGAGCAATTTCCAACTCCTTGTTGCGTAACCAAAATTCCAGCGGATGGTTTACTGTAAAAAGACCAACATTTGGACCAATAAAAACATTGTTGCCAATTGTAACTTTAGCACAATCAAGAATGGTTAAATTAAAGTTCGAGAAGAAATTGTCGCCAATTGTAATATTATATCCATAATCGCACCTAAAAGGTTGGACAATAGTGAAATTACTCCCCGTTTGTCCGAATAATTCCCGAATAATTTTATTGCCTTTTTCCGTATCAATAGGATTCAGATGGTTAAAATAGAATAGCCGTACTTTTGTTTGTTCTCTTTCTGAAGTTAGGTCGACATCACTTGCCAAATAATATTCTCCAGAAAGCATTTTTTGTTTTTCCGATTTCATCTTAAAATTTCATCTTAAATCTGCTAATTTACATAAAAACGGTAGTATCACTCATAAATTCTAATCACTCCCTCTTTGGCTTCAACAACATTCGACCACTGGCTATCTCCATTATTCGTTGAACGTTTTATCTGAAAGAAAATGCTTCTTTCTCCGCTCAGAGGAACCGTCATCATTCCTCGCGCATTGGTGGTTTCTTCGCTATTTAATTGATTTTGGGACGCACCATAGCGTACCGTATAAAACTCGTCCTCCCATTGACCGGAATAACCAACTACTAATTTATTATCGGCAATAAAACCATCCCAAATAATTGGAGCCAATGATTGGCCATGGGTTTTTACTGTAATGGGATCAGAAGTCGAGCTTTCTCCTTTGTTATTGCACGCAACCAACATTAATTCGTATTTTTTTCCAGGAACAAGACGATCCAAATCAATGTAATTGGCAATGGTTCTGTAACTCTCCTTCTCAATACCATCCGACTTATACTTAACGAAATACTCAAATGCACCGAATGTACGGCTAAAATGTACACGTATTTGATTATTAGAAGTTTTTACTTCTCTTATTTCAGGTTTTTCAGGAACATAAAAATGCACCGTTACATTACCGCGTGTGTAACCGTTTGCCGAAACCAATTCTACACTAAGTTCAAATGTGTCTCCGTCAAAATTATCCCATTCTATATTATTATCCCAGGTTCCAAAACCAGGCTTTAATAGTGGTAAATCAATTTCTCGTTTCAATAACAAACCACCGGTTTTATCAAAAAACGAATACCTAAGTTTATAATTCCGCATAGTAAAACACGGAAAATCATCGGCATCTCGAACATCGAAAGAAACAGAAGCCTTTCCTCCTTTCAAATCAATATTTTTTATTTGGAAATTTGTTACAGGGCTATTTTCAATTAAATGGGTATAAAAAGACCGCCGTTTTGTTCGCCAGGCATTTACCATACCCCAGGCACGGTTTTCGCAAGGCAAGGATTCGGTGTAGCCGCTGCGATAATCATTGTAGGTCCATATTGAAGCTCCTGTCGTGTAAGGGCGCTTTTTACGCAAATAGCCATACCAATCACCAAGTTGTTTAAAGTCGTTGTCTAATCCATCATCCTTAAACCGTGAGACATCCGACCAGCCAAATTCGGAAAAAAACATGGCTTTATTGGGCCATCGTTCGTGCAAAATATCCATTATTTTTCCAGGATCTTCTTGGTAAATATTCTGAAAAATCATATCGCCATATTCGAGTGGATTGTTTGCCGCCGATTCGCCTTTTTTATATCCTTGGTTACTAACATGTAGCGCCATCCGGTGCGGATCTAATGATTTCGCATATTCGTACGTTGTTTTTACATACTCAAAATGGTCTTGCAATTCATTTCCAGTGCTCCACCCTACAATACTGGGGTGATTAATATCGCGCTCAATCATTTCCCGAATCCATTGTTTTGCAAATCCAAAATTGGGGCCGGCAAACTGCGGGTTTCGAATATCACGGATATTAGCCTCTTCAAAAATCATTATCCCTTTTTCGTCGCAGCGTTCAATTAGCTTTTTATTTTGGGTACCGTGCATAATACGCATAAAATTTGCTCCGGCCGTTTTCATTAAATCAACATCGAGGTTAATCAACTCTTGCGGTTCCGACGAGCCCCAGTAGCGATGGTCGCTTACACGGTTAAAACCAACTAGGCGAACAGGCTCACCATTTAATATCATTTGAGATTTTGTAGCTTCAAATTTTCGAATACCAAAACGGTCGTTTCTTTGGTGCAATACTTTTCCCGATTCTTTCACCGTTGTTTCGAGGAAATAAAGCTCAGGATTATCGAAGTGCCAGAGTTTAACCTGCTCTGTCGCAAGCTCTCCATTTAGTTCAATCTGTTTTATGCTGTTTGGCTCCACTTCAATTTTTGATGATGTGGAATGCAGTAGTTTGTCTTTTATAATTTCAGCTTTTACATCGAGCATTCTTTTTTCTGCAGAATTATTTGCAATCCGAACCTGAATAGTATAATTGGCTGTACCTGTTTCGAGGTTTGGTTCGGCATGAATGTATTGATAAGTAATACGAACATCTTTGTTCCGAACCATGCTAACATCGCGGATTATGCCGCCCCAGTTCCAGGTGGCGCCAACGGTGTATGAATTATCGGCTTCTACGGCAATAACATTTTTTCCTGAATAATTAAGTTTGTCGCTAACATCGAACTCGAAAGGTGTAAAGCCCCCCTGATGTGTTCCCAGGAACTTACCGTTGAAATATACTTTTGCGATGTGGTAAACGCCCTCGAAACGGATTCTGGTGCGTTCATCATATCTGTCTTCCCAGTTATTGGGTAGATTAATTTCTGTACGATACCATCCCTTTCCCGAATAATTGGCGTATTTGTTAATCATTCCCCAATGCCCCGGTACTTTTAATGTTTGCCAATTACTATCGTCGTAACCGGGTTTAACCAGGTTCTTTATTTCCAGTTGTCTTGCTTCATATTCGGCATCTGTAACAGGACGGAATATTACCGCATCGGCACATACACCACCTTTCGATGGAGATGTAAACTCTATATAATTATCACCACCTTTTTCTATCCGAAAAACGCCCAGACTATGCCAAACGCCTGTTCTGTTTTTCATATTAAAGTAAGTAGAAAAGTTACCGTTGGCATGCTTAACATTAACAATAGCTGCGTTGTGGTTAGTAAATGGATACAAAACCAAATGCTCGTAGTACCCGCTTTTAGGAACAGCATCGGCCTTAAAACGTGCAAAAGCCTCTTCGTTGGCTTCTGCAAAATTTCTTTTTAAATAACTTGCCCCCCAGCATTTCGAACCTCTTTCGGCTTCGGTTGCTTGCTGCCACTTCCCTTTTATTTCAAGTAGTTCGGTTTGCTTGTCGTCAACAAGAATATCATTTTCCCGTGGCCGCTCATCTAAAAAATTTGAACCATCACCAGGAATTGTATTGAATTTCCAATAACCATTTAGTGAGATTACGTCTTCAGTTAGCGAAGTGTTTTTTGTTGTGCAGCCAATCGCAATTGCAACAACCAATATTAAAAGTAAGTGTTTCATATTCAGTTCTATTTTTCTGATGGGAGCTTATATTTTATCCTCAACTGCTTTAATTCTTCTTTTAGCGTTGCTACTTGTTTAGCGTATTTCGGATTATCGTATTCGCTCTTCATTTCTGTTGGGTCTTTCTTTAAATCAAAAAACTCCCACTCGTCTAACTCGTAATAACGAATTAGTTTGTAGCGGTCGGTTATTACTCCCTCGTGTTTGTGTATGTTCCTACCGCTCGGGTAATCGTAATAATGATAATACAGGCTTTTTCTATCTTGCTTAAGTTTGCCTCCGTTAAAAAGCGGTGTTAAGCTTTGTCCCTGCATGTGTGCAGGAATATCAACACCTGCAACGTCGAGAATAGTGGGTGCGTAATCTATATTTTGTACCAAATCGTTATTTATCTGGTTGGGAGAAATTAAAGATGGACAATAAGCAATAAGTGGAGTACGAACGGCTTCTTCGTACATCAATCGTTTATCGAAATAACTATGCTCGCCCATAAACATGCCTTGGTCCGAAACATAAATAACCAGTGTATTTTCTTCCAATTTCGCTTTTTTCAAATAATCCATTAACCGCCCAACATTGTCGTCAACCGATTTAATGCAGCCCAAATAGTTTTTCATGGTGCGTTGGTACTTCCACCTTACCAGGTCTTTTCCTTTTAAATTGGCTTTAACAAATGCTTCGTTCTTTTTATTATAAGCTTGGTCTATTGCTGCTTTTTGCTCATTGTTCAATCTTCCGTAAGCACGCTCCCATAACCTATCGCCGTAGTCGTTGTAAATATCTCTTTCGCCTTTTCGTTCGGTCCACAGCTGGCAATACCAGCCCATTTGCATGCTCTCCATTCTCATGTTTGCTTCTTTTGCTGCAGTTCCCCGTCCCGAAAAATCATCGAATAAGTTATCGGGTTCCGGTAACTGTACATTATCGAAATACGTAAGGTATTTCATTGGTGGAATCCAATTAGAATGTGGAGCTTTGTTGCCCACAATCATCATAAAAGGTTTGTCCTTGTTCCTGTCATTTTCTAACCAATTTATTGCCTTGTTGGTTATAACATCGGTTACATACCCGGCGTTTCTAACTACACCATTGGGTGTTTTAAAATCAGAATTATAATAGTCGCCCTGGTCCATTAATACATCCCAGTAGTTAAAACCTACGGGATTACTTTCGAGGTGCCATTTTCCAATTATTGAAGTTTCGTAACCAGCTTTTTGCAGAATGTTTGCAATGGTTGGCTGTTTTCCATTAAAAGCCTCATCGAGCGTTAAAATGCCATTAATATGGCTATGCGTTCCAGTTAATATTGATGCGCGTGATGGGGCACAAATCGAGTTGGCAACATAACTTCTGTCGAAACGAATACCATTGTTTGCCAGTTTATCGATATTAGGGGTTGGTGCTACCTCTGCAAACCTGTCGTTATACGCCGAAATTGCCTGGTAGGCATGGTCGTCGGACAAAATTACGATGATATTTTTTTGTTGCGATTGTTGCCCAAAGGCAATAATTGAAATGATACTTACACATAACAACAATATTGCTTTAACTTTTTTCATTGTCTTATTGCTTTCTTTTTTTTATTCCAGGCGGTTAATACCAAATTCGTATAACTTCTTGCTCTCCTCGATTTTACTCACTCGATAAAATTACCCGCATGGTCATCCGACTTATAATAATGAATGCCATCTTCCGAGATTACCTCTTTCAAAATATTTTCGCTACTTGCTTTTAAACCTTCTTTTCGGTTGGCATGTAACCAGCCTTTTTCACCGTACCAACAAACTCCATGAGAATTTTGAGTAAGTGATTCGCTGCATAAACGAACAGGAACACCATTCGCCATTTTCATCTGGATGTCAAACGAATAAGGCACATCAAAAATGGTATTTTCGCGAAATGTTGCCTTCCCTGAGATTTCTACAGGCTCAGCATTATCCTCTTCCATAGACCAAAGCGCAATATCGAGATGATGCCCCACCCAGTCGGTTAATTGTCCGCCCGAGTAGTTTCTGAACCAACGCCAGTGTCCGTGTAAAATTCCACGGTATTCGGGGTATTCGGCAGGTCCTACCCAAAAATCGTAATCGATAGAGCGGGGTGGTTTTACAACTGGAGGCATTCCTATCTTCGCTGTCATATCAGGTATCCCAACTTCAATACGTTCAATTTTACCAAGAACACCATTGGCAATCAATTCGCAGGCATGTCAGAAATGTTTCATGCTACGTTGCTGACTTCCTGTTTGGAAAATAATTTCATAATTGCGTACAGCTTTAACAACTTTTTTCCCTTCTTCAATTTTCCCCACCAATGGTTTTTCGCCATAAATGTCAATCTTTTTCTCAGCAAAAGCGGTATATAAAATGGCATGCCAGTGGTCCGGTACGGCAATCATTACCGCGTCAATCGCTTCCTTTTCAAGTAACTCACGATAATCAGTATAACCTTCAATATCTCTGGTTTTATAATAATCCCGATAAAATTTCTTCGAGTCTGTCAGGTGGTTTTTATCCAAATCGCAAAGAGCAACCAATTGTACATCTTTTTGCTTAATCAAATCTTTTAAATCGCAGTTCCCCCTGCTATTTAATCCCACTCCTGCCAAAGTTATACGGTCGCTAGGTGCAATGTGCCCTTCTTTCCCACGCGAACAAGCCGCTATAATCGTCGGGACAATGATTGTTCCACCTGATAGCAATGCTGTACTTTTTATGAAGTTTCTTCTATTTGACTTATTCATATTTGTATTTTATTGTTCCTGATTTTCGCAATTTCTTTGCAAGCCTATACCATAGCCTTCCATTAAAAAACAACCTCTTTTATATTATTAATAATTGGTTCTGGCGTATCTATAAGCTTCAATCTATCGGCATTACCTGATTGAGACGAAAGCTCCAAACCATCGATATGTAATTTTTTTACATCTTCGGTAAAAACGGCATGGCGAAAATCCTGGCCCTTAAGTGTGCATTTTAGATTTGTTATAGAAAGCCCGCTAACATGTCGGGCATAAAGCGCCCACGATGGCGGAATACCAAAATATCTTTTTTCAGGATAGCGTGCGATATCTTCGGGTATTTGAATATCACAATGTTCTTCCTTCCCTCCTCCCGGATAGCTTACTTGTATGTTCTCAAGCACAACATTTTCTATGTCCTGGTTAGGAATCCCCGTTAGAAAAATGGTATTTGATTCAAGTTCTGTTGTTGTTAAGTCTGCTTGTATATTTTTTATGGTTATGTTTTTAATAATGTTCACAGCTTCACCTTCCGATTTGGCATCCTCGCTGTGAACTTGCTCCATAGTAGTTTTATAATCGCGATTTCGGGCACCCAAACGAATAAAAATAGGTCCTGAAA
Organism: Bacteroidota bacterium; assembly: GCA_003249935.1. GTDB lineage: Bacteria > Bacteroidota > Bacteroidia > Bacteroidales > UBA5342 > SZUA-561. The sequence continues at coordinate 11,515 of QKHT01000259.1, forward strand.
CACGTTCCATTTTTATATCAGAAATCAATACATTTTCCATGACTCCGCCATCTACCATTAACAGTTTAATAGGCACACCCGGACAATCGTAAAAATAGCAGTCGGTTACCTTAATGTTTTTAAAGCCGCCCCGCGAAGATGTTCCTATTTTAAAGCACCCCCAACGGCTGCTCACTCTACAATTTCTAACAATCAGGTCTTCTGTTGGAGAATCGAGTGTTCCCTTGGGGCAAATGGCATCATCTCCAACTTTAAGGTCGCAATCCTCAATAAGAACATCTCTGCAAGAGTCAATATCAATCCCGTCATTGTTCACATTTACATGGCCATCAATTTTAATCCCTTTAATCTTAATTTTATCGCAATCAACCAAGTGGACATTCCAGGCTGCAGAATTTGTAATATGCACATCTTCCAATCGTACATTTTTACAGCGAATAAATCGGATGTTCATCGGGCGTATTCCGTACTTCTTCTTACCCGCATCATTTTTATAGGTTTTTGGGAAAAACTCCGCATCTCCCCTAACGCTTACCATTCCTTTTCCTGTAACTGCGATATTTGATGCATCAACAGCATAAATCTGTGCCGTTGAAGAAGATGGAATTTCAACAGCAATTTCACAATCGGTTTTATAGTCGAGCTGCTTTTGTGTTCCCAAATAAGCTGCGCCCTCTGCAAAATGAAGTGTAACACCACTTTTCAATTCAATTGTTCCTCCATAAAACGTTCCTCTGGGCACAAGTACAGTTCCCCCACCCGCTTTGCTACAGGCATCAATGGCTTTCTGAAAAGCCTCGGTACTCACTATTTTATCATCTGCAACTGCACCAAATTTGGTAACGTTCCATTGGCTTTTAGTTTGGCACGATGCCAGAAATACTATTCCCACGAACAGAAACAGATAATTGATTTTTGTTATCTTCATTCTATTTCCTTATTAATATTTGATAATCTCTTTATCCTTTAAAAGCTTCCCATTGGCTTTAATTGAGCGTACTTCTGCATTCATCACCTCATCAAGGATTACAGGGACACGTTCGTCCTTTTCAACTGTTCTTATTGAAATATTGTCGAGTGTCAATCCATTGATATGGCGTGCATAAATACCATAGGCCGGTAAAGCCCCAACGGTAAAAAACTCGGGCCAGCGCTTCATATTTTCCAGGGTATATTCCTTTACTTCTTTTTGCGCAGCATCTTCTTTGGTAGCACCACCTCTAACAATAAAATTGACATTTGAGATGGAAATATCTTCGATTAAATGCCCTGGAATTCCAGTCAAAAAAATAGCCGAGTTTTTATCGCCTTTTGAATTATCTACAATGATATTACTGAATTTCATATCGTGCATACGCTTCAGTGGTTCGTATTCACCTTGAGGCGTTTCAACACAAGCGGTTTGTTGGCAGAATGTCATAAAAATTGGTCGGGGAACATTTTCCATTACCAGGTTGGTAAAGGTCATGTACCGCATTTCGCCTCCTTCATTCTGTTGAATTTTCAAGCCTGAGTCCTGAATATCCCGGAATGTACAATTAGAAACGGTTACATACTCAATGTTTCCGCGCGATAACAAACCTATGCGCATTCCACCCCATTGGGTGGAGAAAATGCAATTGGTTACGACCACATTTCGGCAAGGTTTTTCGGGCAAAGAGGCTTGCAGGCAAATACAATCGTCACTATTGTCGAAATTAGAGTTGCTCACCCGAACGTTCTGGCAACCATCAAAATCAAGTCCGTCGCCATTGCCGTTTACCCGGCTAATAATTGTAATCCCGTCTACCACAATATTGTTGCAATACAACCATGCCGAAGTCCATGAAGCCGGATTAATCAATTTTATGTCACGCATGATAATGTCGTTGCAATCTTTAAAACGCAACAACATTGGGCGCTGTATTTGTTTTCCATTGACTTTGTTTCTTGGAAAATTTTCAAGATGCCCATTCCCATCAATGGTTCCACGACCTACGATGGAAAATGAAGATGCATTTTCGGCATAAATCAAACAACGGTCCTTGGTGATTTCCCCGGCATACATATTTTTATGAACGTTCGACAGATAATCGTCCTGGTTTATGCTTCCCTGTAACACAGTGCCATTATCAATATGCAACGTAACATTGCTTTTAAGGAAAATTGTTCCGGTAACATACGTACCGCCGCCATCAACCATTACAGTCCCTCCGGTTTTGGTGCACTCGTCAATGGCTTTTTGAATGGCTTTCGTATTTACTGTAATACCGTCATTAAGGGCTCCATAATCGCTTACAATAAACTGTGTTGCATTTACCTGTGTCAATGCCAACACAGAAACTGCCAGCAAAATTATTCTATTCAATAGGTTCATTATTACTCTGTTTTATTTGTTTTAAGCACGACTACCGCACTTCTTAATCCTTTCGACGTGGCATTCAACTTAAACTCGCCAGCAGTTTCGCTACTATTCAGAATTGCCAAACACATTCCATTAAAAGCCTTGCGTTGTTTTGCCTGAAAGGGTTCCAAACTCGCTTGGTTCCCGTTATCCACCCCAATTAGTTTTCCGTCGCCAACAACATTGAATAAAACCTGGTTATCGGCAAGCGGACAAAAGTTTCCATTTTTATCGAGGATGCGAACAGTTACATAAGCTAAATCGCGACCATCGGCAACCAACTCTGTCTTATCAGCCGACAGCTCAATTTGTGCCGGTTTACCAGCAGTGGTAACAGTTTCTTCACGAATTGCTGTCCCATCTTTGAACCCAATTACTTTTAACTCTCCTGCCTGATATGGCACATTCCACGACAAACGATATTTTGATTGGAAGGTTTTGTGTTCGTAATTAGAAAAATCAATTAAGATTTCGGTTTTATCTTTTCCTTTTATTCTTTTACCCAGCGATTTTCCGTTAAGGAACAACTCTGCCTCTTCGCAGTTGGTATAGCAATAAACCGGAATTTCCTTGCCCTCCATACCTTCCCAGTTCCAGTGTGGTAAAAGGTGAACCATAGGTTCTGAGCTCCATTCGCTTTGGTAGAGGTAAAACCGATCTTTAGGGAAACCGCATAAATCAACTATTCCAAAGTAAGAGCTATGCACAGGCCAATCGCCATTCCAGTAGCCATTGGTAGAATTGTCTTTTCCTCCGTATGGAGTTGGCTCGCCCAAATAGTCGAAACCAGTCCAAACAAATTGCCCCATGATGTTTGGATTTTCTTCTAAGAAGTGAAATTCAATATCGGGCGGATATGCCCAAGGCGGCCCGATAATATCGTAACTGGTTACATGCTTACTTTCATGAGTATTGTACTTCTCGATGGGCAAGTGATAAACCCCCCGGCTACTTGTACAACTCGAATTCTCTGAACCATAAATGGGCAAATCGGGATTATTTTCTTTCACCTCTTTATAGAAGTTTGGTTTGTAGTTCATCCCAACAATATCAAGCTGTTGGGCAAAGTTGCTATCAAAGGGGCGAGGATAATTATTTAATCCTACGGTTGTTGGCCGGGTTTTGTCCATTTCTTTTGCCCAATCGTTCATCATTTTGGCCGTACGCCATCCGTATTTGGCATCTTTTTGTTCGCCAATTTCGTTACCAAGGCTCCACATTATTACCGATGGATGATTGCGGTCGCGGCGAATAAAATCTTTCAGGTCGGTTTCTGCCCAATCGTTAAAAACAAGATGATAACCATTGTCGGTTTTCTGTGTACTCCAACCATCAAAAGCCTCGTTTAAAACCAACATTCCCATTTCGTCGCATATTTCCAACAATTCGCGCGATGGTGGATTATGGCTGGTACGTATGGCATTTACACCCATACTCCTCATTATTTGCAATTTGCGTTCATCGGCACGTTTATAAACAGCTGAACCCAATGCACCATTGTCGTGGTGCAGGCAAACACCCTTAAATTTTACCTGCTTATCGTTCAAATAAAATCCGTCTGCGCTATACTTAATGGTACGGATTCCAAATCGTGTTTCGTAGGAATCAATTACCTCCTCTTTTTTAATAATTGAGGTTTTTGCAGTATATAAATTTGGGGAGTTCATTTCCCAACGTTCAGGGTTTTCAATATTTACCCACGTTCCGGATACATATTCCGAATTGGCTGCAATTTCTACCTCCTCAGCAGTACTTGCCACTTTTGTGCCATTGGGCGAGAAGTATTCTTGCTTTACCGTAACTTTTTCAGTCTGACTGCTTTTGTTGTTTATGGTAGTTTCATTCTGAACAACGGCAAGTTTATTGGTTACTTTAGGCGTAGTAATAAAGGTTCCCCATTGTGCGACATGTACCGGAGCATTCTTTTTTAGCCAAACGCTACGATACAAGCCAGCTCCCGGATACCAGCGCGTCGATAAATCTTCGGGGGTTAAACGCACTGCCACAACATTTTCCGAGCCATCAAACTTCAAATATTTTGTCATGTCGTATTCAAACCCGATGTAACCATACGGACGATATCCAAGCTTCACACCGTTAATCCAAACAGTAGAGCTCTTCATCGCGCCCTCAAATTCAATACTGATGATTTTACCTTTGTCTTGGGCTGATAAGTGAAAATTTTTGCGGTACCAACCTGTTCCGTGAAAAGGAAGTCCCCCGCAACGTGCATTGTATTTTTCATCGAAAGGCCCCTCGATGGCCCAGTCGTGCGGGAGGTCAACTTGTCGCCAATGGCTATCGTTAAACGATGGGTTTTCGGCCCCTTGGGCAACATCATTGTAAAACAGCCAGTTTTTATTGAAGTTTATATCCTGGGCATTTACAAACAGCGATGTTATCCCCAAAAACAAACTTAGTAAGGTTAAATGTTTCTGCATTTTATTGATTTTGTTTATGTAATAGTTCGTCAACCATAGTCCCCTCCGGAACTTTATCCATTTTCAAGATTTCGCGGGCATCTAAAACGACATCACCACTTTCTTTTTGCCATTTCTCTAATTTATTTCTGAATTGTTTCAAAGTCTTTTCAAAACCTGGATTCTCAGCCAAATTCACAACCTGGCACTCCTCTTTTTGCAACTGATACAATTCTTCCTTTGCTTTTTCCGAATCGAAATAAATACTTTGCACATCGTTTAATTCACCGTTCTCGTAAAGCTCAAGCATCCTCGGAAAAGTAAGCACCTTGCTTGCATAATGGTTTCCACGGAAAGGCAGTTCAGGATAAAAATGACGGATGTAATGAAAGTCTTTTGTAATAACAGCTCTCGAGCAATCAAAATAATTATTCATCCCGTCGCGGGTGGCAAAAATGCAATCACGTTTTTTCAAGTCATTTCCTAAAAGATTAATTCCCTGCATTGTTCTGGGAATATCGTTTTTAGTTGCCTTTAAAATGGTTGGAGCAATATCGATAATACTTGCCAGTTCTGTATTTATGGAGTTGGCATCAACCTTTCCCGGCCAGCGAATAATCATGGGGACATGAATTCCGGTGTACCACAAACATTGTTTATGTCGCGGCAATGTGGCACCATGGTCTGAAGCTAAAATCACCAAGGTATTTTCTTTTAAGCCTGCCTGATCCAAAGCAACCAAAAATTTCCCCACCTCGACATCGGTATGCGAAACTGCATCGAGCGCCGAAGCTAAGACCTGTCTGATTTCTGGCGTGTCGGAATAAAAGAGGGGAACAGATACTTTTGTTGAGTCAACTGCAATGCCGTGTTCTTTTGCCCATTTCCGGCCAGGTTCAAAACCATGTTTCTTGCCCGTTTCAATATTGGCATAGGCAAAAAATGGCTGGTCCGTTTGTTTATTGTTCCAGGCACCTCCTTTAAAATAAGTTGAAATATTAGTTGGGTCTATAATGTGCAAATTGTCGAAAACTTCCTTGCCGCTTTCCTGATTATTTTCCGGCTTTCCGCGGTCGAAATTTAAATCAGTTTTGGCGGTAGCCCCATACACCTTATTGTACATGTAGTCGCCATTACTTTTAAAGTTTACCGTAAAATAGCCCGCCTCCGCCATCAACTCAGTTAAAATAGTGTATCCGGCGGGTAATTTATCAATGTAAGTGCTGCGATGGTGTGGGCAGCTAATGGTTGATGAGTAGCAACCTGTAAATAACGAAGTGTGACTGGGACTACAAACGGTACCTGCCGCAAAAGCATGCGTAAAGCGCATTCCTTCTTCCGATAACCTATCGATGTTTGGTGTTGACACCAGTGTATTGCCGTAACAGCCAAAGTCAGGGTCAAGATCGTCCAAAAACAATATTAGTACATTTGGACGTTCACTCTTGTTTTCAGCCTGTATTACTCCAACCAGCAATACCAACCAGCAAGATATAAGGGCCAATTTTTTATGCATTGTTATCATAGACACTATTTTAATTCTTCGGCAGAAGCTTTACACCGGATACGTTCCTGCAGTTGCCAAACATCTGCATATAAAGCACCTTTGTCAATACAACAGATCTCAGCTCTTGAGCTCAAAGCATCCCACTGTTCGTATAAACTTTTCAATCGCTCTGTTTTTGTCTGGTATTTTTTGCCATTTACAACATGACCGTAATACGATATTTGAATTCTTTCCATTCCCAACCAGGTTTCTACCTTAAGATTTTGTTGTGCAAGTTCATCAATTATAAGCAGGCCAACTTTTTTTCGTTCGGCCAATATTTGCTGCAAACGGATATCTTTTTCAAGTTCATTTGCTGCCTCGCGTTGTTGGCGGGTAAAGTGTGGTTGATATTGACTATGCGACTTTATCCCGTTCAGTGCATCCATTTCATCAATCCAGTTTCGGTAAATAGCATCCATCGAATCAATATAAGCCCTATTTAGAGAGGCCAGGTTTTTTGTCTCAGAACCATCGCTTCCCAAATCGTACAATTCCCAGGGATAATCGTACAAATGAAGAATTGCGCCATCGCCACCATCGGACACTAGTTTTTTATTGCCATCAATCATCATCCGCCCACCCTGAAAATGCCCCATAATGATATTGGGTTGTTCGGCTATCTTGTCATGAAAAATGGGTACCAGACTTTTTCCGGAGAGTGGACGGATCCTCCATTCCGTTTTCAGGCTACCTTCATCGGGGACTTTCCATGTTTCACCTTCGGGATATTTGATACCGGCCAATTCGGCAAAAGTTGGTAGCAAATCAACTATATTTCCTTTCTGAAACGTAATTTCACCTTTGGCTTTTATGCCTTTCGGCCAACGAGCAATAAACGGTGTAACCTGCCCGCCATTAAACATAGAACGCTTGTATTTCCGATATGGGGTATTTGCAGCGCAGGCCCATTCTATCCCTAATTTAGCACCGGAGTTTTTTGTACCTGGCCGTAGCTTTTCATCCTTGCCGTCCCACATTTTTCCTTCGGCACATGCACCGTTATCCGACAAAAATATTACCAACGTATTATCCTCAGCACCAATAGCTTTTAGTTTATTGAGTATCCGGCCAATGTTGACATCCATTTGGTCAATCATGGCAGCATAGGTTGCCATGGTCAAATCAGCAGCATCTTTCTGCTTGAAATCTTCCCAAGCATCAACCTGCTCATCGCGTGGCGGCAATTTCCACTGAGGTTTTACCAAGCCCATCTGTTGCTGACGTTTAAACCGCTCATGGCTAACAACATCCCAGCCTTTCATATATTTTCCTCGATATTTCTCAACATCTTCCGGACGGGCCTGCAAGGGCCAGTGGGGAGCATTATAAGCCACATACAAAAAAAAGGGATTGCCGCTTTTACCATATTTATCCAGATAGTTTGTGGCTTCATCCGTAAAAGCCTCTGTGGTAAAAAATTCATCCGGATTTTCAGGTTTGTATGGCATGAGTACCTCTTTGTCTTTCATATATGTTTCTTTGCCCGGATAAAAATAATTTGCTGCCCCGCTACAAATACCAAAATAATGGTCGAATCCCCGCTTAACAGGATTTTCGCTTGCATGCCATTTCCCTGCCATTAAGGTATGGTAACCGGCTTGTTTTAAAAGCTCGGCAATGGTTATCCCATTTACCATCTGCTCAGGAGGCCCCATACATCCTGCTTCTACCGCGTACAACCCGGTCAATAAAGATGCCCTTGACGGTGCACATTTTGACTGATTGACAAATTGTGTAAAACGAAGTCCTTCTCCAGCAAGAGCATCCAGGTTTGGCGTTTCAATTTCACCACCATAACAGCCAATGTCGGAGTAGCCCAAATCATCGGCAAAAAGCACAACGATATTCGGTCGGTTGTCCTTCGCTTTTATGGTAGCATTGCTAAAAATCACACAGCCTGACACAATAAAAGTCGTTAAAAATAATCGTCTCATAAGATTAATTCTTTGGGGCCATCCCGGGTAATTCTTCCGTTTTAATATCAATTGTTTCTATCTGCCCCTGCAATTCTTTTTCCAACTTGGCAATTGTCTTCTTATATTTCGAATTGGCAGCTACATTATTCTCTTGGTTTGGGTCAATTTTGTTATCAAACAGCTCAGGTGCATGATCTTTTATCTTCACATAAGTGAACCTTTCGGTCCGGATACCATAATGGAACGGAGCCTGCCAGTAGTTGTAAAACTGCGATTTTCTCCAGTTTTTTGGCGCCGGTTTTCCGTTCAACATCGGCACCAAACTATTTCCCTGCATGGATTCAGGAATCTCAACTCCCGCCAACTCCAACAAAGTTGGGGCAATATCCACGTTCATGCATAAATCGTTGTTTATGGTTCCTTGCTTTATAAGCTTCGGATAGCGAATCAGAAAAGGCATCCGCATTGAGGTTTCCAGAATCAGGCGCTTATCGTAAAAACCATGTTGTCCTAGCCAGTAGCCCTGGTCGGAAGTGTAGATGACGATGGTATTTTCAGCAATACCTTCCGCATCTAAATAATCCAGCACCCGTTTTACATTGTCGTCGTTTCCGGCAATGCAGCGGATGTATTTATGAATTTGGTGCTGATAAGCTGCACTGATTTTTTCGGCATCGGTATCTGCATTAATTTTTCCCATGGCATCGGGTTCGGGGTCGTTCAAATGCCGGTGGTAATAACCCGTACCGTCCGAACCATGCACCATGTGAAACTTACTATTCCTGAGAAACTCTTTTTTAAGATTTGAATTGCTGTTCCGGACGTCTTCGTACAATGTTGGCGGCTCCGGAATTTCAACACCGGCCAGCAAATTATCGTAACGTTTGGCATGGCCATACTCGTGGTGCGGCGCTTTAAACTGCAGGCTTAACAAAAAAGGTTTGTTTTTGTCGCGCTTTTGCAGCCAATCCATGGCAATGTCGGTATACACATCGGTTGAATATCCATCGCGCTCCCAATGACCTTCAGAGCCATCAAAAACCGGATTAAAATAGGTGCCCTGCCCTTTAACTGTCATGTACTTTTCGTAACCCTTTGGGGTATTTTCAAGGTGCCACTTGCCCACCAGCCAGGTTTGGTAACCGGCCTTTTGCAGCAAATCGGGATATTGCGGCGAACCTGCATTGATGGTTCCGTTTAACTGCTCCACCCCGTTTTTATGGCTGTATTGTCCGGTAACAATGCTGGCTCGGCTCGGCGAACAGATGGAGTTATTGCAGGCAAAAGCATCGAAACGCATCCCTTCCCGGGCTATCCTGTCGATGTTTGGCGTTTTTGCATAATCTTTTAGGTAACCACCATAGGCTGAAATGGCTTCAAAAGCATGGTCGTCGACCAAAATTACAACCATGTTGGGTTGCCCGTTTTTTTGGGCCTGCACAGGTTTAAATGCAAGCCCTCCAATAACTAAAACAATTAGGATGAGTTGATATTTGAATAGTTTCATTGCTACATAGTTTATTTGGTTTTAGGAAAAATGGTCATTCGTAAATAAGTAGTGCCCAGTGGAACCAGTTCAAGCGTTTCCTTTTTGCCGGACAGTTCCAATTTATTGGGAAAGGTTGAAACATGTTTTGTTCCATCAATCGTCCAGTTTTTCACCTTTTGGGCAGGCACTTTTATTTTTACGGGAGTATGTTCTATATTCCAGGGGTAGTGATCCACATCAGCGTTTGTTTCTATAAATTCAGCCTCGTTAATGTCTGTTATATCCAGAGCATAGCTCCAATCCGATGCCGGATACATGAGTTTATTGGGAAAATCTTTCAATTTTGGGTCGCCAATATATGGGAAAGTGATGGTTTTGTTTTTAACCGGAAGCGAATAAACCAAGGGACCTCTTTCTACTGCAACACCCTCGTTTTCAATCCCGCAAGATGTAAGTTTCATCTCCATCGGAAGATTGAGCTCAACCTTGTCGCCATCGGCAAATTTGCGTTCAATTTTCACCATTCCTTTTTCAATATTGAAATTCTTCATCTGCTTGCCATTTATTAGAATCTCAGGTTGCTTGCACCACGCCGGGATACGCATATTGAAAGAAAAGGCTGTTTCCTCTCTCATCGAAAACGTAAAACTGATGTATTCATCGAAAGGATAATTGGTTTCCTCCTGAATATTTATTTCAGAATTATTTTTACTGAACGAGAAATTTGAAGCACCATACAATGCAGCTGTTACACCCGAATTATCAGCCTTTTCCATCCACATACGGCAAACATACGCCGGCATCATACGTTGGATATTTCCGGTGCAACACTCGGTGTCGTGGCCGGTGCGGTAACACATGCGCCCGGTTGCCATTCCTGCCCAACTTAAATGGCTGTTAAACTGACTGGTATTTTCGGCTGCAACAGGCTGGTTTGGTGCCGAATAATATTGGTGTGCCCTGAACTCTTTATCAATGGCCCCCAGTCCGGCGTTAAATATTGCCCGTTCAATAATATCACCATAAAGTCCATCGTTTGTAGCCATTAGCATATAACCGGCACTCCACGAAAGGTCAACAATATCGCAGGTTTCGTGTGCCATATCAATAGCTTTTCCGCTTAAGTGTTCAACCGAGCTTGGGCACCCATCGACCAACATGTGGTGCTGTTCCAATTTTTTAAATTGGTTTATGGAAGCATCGAGGTATTTTTGCTCGCCGGTGTACAAATAAACAATGGCCGGAATTTTTGCCTGCTCCATATTCGAAACACCATGCCCTTGAGGAACTTTATCGGAAAGCATTTCCTCTAAAACTTTTGACGGTTTATCAAGCAAATCTTTCCCATGGGCATATTCTCCGCCCTGGTGTGTCCCTTTACTGTTGTGAAAGCTTTCCAAGGCCAAACCAAGTAATTCAGCATTCCCTGTTTCGCCATACAACCAAAGGATTTGTTCAATGCTGAGCAAATCCCGTCCGGCGTTAAACAAACGGGGTGTTTTCAGAAAGTGTGTAGTGAGTTTATCGATTATTTCCTTATTTCCTGTGGCATCGTATTCGGCCATTAAAGCCCTGAAATAAACCACACACGCCCAGGCATCGCAGTTTGGCTGCCCTAAAATCCCATCGCCGCCCACATGAGACAAGGTATAATCGAAATTACGTTTGGCATAATTGATTAGAGCCGTATCGTTAATCAGGTAGCCGCAGCGCAGCGAACCATCGATAAAATACCCGGTTTGCTCGTAGGGCCACAGCAATTTTCCGGCATGGCCAACAGGAACATGAATATCTTCCATCCACATATTTGTATTGAACGGATAACCCGAAACAGTGGAATTTCCTCCCAATCCATTAGCCTGACGCTGTAAAAATTCTTTTATCCAACCCTGCGGTTGAATAGTAGTTAACGCAACTTCTTTGTTTTTTCCGTAGTATTGTTGTGCATTTACAATTTGACAAGCCAAACAAAAAATAATAAGTACTAAAATATTCTTATTCCTCATGTGATGTAATTTTTAGCTGATTAGTGGAAATTCCCTGCGGGACTACTATTTTCCATAAATTGCCCCCAAATGACGAGATATTTCCAATATTTGAAGTGAGTTTCTTGCAGTCTTTAAACACAACTATTTCGCCGGCTTCTTTCAACTCAATAGTCATTTCTTTTTCCGATTGGGAAATTACTTTGCAAGCCGCCGGAGAAAGATATTTGCTCACATCGCCTACTATTGCCCAACCTTTATTTACAGGCAGTAAATGATATAACCTATCGCCAAAACCATCAATCTTAAACTCAACAGGATTATTCAGTTTATATGCCTTCTGATTATACCAATCGTAACAAATAAGTCCGCCTGCCGGAATCTCCCAATCATATTCTGCTGGCTGCATCATTACTCCTGCATTCTTGTACAAATCTTTATGAATTGTTCCCGAAACCGTTTTTTCATTGGCCCATTGATTTAGCAAGTTGTAAATCTCATTCCGGTATTTCTTTAGCTCTGGAAAATCTTTCTCCAAGTCTGTGAGAAAATCAAAAAGATCGGTATGATTTGAAAACTTATTCACACCCGATTCTCGCAATAAATTCAATAAGCCATGGGGAATATTATTTGCTGCCAGTTTTTCCAAACGGCTTTCATCCATAAGGATTTCGGCATACAAATTATAGGCCACCAATGCTACCGATTTGTTTGCCAGTGGCGCAAATACCATATAAACTTCAGGGTTACTTTGTGCATCCCAAAACAGTGAAGATTCTGTAGGCACGGCAGGTTCCAAAGGACGCAACAGCTCCCCATCGGAATAACAAAGCGGACTAATATTTTCAATATCAAAATGATCAGGCTTGTCTGACAAATAAATTGGCCCTCCAGACATGGCTTTTGAAATAGCCATCATCTTCCCAGATACGGTATCGGAAGAATGAAACATATCGTGGTCGCCCCAAAGCACGTTTCCTAAATACGGCATGGAACTATAGGAATGAAACAGATGACCACGGGCACGCCCTAAATCGTAGAGTTTATAATCTTCAGAACAACGAGCAATTACGGATGTTGAGTTATTAAAAATTGAAAATGCGCTTTGAGAATTACAATTGATTAACCCCAAATTGTCAGCTGCCAATTTTTCTTCCAAAGCGCAGGTCAGGTTGCTCGATGCTAAATATGGATTATCAAAGGCACCATCATTATTTTCAATAGGGATATTGGCATATTCGCCCCCAGCATAAATCGTTAATGCCCTCGACATGAAATCTACCTTAGTAAAATCCCATCCTGGTTCGGTAACATGAACATCGATGTAACTCTTATAAAATGTAGCTGCTTCCTTTTTAGAACCTGATGGAATAAGGCTATTCATATTGGTTTTTGCCAACACCTTTTTTACATTATCCGGCACTTGATTGGTAGGATGTATTCCATCGTGTCCTCCTAAAAACGACAGCCAAATCCCCATCCAGCTTACCTTATCTTTTTTACGCATGTCCAACAAATTGGCGTAATTGCTTGGAAAAGTTTCGGGATATGGTTTAAACCGCTCCAACACATGATAGGTAAAAGGCTCCCCTTTTTTATATTGCTGATGCCCGGCATCCATTAGCAGATATCTGATTGGTACATTCCCCGATTCGAAAGATGCTACTGCTTCCATCAGAATTTCCTCCGAAGTATTCCGAAAATAACTTTCCCAACTACACCATCCCAAATAGTTAAAATATTCTGGATACTCTTTATTTTGACGCAGCCTTACTGTTGTCGTATTAAATTCGCTTTCCAAATGCAGTTGCCATACTTTATTAATGGCCTCATAAGCACTATTTGCAAAAGCTTTGGTGTATATAATTTTATTCTTGCCCGAATAGGTGGCTTTTCCTAATGTTCCGGTATTAATAAAAAAGGTTTTTCCATTAGTAGTACTAAACCATGAAAAAATATCGTTATTGGCTCCAGCCAGGTAACAAGTATAATCGCCTTCGGCATGTTTAAGAAGCAACATTACACCACCAGTATAGCCATCATCTAAATCGTTGTTTTTGCTATAACGGGGGTAAATACGATTACCACCGCCAGGCCACCAATCGGAAGCATAAAACACCATCTCTTCATACGGAGCCAGTTTAAGTTCTTTTGAAGAAACAATGCCTGAAGAATTAGGCATGGCATTATTAAAAGTTTGGGTATCGACAGTTTGAGCAGAAAGCCCTGAACCAAGTCCCAAAACAATTAAGAGAATCGTGAAAGCCCAAACCGTTGATCTTCCATTAATTAAATCAACCTTTAAATTCATGGTACAATATTCAATCATTCAAAATCGAAATTTTTTTATTGCTGGTAATAATCCCAAAAGTCAACAGTAATCCCGGCATTTTCAGGCGTATCGCCAATTTCGGCAGCAGCCTGGCGCATTTCGGCTTGCATTTCCTTAACTTTTTCACGATAATCCTTATGGGTCGCCAGGTTGTGTTGCTCCCAAAAATCTATTTTAATATTGAACAGTTGCGTAACCCGTGAGCCCATCAATACTTTTTCCTTTTCGTCCAAGGCCTTTACATATTCAATTAATTTATAATCTCCTTTCATGTAGCCACGTTGAAACTGGCGGTAAGAAAAATACAGTGATTCGCGAACCGTTTCTTTTTCGCCTTTTAAAACCGGGTACAAACTTTTACCTGAAACCGACGATGGAATATCAACTCCTGCAATATCACAAATGGTTGGGTATATATCGTGAATGTAGCACAGCGCATTATGGTTTGAATGCGATTTTATGGCACCACCCGAGAAAACAAGAGGAACATGAATTCCATCCTCATTATATAAGTTCTGTTTTCCCATCAATCCGTGGTTGCCAACACCCAAACCACTGTCTCCCGAAAAAACGATTAAGGTATTTTCGTACTGACCCGATTTTTTCAGGGCATCGATTACGTTACCAATTTGTGCATCCAAATGGGTAATAATAGCATAATAAGCAGCCAGATGTTCCTTTGCAACTTGTTCTGTCCTGGGCCATGGTGCCAGCTCTTCGTCTCTTAAAATCTGGTGGCCGTTATCAAACGGATGTTCCTGCATGTACGACGGAGTAAGTTGAATCTCGTCTAAAGGATACATGTCGCGATACTCTTTAGGAGCTTGACGCGGGTCATGAGGCGCATGAAATGCCAGATACATAAAAAATGGCTTGTCTTCGGAATAGTTAGTGATAAACTTCGCAGCCTCACGTCCAAATACTTCAGAGGAGTGTGGCCCGTCGCCTTCAAGCCCGTATGGCCCTTTTTTATCAGTATCTTTAATTGAACGTTGGTATTCCTTTCCGTTTTCATCGTAACAAATCAGATAGCCTTTGTCTTTTCCATAAACACCATCTTCCTGAAAATCCCACATTGGCATCCTCCAGTGGTCAGTTAAATAAGCTCCCAGGTTACCACTCATTAACTTGTCTCCGCTGTTAAATGAACGGGTAAGCGAGGCATTATCCTGGTGCCATTTACCAATAACATGCGAATGATAACCGTTTTTCTTGAAATTTTCGGCAATTGTAATTTGCTCATCTGGCAAAACCGTGCCCTGTCCGTCCAATTGATACGCATTACGCCCGGTCATTAATTCTGCTCGACTGGGACAACAAGTTGCTCCACGAAATGCGCCATTTAAGTACGTATGATGAAAAACGGCACCTGTCGCTACCAGTTTATCAATATTGGGAGTTTTAACCTGCATCCCGGCCAGTGCATGAACGCCTGAGTAACGATGGTCGTCGGTATAAATAAGCAATACGTTCAATTTTTTGTCTTTTCCCGGAACTGAATTTAAGCTGTCCCCCCGGCTTGTACCTGCCTGAAACGCCAGGCAGATTACAATAAATAATTGCAATAATTTATTCATAAAATTAGAATGTTTATCAACAAAGTTATCTCATGGAATTCGCACTTAACCACACCTCCATCTGTTACAGAGCTACATACGTCTTTCATTATCTAAGCTTTGTTTATATCCAATAATATTGATTTACAGTGCAAATATGAAAACTGGCAGGTTAAAACGAGGGTTACCATTTGGGGTAAAAAATGGGTTAAAATTCATGTTTTAAGCTCTAAAAAGTATATTCGCAATTAAAGATGCGAGATCAACAAGTTATTGGTTGTTTCAAGTAATTAATCTATTTTTGAAATCTACGTTTGGGCAATAAAACCGCATATGAACCTAACAAATCAGATCAGAATTCTATTAATACTCTTTCCACTGTTTTTTACTACGATTTGTTGGGGGCAGATACTTAACAAAGGATTAATCTTTGCCGATGATTTGAACGTTGTAGCACAAGAAAAGTCAACGAACTTAATTTCTGTTGGCAACGATGAGGTAAGAGCTTTGGTTGTAAAATTCGACCCGAATAAAAATGCACATTTCATCAATAATGAAAGAGACACTGCCATTTCTGTTTCCTTTTGGCTGCGTCCTCAAAATATTCAACGTCATCCCGGAGCTATATTGGGTGAGCAAAATGTTTTCTATTTCAGGTACCTATCGAACAAACAGTTACAATTTAACCTTTGGAAAAGGATGGATATAGAAACCCCGGCAGTATTGACTGAAGACCAATGGCAACATATTGGTTTCACCTTAAATAAAAAGGGACATTTAAATATCTATTTCAATGGAGACCTAATTACCCGCGATAGCATTCCGGATGATTGGTGGAAAAAGAAAGAACAGGTGGTTTTAGGAAAAGACATGTACGGTGTAGGTGCCGAGGGTTTCATGGATGAGCTAAGAATATGGAATAAAACACTGACAGAAAAAGAGATAAAAGAAGAATACAATCGGTCGGGATTACATCCTTCATTAACCTACGGGCTAAAGCTATACCTACCATTAGCTAATGATTGTCGAAACTTGGCCAATAATAAAATCGATATGGATGTTACTGAGCATATCACGTTTCCGAAAAACCAAAAAGCGAAGGAATCTGCTTATTTTGTTTCAGGAAAATCGTATGCCAAAGTAGACAACATAACTTTTGATGCACAAAAAACAATTGCCTTATGGATAAAACCGACAAACAATGAAAGTCCTCTTGCATTAATTGGAAACAGTGATTTCTCATTCCGATATCTGAGTAAAACCAAGCAACTTTGGTACAGTGTGCCCATGAAATACGGGATTAAATCGAAACCAAGTGAAACATCTGATAACCAATGGATACATGTTGCTATTAGCTTAAACTACAATCATAAAATTGATTACTATTTAAATGGTATAAAAATCGATTCGCAGCCCATTGAATCAGGAACGGGCAATGCTAACACTATCGAAATAGGGAGAAGTTTTTGGAACGATTCTTACGATGGCAACATGTCGGAAATAGCCATTTGGAACAGAAAACTAAGCGATGAAGAAATAAAGGAAGTATATAATGGGAAACTAAAAACCTTATTGCCCGATAAAAAAACAAGTGTTGCTGGGTATCTTGTTCCGGCATTGTCATTAATGCTATTGGCTGTAATTTTTGTTTTACAAATAAAAAGAAAGAAGAGTAACTTAAATATTTTAAGAAACGCCATAACTAATGAATTTCCCCTGAAAAATGCCGTCTATTTTCTTCAAAAATTCAGAGCCTACAATAATGATGGCGAGGATATTTCAAATGAATTTTCACCTACCCTTATTCGACTATTTGCATTAATACTGCTTTATCCCAAGGTCTATCAGCGCAATGTTTCATCCTTCGAATTGTCGGATATCTTATGGCCTGACGAATCTCCTGTTCTGCAAAAAAACAACCGAAGTACAAACATACACCGACTGCGCACCATCTTCAAACGCCTTTCAGGTTTAGACCTAAATTACCAAAACAAAACCTGGCAAATAAAAATAGACAAAACAGTTTTTATCGACATTGAATCGTTTACTACGTTATTGCAGCAACTGAATTATAAATCGTCGGTTCACAATATCAAATTAGACAACCGCATTTTAACAAATGGTTTTGACACCCTCGTCAGGCTTTATGATGACAAAAGACTATCTACCCTCGCACAAAAATGCGAAGAATACAAGGAAATAAAAGACTGGGGAAATCTTGCTTATTTTTCTAAGCTATGGCTTTCGATCGACACACTGTCTGATGAAGCCATTAAGTTGCAAGTAAATGCATTGCTTCATTTGAAGCAAAAACAAAAAGCCCTTAATGCCTATAATGCATTTTGTCAGAATTATGCATTGCTTTTAAATGAAAAATATTCGTTAAACTTTGAAAAAATGGGTGATTGCTAAAACTGGGTTGATTTTTTTCGGGCAATGTAGCCAACAATTGTCGATGGTTTTTAAAGAAAATAATTTGCAACCCCAACCAATAAGCTGAAGTGGGAAAAGTCCAAAATAAAGACTAACCTGAGATAAATAAGTCCTACTATAAATGGACAGGGGAGCCAACCAAGCTCCCCATTCCCAATGACCATCCCAAAAGAAAATTCCTCGAAAAACTCATTCACCTTTAGGACAAATAGATCTCTACCGTCAAACGCAATCTAAACGATTACAAACTACTTCTGTGTTGATGATTTTTCACCGGCACATGCTTTTTGAATAGCTTCCTCCCTTTCTTTTTTGGTATTCAGTACATTTTCAGGGTGCTCATCGTGCCAAAGACTTGGAATGTTTGGTTCGTTCCATTTGTTATATGCTCCTGTCAGTTCTTTCAATTTCTCTGGCATTTGGCTGGCCAGATTGACTTGTTCGTAAGGGTCATTTTTAATATTGAACAGGAAAACCCCATCGCGTACGGCATCTTTAACCAGCTTGTAATCACCTTTTCTGACGGCATAGCCCATTCCGTCAGAATATCTCCAAAACAATTGGTCGTGGGGAGATTCCTGTTGTTTATTTTTAAGAAATGGCAAGAGATTTTTTCCGTCCAATTGATTTCGGTTTTTATAGTCAATGCCGGATGCTTCAAGTATTGTTGGAAAAATATCAAGTGCGATAACCGGCTGCTCATACACCCTGGCGCTTGTAATTTCTTTTGGCCACGAAAAGCAGAAAGGCACCCTGATACCTCCTTCAAACAACATCCCCTTTTTCCCCCGGTATGGCATGTTGCTTGTTCCCATTCCATGCCCGCCGTTATCGCTATAAAAGAAGATCAGCGTATTTTCATATTCGCCGGTTTGTTTTAGCTTGTCTATTACTTTTCCGATTCCGGCATCCATACCGGCCACCATGGCACCATAAACAGCCCTCTGCCCATCTTCAATATGATCGGTTTTATGGAGGTGCTCACTTGTAGCATGAAAAGGTGCATGTGGCGCATTATAGGCCAGATACATAAAAAAGGGCTTTTTGCTCTTTGAATATTCGCCGATATAATTTACCGCAGCATTGGTAAAATCGTCGGTCAGATAGGTCAACTCGTTTAACGGTTCGGGTTTCCCATCGCGATAAATACAGTGGTCTGTTTTCTTGTCCCATGTTTTACCCCAGTAATTTCGGCCTCCCCCTGTAAAGCCAAACCAATTGTCGAACCCCCTGTTTACAGGCCAAAACTGTATACTATCGCCCAGATGCCATTTGCCTATTGCACAGGTAATATACCCGTTATCTTTTAGCACATTCGAAATCAGGGTTTCGCTTAATGGAAGCCCCATAGGAGCTCTGGTTATTGGCTTTTGGGTGTTTGCCTCATGCCCAAAACGGGCCTGGTACTTACCACTTAGCAAACCTGCACGGCTCGGGCTGCAGTATGGGTGCGATGCATAACCTGCATTGAATGTAACGCCACTTTTTGCAAGTTTATCCAAATTTGGTGTAGGGATATCGGTACAGCCGTTAAACCCAACATCGCCCCAGCCGAGATCGTCGGCAAGGATAATGATAATATTAGGCCTTTCATTTCCATCTCCTGCATTTGCCATGCTGAACTTTGCTGCAATAGCTAAAATGCCAATCAAAAGTAATGTCCTCATTGTTTGTTTTTTATTTTAGTTTGTTTGAATAACGTGATTTCCGGTTTTCATACTTGTTCACCAATTCGGCAATTTTTTCAGGGATTCGTTTTTGTTGCTCTTGATTATCAATGCCGGAGGTAGAACTGCAAATCGTTTGTGCATGAAGCATCATTCGTAAAAGATATCCCTTTATTTTCCTGACTGTTTCTTCTTCGTTTTCTCATTATTGACCAATTCCATGTATTCTTTATTGCGCCGTTCAAAATCGTATTGGTCGAAAATTTCACCCCGGCCGAATATGCGTGGATCATCTTGCTGCTTGAGCAGGGCAAACAATTCATTTTTCATTTCCTTTTTAAGGTTTTCAAATTCTGGCTTTTCGGCGAGATTTGTCAAACATTCCGGATCGTTTTTAATGTTGTACAACTCTTCTTTGAGCCGCTTTCCGTAACATAGTCTAAAAATGATACTTTCGGAGCCTTCTGCCAGTGTCCGACTTTTTGTTGGGCTGCCGTCCGTATCCCTGTAACCGGTTTCGGGGTCGCCACATGGCCAGCGGTCGGGCTCAAAATTATGCATATAAACAAAATTGCCTTTGTGGATGCTGCGCACCGGGTAGCCCCATCCATTCGGGCGGACACAGTCGTTGCGTTCCCGGCCTGTTAAAACAAAATCACGTCCGGATGGCTTGTTTTTGAAAATATCTATAAGGCTTGTTCCTGAAATTTTTTGCATTCCGGTTTCTGATTGCTTGATATTAGCCACCTCGAGAATAGTAGGTGCAAAATCGATAAAACTTGCAAACTGGTTTACTTCGCGGTTTGGATCAGTTATTTTGCCTAGCCAGTTTACAACAAACGGAACCCGGGTGGAGAAATCGTAAGGATGGCCTTTGTACCGTGGAAAAGGCATTCCGTTATCGGAACTAACAATGATCAGTGTATTTTCGAGCTCTCCTGCTTCGTCGAGATATTGAATTATCTTACCCAACTGTTTGTCGAAATATTCAACCTCAAAAGCATAATCGAGAATATCGTGTTTTACGGTTTCAGAAGTTCCCCAGAACGAAGGCAGGAAATCCAGATCGTCCAAACGTTTTCCATTTTTAACCCCCGACATGAACTCATACCCCCTGTGGGGCTCTTTGCACCCATACCAGAAAAAGAAAGGCCGATCTTTTGACTTCTCCTGTAAAAACAGTTTAAAATTGCCCGAATAATCGAATTTATTGATCCCCTTTGCCGGCACAGAATCACAAAGCAGCTTATTGAATTCCTGCCCTGTGAGGTTCCTGCCTTCAGGATGGATTCCCGGATCCCAGCCTTTCCCGGTATATCCGGTATAATAGCCTTTCTCTGTTAACACCTCCACCACACTTTTAAATTTCGCAGGCCAGGTTGATTGGTGATTTGCAGCTGCTTCCAATTGCCAGGGGTTTCTTCCGGTAAGCAATACAGCCCTTGAAGGGGCACATTTACTGCTTGGCGTGTACATGTTGTTGAACCGCAATCCTTCGTCAGCCAATTTGTCAATGTTTGGGGTATGCAGAAAACGATACCCATAGCAACTAAAATGGCTTGCATCGTCGGCAATGGCAAACAAGATGTTTGGCAATTTCTGTCCAAACAAAAGCAATGGTGCCCAGGTTAAAAAAAGCGCAAAAAATAACTTAGATGATTTCATAGTCAAACTTTTATCACTTCACAAGCAGTTTAAACAGTTCAGAATAAAAGACAAAAAGGGAACGTATTGCCGTTCCGTTTCAGATCGTTGTCCGTTCTCTTTTTCTGATTTTTAAATTTCATTCTTGAACTTTTAAGATACCGGCAGCCTGAAATATCCAACCATTTGCCGCGGTTGAAACAGTTCCTTTCAAAGAAAACCGGAACCAAATTGCGTTGGCCAAACAGGCTAAAAACGATAGCTTGCCATTGGGGACAAACACAATTTGGTTCACCGGCTATTAACTTTATGGCTACAATCCTAAGAAACTATTCTTCGGGATAGGCTTTTAAGGAGCCACCGGAAGCACCTATTTCTTTCAAACTAATTGGAATATATACATCTTTGTCGTCCCAGTTTGATGCATAAGAACCTGCAGTTATGACACTTGCTGCCTCCTGCCTCCTAACAAGATCATGCCACCTGTCGCCCTCTCCGGCCAGTTCGACCCGGCGTTCGTACCACAGCACATCCAATACAGATGAAAATTGGCTGTACTTAGCAATCAAGTCATCCACTGTCCTAAAGGATGACTCGCCCGGCATTACAACTACCCTCTTTTCCCGTAGGGTGTTGATAAGTTCTTTTGCCTTAGCTTCATTGTGGCTTGTCCCCCTCAGATATGCCTCGGCCAGGAGCAGGTATACTTCCCCGTACCGGATCACGCGCAAATTACCCGGCAGGTTTCTGTTTACAGCCCCGATAATCGTGTACCCTTTCCATTTGGTATATTTCTTGGATGCAAAACCCTCCCATGCGTCTTGGTTGTACCGGGCCAGCTCCCAGGTTACTTTTTTGGCGCTTGCAGGTTTGGTGGCATTATAATCGGTTACGACTTCTTTATAGGTATATGCCGAAGCATTTCGCCTGATCGTATCATCTTCAAGGAAATAGTCCCACAACGCTTTTCTTGGCAAGCAAAATCCCCATCCACTATATAATTCAGGATGATTGTTGTCCAATCCGCGCAATCCATAATGGTTCATAAAATGGTTCCCTGTGCCTTGATTGTTATCGGCATTATCGCCCAATGTTGAATATTGGATCTCGAATACCGATTCGGAATTGTTCTCCTGAAACGGGCGAAACAACTGTGAATAATCATCAAACAAAGAATATTTTCCACTATCGACAACTGCCTGCAAGGGGGCAATCGCTTTCTCGAATATTGCCGGATCATTGTTGTTCCAGGATGCCTGGTAGATGTACATTTTTCCAAGCAGCGCCCTTGCTGCACCAACGGTAACCCGGCCAATGTTGGCATTATCATGTACTTCTTTTAAATCTGGGATAGCTTCCTTGAGGTCTTTTTCGATAAAAGCATAAATCTCAGCTCTTGTGCTCCTTTCAAAACTATGTTCTTCGGAATATAATGTTTCGGTTGATAGTACACAGGGGCCAAATATCCTCAACAAATCAAAATAAGCCCATGCCCTCAGGAACTTAGCTTCGGCTTTATATACTTTTGTAATATCGGAGTTGTATTCAGAATTGATGATGAGGTTTGCCCGATAAATGCAGGCATAGTTCTTCCCCCATTGGTCATCTGATACCTGATTGACTTCTGTATTCGTGAAGTTGCCTACCGACTGTACATCCAGGTTATCGGTTGGCGAGCCTCCTCCGGCTGCTGCATTGTCTGACCTGATTTCGCCAAGAGCCACCGTTGACCCCCATATACTGTTCCATCTTAATGGAGCATAGGCCGCAGCCAAAGCAGCATACATTTGTTCATCAGTTTTGTAAAAGGTTTCTTCGGTGTAGGCATTCACCGGGTCTGATTCCAGAAATGATTCGGCGCAGGATGCCAATGCAACACCAACTACCAGTAAAATTAGCAGTCTTTTTATATCTATTTTTGCTTTCATTGTTTCGGATAATTAATGTTATAAATTCAAAATGAGACCTAATCGTGCTGTTCTGGCCTGTGGGTACATGCCAAAATCGATCCCTGTACTCAATATATCCCCTCCCCTCATACTTCCCACGTCTGGATCAATGTATGGGTATTTGGTCAATATGGCTGCATTATCAATTGCCCCGTATATCCGAAGACTGGAGATCTTTGCCTTGTTGACAAGCCCTTTGGGAATTGTATAGCCTAACTCGATAGTGCCTATTTTCAGGAACGATGCATTCTTGACCCAAAACTCCGAAGCTTTTTGCATGTTCTGGTTAAAGTCTTCGACAACAAATCTTGGAATTGAAGTTACGTCCCCCTCTTTTGTCCACCTGTCCAAAAAGAATGTTGGCATATTTCCATTACCGTAAACACCTTGTTTGTAGGGTGCCACAAAAACATCCACATTGGCCTTGCCGTTCATAAATACGCTAAAATCAAACCCTCTCCACTTTGCCGCGAGATTGACCCCATAAACCCACTCGGGCCATGGGTTGCCAATCATCTGGCGGTCGTCTATAGTAATTTGTCCGTTCCCGTCGTAATCTGCCCATTTAAAATCTCCCGGAGAAGCATTTGGATAAGTCAGGTTGCCCGCTTCATCTTTGTATTGTTGTATTTCTTCAACGTTTTGGAAAATGCCGTCAATTTTATACCCGTAGAAATAACCAATGGGCATTCCGACTTCCATACGGGTAATCAATGTGTTGTTCCAATCACCTCCTTCTTCGTACCCATTCTCGTTGCCAACGCTGGTAACTTCATTTTTGAAATAAGTTGCATTCGCATCAACCGAGAAATGAACATCTTTCACCTTAAAATTATAACCTAATTGAAATTCAATACCTGTGTTTTTAACACTCCCAACATTATAATAGGGAGAGATGTTGCCCCGCACAGCTTCGATATTTCTCCGGAACAACAGGTCTTTTGTTGTCTTGTTGAAGTAATCGATACCTACACGCAACTGGCTATTGAATAAACCAATATCAGCACCAATATTCAGCTGCTCGCTGGTTTCCCATTTCACGTCTTCATTAACCAGCGACTTGGGTGAAGATCCTGTAATAATCATGCCTCCATCTCCCCAAACGGCACGCTGGTCGTTGGCAATTATTGAGGTATAATTGAAAGCCCCAATGCTTTCGTTTCCATTTTGCCCCCAACTGGCCCGCAATTTTAACTGGCTTATTTCCGGGATGTTCCAGAAATCCTCGTTTGTCAAATTCCACCCCAAACTGACCCCGGGGAACACTGCATATTTGTTCTTTGCACCAAAATTGGAAGACCCATCGCGCCTCACAACAACCTCGGCCATGTATTTTTCGGCATAGTTGTAGCTCAACCTGCCAAAAACTGAAGCCAGTGAATGTGTAACGCTTGCCGATCCCGAATTGACAGATGTAAGCAAATCGCCCGAGTCTAAATACCAAAAATTTGAATTTTGCTGTGCTTCCATCGGAAGGTTTTTACGGGATCCCTCAATATCAACCCGGTTGTTACGGGATGCGGATACACCAATAAGTCCTTTGATGGAGTGCCTTCCGATTTCCTTATTATAGTTGAGTGTGTTTTCCCATTGCCAGAAGGTAGATTTGTTCATTTGCTGAGAAACTGAGTTCTCGTCTGAATTCATATTCGCGCTATGGGTAAAAATAGGCGAATAACTTCTTTTATCATCATGAGCAATCTGAAGGGCAAAGTCTGTTTTGAATTCAAAATCATTCAGAAAATTGATTCTCGCATATGAATTCCCGAAGAATGTCCCACTTGAATTATACTGATTCCCATTCCTTTCAATAAATGACAATGGGTTTTCAGGTATTTGTTCGGAAGTTGAAAGGCCATATCCCCTTTCATCGCCATTTACAGGATCGTAAACGGGAGTGGTCGGCGGCATAATCAGGGCAAATGACAATACATTTGCATTGCCGCCTGTGCCTGTACCAACACCTTTCTTTTCGTTTTGGACATAGTTTAGGTTGGCTCCTACAGTAAGATAATCAGTTGCATCAAGTTCTGTATTGATACGGGCGGTATAGCGGCGAAAGAATGATTTGTCCATATCTGCCCCAATAATCCCATCCTGGTCTCTATACCCTAACGACAAGAGGGTGCTCGACTTCTCGCTCCCCGAAGTTGCAGTGATGTTATGTTCCTGAACCGGGGCATTATTGGTAATTACGTCTAACCAATCAGTATCTATTCCTTGGTTTTCGACAGGCCGCCCTGATGGGTAAGTTTTTCCGGCATTGGCAAAAGCTTCTTTTGTCATCATAAGAAAATCATCTGTTCCCATTAGCTCCGGCATATTAAATGCAGATTGCACACCATAGAACCCATTGTACACGATCGACGTTTGACCTTTTTTTGCCCTCTTCGTTGTTACCAGAATTACCCCGTTGGCAGCCCGTGCCCCATAAATTGCCGAAGAGGTGGCATCTTTCAAGACTTCAATTGATTCAATATCTACCGGATTGATATCGTTCAAATCGGACATTGGCAATCCATCGACAATAATCAGCGGATTGGAATTTCCGTTGGTACCCACGCCACGGATTGTAATTTTTGGGGCACTCCCGGGCTGGGCCGACCCTGATGAAAGCACCACACCTGAGGCTTTGCCCTGCAGTGCCTGGGCTGCATTTGATGGGCGCGACTGCAACAGGTCTTCCGAGTTTAAGCTGCTAATAGCTCCTGTAACAACACTGCGCTTTTGCACACCATAACCAACTGCCACCACTTCCTCCAAACCAATGGCGTCTGCTTCAAGGTTTACATTTATAGTTGACTGCCCCACAACCTTGATTTCCTGGCTTTTCATACCCACAAACGAAAACTGCAACACATCGCCAACCTTTGCTGCAATTGTGTAACTGCCATTTACACCGGTAACCGTACCGTTAGTTGTTCCTTTAATGATTATAGTTACTCCCGGCAGTGGCTCCCCTCGTTCATCGGTAATTTTTCCTGAAATAGACCTCTGTTGTTGTGTCAACAAATCAGTTATGGCGCCACCTGCATTTTTTAACACGATAATGCGGTCACGAACAGAATATTCAATATCAGTGCCCTCAAATAATAAATCCAAAGCCTGTTCAATATTCTTGTTTTCAATGTTGACATTTACTTTTCGTTCTACATTGATAAGGTTTTCGCTGTACAGAAAGTAAAATTCACTTTGCTTTTCTATACCGTTTAGAACCTCCTTAATGGTAGCCTGGCGCATCGTTAAGTTGAGCATTTTGTTTTGCGAATAACTCTTATTGGCCCAAACCCCAGCTACAGAAACCAATATTAGGAATACCGATAGTTTCATAATTTTCAATAGTTTGACTAGTCCGGGAATTTTGCGGTCCCGGTCAAAACAGAATTTTTTTTTCATACTTTTGTATTGTTATAGTTAGAAATGACCCTGTAAAGTGAAGCGTACAGGGCGTTTTTACAATCTTCGGGGAAATGTTAGCAGCATTTCCCTGTTGTTTTTAACAGATCAGGTTCTCATAGGCAGTTTCGCTTTAGTTCGTTTTGGTTAAATTTTATCTCTTTTTCTCAATCCGGATTATTTGTTTCGAGAATGTTCCGTCAGCATTTTTTGTGCGTGGCAATACCTGGTAATTAATTGGCGTTGCCACCGTCAACAATTCGAGTATCTGGAACAGTGGTTCATCAACAAAGGTTACTGTGTATTTATATTGAACTATCTCTTTATCAAGCTGTATCTCTACATTAAACATTCGGCTTAACCGTTCGGCTACCTCGCCAATCGGTTCGTTTTCGAAAACCAGTTTCCCGTTTGTCCAGGCAATGTATTTCTCAACCTGCCCAAAACTGGTCTCTGCTTCACCTGTCTCCTTCTCAACTGTTACATGCTGACCGGGTTTCATCTCTTTAATGGGCTCCATGTTCCCGCTGCTTGTCGTGCCCTCCAACAAAACTTTTCCTTCCACAAGTGTAGTGGCGATATAACTATTTTCAGGATAGGCATTAACATTAAACACCGTGCCCAAAGCCTTAACATCAAAGTGCCCTGCCTTAACAACAAAGGGTTTATCCGGATTATGTGCCACTTCAAAAAATCCTTCTCCGCTTAGCAATACATCGCGGGTCGAACCAGAAAAAAACTGCGGATATTTTATCCGGCTTCCGCAATTGAGATGAACGACAGACCCATCCGACAGTTCAACAACAGTTCGTGACCCAACAGGCGCTATTACTTCCAATGAGTCGACAGCAACCGTTGCAATTTGAGTTGTTAACCGGCTATTCTCCGAAATGGTATAAAACAAAACGGCCAGCACCGGAATCAGAATGACCGAAGCAGCTCTGGAAATCCAACCAATTAGTCTTTGTCTTTCTGCGCGAACCGCACGGTGGTTTTCAATGTTTATTTTATGGTGGATCTTATCGAGGAGGCTGTCCAGTTTTTCGTCGGCTACATTGCCTTCTTCTTGAATAAATTGTTGCCAATCAATCTTTCCAAGCCTTTTGCTTTCACTAAAAAAAGACTCTTGTTTCATCCAATTTAAAATCGCCTCAACTTCCTGTGAGGTGCAACGGTTGTCCAAATATTTTTCCAGCAGTTCTTTTGTCATCATTCTTTTTCGGATCAGGGTTTCATTCAAAATGAATGCGTTCCCGATTAAACTTAAGCAAACTATCAAATAATGATATGCATCACAAGTTATACAACAAGGAAAGCAATAGGGACTAATAAAATATGATTATTTTTTGGCTAAAGGAACAAACTAATAAACAATCCACTAACTATCAAACCATTGTCAAGCCTTTCTTTCAAAAAAGAAAGTGTGGTTACCAGATGATTTTTCACTGTATTTGCCGAAATGCCTAATTTTTCGGCTATCTCTTTATGACTTAATCCTTCTTCGCGACTTAGCTGAAAAATCTCCTTTTGCCGGGGCGACAACTCATTCAATAAGTTTTGATATTTATCCAGCAATTCGTTGAAGTGTATTTCGTCAGCCAGCTCGTAGCTGGTGTTAATATGCTGGAGCGATTTTACATGTTCCACATATTTTAGCTCGGTCGCCCTCTTTTTAAGCAGGTTGACCGTTGCATTGTGGGCAATGGTAAACAGAAATGACTCAAATGATGAATAGATATTGATATTGTTCCTGTTCTGCCATATTTTAACAAAAACTTCCTGAACAATCTCTTCAGTATCTGCCTCTCCTTTTACATAGCGAAAAACAAAGCCATATAATCTCCCGGAATATTTTTTATATATAGCGTCAAAAGCAGCCATATCCCCTTTCTTCAGGAGCTTTACCAGTTCGATATTGGAGTTAGTATTCAAGAAATTGGTTCATTCGTTAGCATTGCAAAGCTATAATTTTTCTTTTAACCCTGGATTGGCATTGCCAATCTGGAGACAGGTGAGTATATCGCATTTGAGATAAATTGTATCTTTGAAATCGATGATGCGGACGATAACATACATCTTTGTTTTGCTTTTCTGCGCTGTTGCAGCCAATGCCCTTGAAAGCCATTTTGTATTCAAAAATTTGAGTAACAAGGACGGTTTAAGCCACAACTCGATACGGGATATCGTACAGGAAGAATCTGGGATTCTTTGGATTGCCACCAAACAAGGATTGAATAAATACGACAGCTACAGAATA
The DNA here is from genome assembly GCA_003249935.1 of Bacteroidota bacterium. Lineage (GTDB taxonomy): Bacteria > Bacteroidota > Bacteroidia > Bacteroidales > UBA5342 > SZUA-561. The sequence goes on from QKHT01000259.1 coordinate 40,491, forward strand.
AAATGTTATTACGAAGAGGACAGCGTTGGCATTCCGTCGAATTTTACCACTTGCTTATACATTACTAAGAGCAACCGCTTATTTGTTGGCACCAAGAAAGGATTGACTGAATACAATCGTCAGCTTGATAATTTCTCACCTGTTTTGTTTGAAGGGAAAGCCTTGCCGGCTGTGTCAACCATCATCGAAACCCAAAGCGGGTCGATCTTTATTGGGACTCAATTGGGAATTTATGTCTATCGTCCGACACAAAATACTGTTCAGTTTGCATTGCCCCAAAACGAGATAACTTCAATCATTGAATACAATGATGATAAATTGCTGGCGACCTCATTTTCCGGGGTTCATCTGCTTAATCAGGAGGGTATTTTACTTGAAAAATATGATACTTCAAACACCAAAGGTCTTCCAACCAATACGATAAATAAGGCCTTCGCCGACAAAGCCGGCAATTGCTGGATTGCTGCTGCAAACTTTGGTTTGTTACGATTCAATTTAAAGCAACGGGAATGCGAAAAGATAAAGCTTTCCAAGAATGACCTGTGGGAAACAAAGACAGTGCACGATATTAGGGAAGATTTGGATGGAAATTTGTGGATTTGCAGCAATAAAGGGGTTTCTGTTTTCATGCCTGCTGCCAAACAATGCAAAAACATCCGCCAAGCGGCCAATAATCCGGACAAAGATTTGAATACAGGTGCAACCTACTGCTTGTTCCGGAGCAAGGAGGATATTATGTGGATGGGCACCGAATTTGGCGGTGTAGATTACACCCGGCTTAGCAATTCAAAAGGCATTTTTAACATCTATCCGGGCAACGAAAAAAACGAACTGCCGCTTAAAACCATCTTCAACCTTTATAAAGACTCGAAAGGAATTCTCTGGATTGCGGCAAAGGATGGCGGGGTTTGTACGATGAACCCGAAAACAAAAGAGATTTTAACATTCTACCCTTATGGCGGAAAGAATTCGTTAAGTCCGGGAAGTGTTCATACTATTTCAGAAGACAGAGACGGAAACTTATGGTTTGGCCACTACAAAAGCGGTATCGACATCTTAAACCCAACAACCGGAAAATTCAAACGACTTTCGGTTTCGTCCGAAATAAACGACAGCATTACCGAGAATTCGGTTTACAGTATATTTAAAGATTCGCAGCAACAAATTTGGGTAGGAACCCGGCTCGGCGTTTATCGTTACAGTTATGAAAAACAAATACTTGAGCCGTTTCTGACAAAGGAATTGGGCAATGCTTTTATCTACAAAATTTTCGAAGATAATACCGGTAAAATATGGTTTTGCATCCGCTTGGGAGGAGGTTTGGCATGTTACAATGCCAACACCGGAACATTAAAACGGTACGACCTGCAAGATGGATTGTCGACCAGAAAAATAATTGCATCCACAGAAGACAGTTCCGGGCAAATTTGGTTTGGCACCATTGACGGGGGCGTGAATATTTTTAACCCCAAAACCGACTCTTTTAACCAACTGGACATGAACGATGGCCTTCCCAACAATACGGTTTATGGTATTCTGGAAGCCAATGATGGGAATATATGGCTAAGCACCAACCAGGGGATTTCAAAATACAATGTGCAGAACGGAACGTTCAGGAACTACAATCTGGATGATGGATTGGCCCAGATTCAGTTTAGCTATGGCTCGTATTTAAAAGACGACGACGGAACGCTTTATTTTGGGCACATCAATGGTTTAAGTTATTTCAACCCGGCAGAACTGTCGGTTAACAACATCAAACCTTACCTCGTTTTTACTGATTTTAAACTGGCCAACGAAAGCGTCAAACTCACTAAAAATGGCATTTTGACCAGACCAATCAACCAAACAGAACGAATAACCTTAAACTATTCGCAAAAAGCCTTCACCATCGACTTTGCCGCCGTTAACCATCTATCGGGAGGTGTTAACAATTTTTATTATTACCTCGATGGTTTTGAGGATAGTTGGATGAAAGTGGGGAACAAAACCAGTGCTACTTACACCAATTTGAAGCCCGGAACTTATACGTTCTATCTAAAAGCCGAAAATAACGACAGAGTTGAAAGCACCAATATTAAAAGGCTTGAAATCACCATTCGGGCACCATTCTATTTATCAATCTGGGCATATCTGTTTTATTTGTCCGTCCTTCTGGCCGTAGTTTACTATTTATACCGAAAAGTAACCATATATAAAGAGAAGGCTGCATTGGAACGCGAACGCTTAGAAGCTGAAAGGCTGAAAGCGTTAAACCAGTTAGCAGATTTTGGTGCAATAATGGAATGTAACTTTCAGGATAATGACAAAGCGTTTATCGAAAAAGTAACAACCATCATAAAAGAAAACATCGAAAGCAAAACCTTGAATACCGATGTGCTTGCCAAAGAGCTGGGCATAAGCAAGACCCTTTTGTACCAAAAGCTAAAAAAACTGGTTAACATGTCTGGTTCCGATTTAATTCAGTCCATCCGTTTAAAAAGGTCGATTGAATTAATGGCAGACACCAACCGGAATATCTCCGACATTGCCTACGAAGTGGGTTTCTCCGACCCCAATTATTTTGGCAAGGTTTTTAACAAATTATATAAAAAATCGCCCTCTGCGTTTCGGAAAGAAATGCTTGCCAAAGCAAAACATTCGGAGGAAAAAAGCGGTTCATAATATATACATCACCTCTTTTCAATACGATTAAAGCCCTGACAGACTGTCGGGTGAATCAGATTACTCTTTTTACGAACAGGTTTACCGACCCAGTTGCCAAATCAAAAATATTTTTGTTTGACAGATCTTTCATGCAAGGCCTTATGCCCAAAATGCAGATGGCTCGGAAACAACTATTCAATATGGAGCAAGCAAAAAAAACAAACACACCAAAGAGGCTGGTTAAAACACTAAAAACACTCACTTTTCTGCTGATGGTTTCGCATTCGATCCAGGCACAATATCAGGTAAATCCACCTGCCAATAAAAACAAATTCCAAAACCCGATTTTTTCAGGCGATTATCCCGACCCAAGCATTTTAGTCGATGGCGACGATTATTACATCGTATTTACAACCAACGATTATTATCCGGGGCTACCCATCTGGCAATCAAAAGATTTGATTAACTGGACTCCGGTTGCACATGCCATAACCAAAAACGTTGGGGCGGTTTGGGCTCCCGAATTAGTGAAACACGATAAAAAATATTTCATCTATTTTCCGGCCAATAAAACGAACTGGGTAATTTGGGCCAACAATATCGAAGGGCCATGGAGCGAACCAATCGACTTAAATATCAACGGCATAGACCCCGGACACGTGGTAGACGAAAACGGCAACCGCTATCTCTATTTTAGCCATGGTTATTATGTGTCGCTTTCCGATGATGGACTGTCGATAACAAGCAAACCTGAAAAAGTTTACGATGGCTGGCAATTCCCCGAAGAATGGGTGGTTGAATGCACCAGCCTCGAAGGCCCCAAACTGGCAAAGCGCGGCGAATATTATTACCTCACCAATGCACAGGGCGGAACCGCCGGGCCTCCGACCAGCCACATGGTGGTAACGGCACGTTCCAAATCTCCGCTGGGGCCATGGGAAAATTCGCCCTATAACCCTATCATCCGAACGGAAAGCAAGTCGGAAAAATGGTGGAGCAAAGGGCATGGAACTCTCTTTGAAGACAAAGACGGTGCCTGGTGGATGCTTTTCCACAGTTACGAAAACGGGTACTACCACATGGGGAGAAGCACAATGCTGCAACCCATTGAATGGACAGAAGATGGCTGGTTCAGAACACCCAAGGGAATTGAAACAGACAAACCAATTAGACGGCCAAAAGCAAAATCAGAACCAGTAAAGTTTGACTTGTCCGATGATTTTTCCGGATCTAAGTTAAGTTTTCAATGGCAGTTCTTCAAAGATTATGATCCCGAAAGGTTCAAACTAAACGATAATGCCTTAACACTGAAAGCAATGGGCGAAAGTCCGGGAGAATCATTTCCATTGCTTTGCATACCCTCCCTCCACAGCTACATGGCGCAGGTTGACATAGAGATGGAAGAAGGAGCCAAGGGAGGATTAACACTGTTCTACAACGAAAATGCTTTTATTGGCTTTAGTGCCGATAAAAGCCATGCTTATTATTCAAACAGCAAACATTGGCAACGCCCGGTGCATGATTTCGATAGTAGTGGAAAAGTTTCGCTCCGCCTGCTCAATCAGGATGGAATTGTGAGTTTCTATTACAGCATTGATGGCGGAAAAACATGGAAAAAGTCCGACCGTGGTGCCGATGTAACTTCGATGAACCACAACGCTTATGGCGGCTTTTTAAGCCTGAGGCTGGGGCTTTTTGCCATTGGCAAAGGTGAAGTTAAATTCCGCAATTTTCAATACACAAAAATAGAATAGGCAATGAAGTTGTTTAAAACACTTGCACTTACAATCCTGTTGGCCGTTTCACTTGCTGGTTATGTCCAGAAAAATGAAAAGGGCACACGGCCCAATATCGTCTTCATTTTGGCCGACGATTGCACCCATTGGGACATTGGATGCTACGGAAGCAAAGATTCCAAAACACCCAATATCGACAAACTGGCTACGCAAGGCATGTTGTTTAACCGTTGTTACCAAGCTGCACCGATGTGTTCGCCAACACGGCACAACATATACACCGGCTTGTACCCGGTAAAAACTGGTGCATATCCGAACCACACCATGGCAAACCCCGATACCAAAAGTATTGTACACTATTTAAACCCACTGGGATACAGGATAGCCCTGTCGGGGAAAGCACATATTGCCCCTGCTTCTGTTTTTCCATTTGAATACTTATCCACGGGCAATAACCCTGATTTTGCTTTGGTCGAAAATTTTCTGAAAGAAGTAAAAAGTAACAACGAGCCATTCGCATTGATGCTGTGCTCAAACGAGCCTCATTCGCCTTGGAACAAAGGCGATGCAAGGCTGTTTAATCCTGAAAAAATTACGTTGCCACCCCATTATGTCGACACCAAAGAAACCCGCGAAGCCTTTTGTAAATACCTGGCTGAGATAAATTATTTGGATGGACAAGTTGGCGAGGCTTTGGATTTACTCGAAAAATATGGATTCTCTGAAAACACCCTTGTCGTTTTTGCCAGCGAACAGGGCAATTCGTTTCCTTTTGCCAAATGGACCTGTTACGAAGCCGGGGTTTCATCAGCCTTGATTGCCCGTTTGCCGGGCGTTATACGGCCCAATTCTACATCAGGTGCCATTGTGGAGTATTGCGACCTTTTGCCAACCTTTATTGATGTGGCCGGGGGCAAAATTCCGGAGATACTCGATGGCAAAAGTTTGGTGCCCCTGTTTGCGGATGGAAAGGGCAAGGTGAAAGATTATTCTTACAGTCTGCAAACCACACGCGGCATTGGAAGTGGGAGCGAATATTTTGGCATACGCAGCGTGGTAAACGAACAATACCGCTACATCTGGAACCTTACTCCCGAAATGGAATTCAAAAATGAAACCAACAACAATCCGGATGGAAATGCATTTTATTACTCTTCCTGGGTGGAAGAAGCCAAAACCAACCCCGGGGCAGAAGAACTCATAAAAAAATACAGTTTCCGCCCGGAAGAAGAATTGTACGACATAAAAAACGACCAATGGTGCAAAAACAATCTGGCCGAAAAACCAGAATTGCAAACCATGAAAAATGAACTTAGAAAAGAGCTTGTAAACTGGATGAAGGCGTGTGGCGACAAAGGACAGCAAACCGAACTGGAAGCGTTTGAGCATATGCCCCGGAAGAAACACAAGTAGCTCAAAACAACCCATCAGGTTCTATTCAATGTAAACATCTGCAAATAAAAAACCACTAAGAAACATCAGGCCACTAAGTTCGTGCGCAATGGGCTGGAAATAAAAACAACGTTAATGGAACGAAAAATCATAGTAATCCTGTTCATATTGGGTGGATGCCTGTTCTCATCGGCAAAAGCCATAGCTAAACAACCCAATATAATTATTTATCTCGCCGACGACCTTGGCTCGAAAGATGTTGGCTTTAACAAGGCCAAAGTGGTAAAAACACCCCATCTCGACCAATTGGCAAACGAGGGCATGGTATTCGAAAACGCATTTATTGCATCGCCTGCCTGTGCCCCCAGCCGTGGGGCTCTTCTAACCGGGCTGATGCCTGCCCGAAACGGGGCCGAAGCGAATCACACCTATCCAAAACCCAACATTGGGCTGCTAACAAAGCAACTTCAAAAAAACGGATATAAAATTTATTCGTTTGGAAAAATTGCGCACGGAAAAATGAATGGCGAATGTGGCTGGGATTATGCCGAATTGGATTCCGACAACTTATTTGAAAATGTTAAAGACTTCTTTTCAGGAACAACGGTTAACGGCCCTGTTTGTGTTATGATAGGCGACCGCCGTCCGCACGTTTCCTGGACCGAAAATAAGATTTATGATCCTGAAAGAGTAGATCTGCCCGGTTACCTTATCGATACCAAAGAGACGCGTGAACACAGGGCCAGGTATTACTCTGATGTTACCGGTTTTGATGAAACAATGGGAAAAAACCTATCGTTGCTGGAAAAGATTTTGGGAGAAAATACCATTACCATCATGTCCAGCGATCACGGAGCGCAATGGCCTTTCGGGAAATGGAATTTATACGACGATGGCATCCGCACGCCTTTGGTGGTGAAATGGAAAGGAAAAATAGAAGCCGGAAAACGAAGCAAAGCCATGGTAAGCTGGATTGATATTTTCCCCACCCTGCTCGATTTAACAGGATCCGAGATCCCGGATTCGCTCGATGGGAAATCGTTTGCAAGTGTTCTAACCAGTAAAACAGATGATTTTCGGAAAGAAATTTACACCACCCATAGCGGCGACGGCTTTTTTAATGTCTACCCTATTCGAAGTGTGCGCACCATGCGCTATAAATACATCCGCAATTTGCTGCCCGTTTGTTACCACACCAACCACTCCGACATTTTAAGGGTGGATGGCGCTGGTGCCTACTGGGATTCGTGGGATGAGGCGGCAAAACACGATAAACGGGCCGCAGAAATTGTTTCGAGGTATTACCAACGCCCTGCCGAAGAATTTTACGATTTGCAAACCGACCCCAACGAACTGAACAACCTGATTAACACCCCGGATCTTCAACCCGAAATAGCAAAACTGAGGCTTAAACTTTCGGGTTGGATGAAAATGCAAGGCGACAAGGAAACCGTTTTCAGAAAACCATATCCCCTTTCAAAACCAAAACCCGATAAAAACCTAATTGAGGAACTAAAAACTAAAAATGAGAACTAACATAAGACCAATGACGAAACTTTATGCGACCAATTGATATTGCATCGCCAGATGTCAAAAATTTACACCCGAAAAACAGAAAATACAATTCAACAGAAAATAATATGCAAAAGAATCTCTCTCTATTATTGATCCTGATGATTTCAGGTTTTAGCCTTATGGCACAAGTTCCGGTTGATTTTTCAAGCATGGATACAAAAAGGATAAATTCAGACCCTTCGGTTGAATGGGTACAATTTGGGCCGGGCAGCGCCGGAAACAATTACCATATTTATTGGCACCCTACCGACCCAAACACTGTGTTTCACGGCCCCAATATGGGTAACTCCTACCGCTCTACCAACCGTGGCGAAACCTACGATGGGATTATGGATCCCGATGGCCCCGGATACAAATCATGGGAAAGAGGGCCGGTAGAAATTTATTCTCCTGAGTTTTCACATCAGGACGAAAACTACGGCATTTGTACCATGGAAGGCGCCCCGTACATCTATACCACTACCAACAAGGGACTTACCTGGAAAAAAGACGACGTCATCAGCGCCCAGTTTCGGGGAATTCATGTGAACACCTTCGAGGTTGACCCCACAAACGACAAAATTTGGTATGCCGGCTCGGGAAATATTCGCGATTGCAACCACTTTTTTCATACTTATAAAAACCCTCACGGCGTATTTGGCAGTAAAACAGTGGTTGGCAAAGGCAGCGATGGCGAGGTGGATTATGGACAGAAAGCCGCTATCTGGAAAAGCACCGACCGGGGACAAACCTGGAAAGAAATTACCCCCGAAGGGATAAATCCTTTGGCGCAAATCACGCGCATTTTTGTGCACCCCGGCAAGCCGAATATCATTTTTGCACCAACAACTTACGGCTTTTATAAAAGTACCGATGCGGGTAAAACATGGCAGCTGAAGAAAGATGTTGGCTTCGACAACGACATTATCCGCTCTATGGACATGCATTACGATGCAAAAACCAAAAAAGTAACCTTATATGCCATCGACCTGGTCAAATACATTCCTGATGGTAAAACGATGACTTACAATGGTGGTATTTTTAAAAGCACCGACGAAGGTGAAAGCTGGAAAAACATCAACCAGAATATGCCTTTGGAGAAAGCCCTGCTGCAAAGCGCCCCGATCAAAAGTTCGTATTATAAAATAGCGCTTGCAAAATGGTTCGGGCTAAGCGACAAGGAAGCAATGAAGTTGTACCCCGAGTTGCCCGAAAAAATGATGCATTCGGTAAGTTTGATCCGTGTCAACCCGAAAAACCCCAACCATGTGTTGGTGGTCAATAACTACAAATCGCAATACACGTTTGAGGGCGGAATGCTTTGGCGGACCGACAATGGCGGAAACAGCTGGTATGTTACTTTGCGCAACGGTAAAAACTGGGAAGGCAGCGACAAAGCGCTCTGGGAGGCCCGGGGCAATAAAACTTCGCACAATGTTGACTGGGTTAGTCAGGACGAATGGGAAAAGCGCGACCCGTACGACCGCAAGGCAGGTGCTGTTTTCGAATTTAACAGCGACGGCACCACCATTATGGGGCAGGTAGCCAAAGTTGTTTGCATCTCGACCGACAATGGCGACAATTGGCTGGAGAACGACGAAAAAGAAGCAACGCCCGGTTCGCACCACTGGGTAGGAGCCGGCGACAGCAACCTGCCCGGCATGGAGCTGGTTCAGGACATGCGGCTGAAAGACCATCTCTACCTCTGCTCCGGAGAAAACAGTATCTGGAAAACGACCAACGATGGCGGTTTGGTGAGGCCTGGGGCGCAGGCTGTTTTCAAACTGAGTATCCCCAACAAAGAAAAGCCCGACGAGTGTTCGGTAGGAACCATGGCTGTCTCGCCCAAAGATACCAACACGCTCTATTCGTTGCATTTCAGGCAGGCTTTCTTCGGCAAATTAATGAAGTCGACTGATGGTGGCGCAAACTGGAAACCACATGGAACCTTGTTCAATCCCGAGGAATTTGGAAGTCCGGTAAACATGACTATTAAGCAAACCAATTTGCGGATCGACCCTGATTACCCGAACCGTTTTTACTGTGTGATTGCCCGAAAAACAATTACTTCGGGAGTTGGCAACAGAAGCGGGAAATTCAAAGCTTATGGCGTTTATCGCTCTATCGATGGAGGTGTAAACTTTCAGTTGATCAACAATGGGCTGCCCGAAAAAGGCGATGTGCAAAAACTCGAGCTCGACCCCAATAATAAAGGGGTGGTTTATGTTGCTGTTTCGGGAACAGAAAAAACTCCCGGTGGCGTATTTAAATTGGCTGATGGCGCCGACAAATGGGAAGCCGTTTCGATACCTGACGGAATGGTAAGTGTTAACGATATTTTCTTTTCGTCGGATAAAAACATGTATATCTCGGGCGGTACATGGAATGGAAAAACAAACGAAGGCGGCGTTTGGTCGGCTTCCGAAGGGAAACCATGGAAGCAGGTTTTTCCGTACCGCTTCACCAATAACATCAGGGTGGCGAAATCCGACCCAAATATATTGTTGGTAACCATTCCATCGCAGGATGCTCCCGGCATTCTGAACCCGGGCATTTACCGCTCGCTCGATAAAGGTAAAACATGGGCAAAAATTAACACGGGCAACATTCAGTCAGACCGTATCGTCGACATCGCAATCGATTACCACAACAAAGGGATTTACTGGTGCTCCACTTACGGAGCTGGTTTCTACAAAGCGATCGACAAAAAACTGATCAGCAAAAAATAAAGAACTTCAGCAAAGTTTAAGGCATAACCGTACGAAACTTAAAACACATGGGTATTCATCGAAAGCATAGCAAATCATTCTCACTTTTTGTAACTGCAATTTGTATTGCAGGAAACCTGTTGGCTCAAAATAAAAAGCCCAATGTCTTGTTACTCCTGGTCGACGATCTGAAACCAACGCTCGGGGCTTTTGGCGATAAAGCTGCCATCAGCCCAAATATCGACCGTCTGGCTGAAAAAGGGATGACGTTTACCAACGCCTATTGCAACCAGGCTGTTTGCGTGGCTTCGCGATACAATTTACTGCTCGGCTCCCGCTCTACCAGTTCCGGTTTGTATTTCTTCGGAAAAGATTTTCGCGATGTGTACCCCGATGCCGTTACGCTTCCCCAATATTTTAAGCAGGCAGGTTATCATGTCGAGTCCATGGGGAAGGTTTACCATATCGGGCACGGAAATACCAACGACGAGGTTTCGTGGAGCATTCCCCACCACGAAGATAAGGTTATCGAATATTTGTTGCCCGAAAGTACAAACCGCAAACTTACCCGGGAGGAAGCTCTTTTCGGAAATACCAAAAAGTACATCAAAGATTTGCCCCCCAATAAAGAGTTGCCCCGGGGCGCAGCCTGGGAAAGCCCCGATGTATTGGACGAAGCCTATGCCGATGGGCGCGTGGCTGCTCATGCAATTAACCGTTTGCGCGAACTGAGTGAACATCAGGAACAACCCTTTTTTATGGCCGTTGGCTTTGCCCGTCCGCACCTTCCGTTTTGTGTACCGAAAAAATATTGGGATTTGTACAAGCCCGATCTGCTTCCGATGCCCGAAAACGAAAATCAGCCAGCAGGCGCTCCCGACTGTGCCCTGAAACGTAAAGGGGAAATCACCCAGTTCTGGCCGGTCCCCGAGCTGGAAGAAGGTATTTACGACGACGGCTTAAAACGGAAATTGATCCATGGTTACTATGCCAGCATGAGCTACATGGATGCCCAATTGGGAAGGGTGGTCGACGAGCTGGAACGCCTGGGTTTAGCCAACAATACCATCATTGTGCTTTGGGGCGACAATGGCTGGCATTTGGGCGATCATGGCGCATGGACAAAGCACACCAATTTTGAGCAAGCCACAAAAATTCCGATCCTGATTGCAGCTCCCGGACTAACCAAACCCAGCTCAAAATCGGAACAGCTAACCGAAACCGTTGATATTTATCCGACACTTGCCGAGTTGGCCGGACTCGATAAGCCCAACGTTCCGCAACCAATTGATGGGGTCAGCCTTGTACCTGTACTTAAAAACAACAAGGTGCAGCTAAAAGACCATATTTATCACTCTTTTATCCTGAAAGGGTATTTGGGCGAAGCCATCCGCACGGCGCAATATCGAATGGTTCGTTGGACCGATACCAAAGATGCCAACAAACAGGTTCTTTACGAACTGTACGATTATAAAAACGACCCGGATGAGATGAAAAACCACGCAGCCGAAAGTCCGGAAATCGTTGCCGACTTGGAAAGAATACTGAACACATACCCTAAAGCCAAAATGAAACCATGAAGAAGTACCTGATTATCGCATTGTTTTCTTTTTCGACCTCTGTTGTCCTTCATGCACAGAAGCCAAACATTGTTATTATCCTGGCCGATGATCTGGGCTATGCCGACGTAGGTTTTCATGGCAGCGACATTCAAACGCCAAATCTCGACAAGTTTGCCGAACAGGGCGTACGCCTGGAGAATTTCCGCTCGTGCCCCATGTGTTCGCCCACGCGGGCAGGACTGATGACAGGCCGTTACCCGATCCGTTTTGGGATGATGCGCTCGGTTGTGCCGCCTCAACGCAACTACGGACTCGACCCAAACGAACAAACGCTGCCCGAAATGCTCGCCGAAGCTGGTTACCAATACCGCGGAGTCTTCGGGAAATGGCATTTGGGGCACTTGCAAACAAAATGGCACCCTGCCAACCAAGGTTTTACTGAATTTATTGGTTGCTATAACGGCGCCGCCGACTATTTCACTCGCGAAAGAGAAGGAGAAATTGATTGGCACCACAATGCACAAACGGTTAAAACCGAAGGCTACACAACCGACCTGATTACCGATGCTGCCGTTGGGTTTATCAATTCTGTACCCAAAAGTCAACCCTATTTTTTATACGTTCCCTATACGGCGCCACACTCGCCGTTTCAGGCCAAAGAAGAAGATATTGCCAAATACAAACACCTCAACAACAAAAACCGCCAAACCTATGCTGCCATGGTCGATTGCATGGATCAGGGCATTGCCCGTATTTTGGGGACCATTGACCAGCGTGGCGATCGAGAAAATACCTTCATCCTGTTTTTTAGCGACAATGGCGGTGTGAGAAACATCGGCGACAATTCGCCAATGAAAGGGCACAAACTGACCGTTTTCGAGGGCGGCACCCGGGTTGTGGCAGCGGCGCACTGGCCCGGTGGCGGTATTTCAGGAGGAAAAGAAACCCATGAATTAATGGGCTACATCGATGTTTTTCCAACAGTAAAAGCCATTGCGGCAAACGCCAATCCGCTTAAAAATGAGCTCGATGGGATAAATGTTCTGGATGCCATGCGGGGCAAAGCCAAACTTCCGCAACGAGCCTGGTTTACCTACCTCGACCAAAATCCGGAAGAATTGCCCAAAGTTGCGATAAACAAAGGCAACCAAAAGCTTATTGTTGAAGGGAAATTCGATAGCAGTGCGATCAAAACGGTCTATAAAATTGACAAAAACTACTTCGAAAGCCCATGCAATGAGCAATCAGGAAAAACAGTAGCTGATTCACTATTTACCGTAGCTGCCCGTTACATGCAGTTAAAACTGCCCAACCAGATTGAAAAATACACCATTGGGAAAGAGGGCTTCGTTGCGCCAAAAGATTGGATAATCCGCAATAAATAAGCCCGACAAACAGAACACACCCACACCTAAAAAACTAAACCTGATGAAACGAAACATACTGTGGTTATTTCTCCTGACAGGCCTTTTTTCATCCTGCATGCAAGAAAACGAACAACCCAATATTCTTCTGATTTATGTTGACGACATGGGGCTTGGCGATGCTGCCTTTACAAGTGGCAAAGTACGCCCAACGCCCAACATCGACCGCATGGCGTCCGAAGGAAAAGTATTTACCCAATACTACACCAACGCGCCTGTTTGTTCCCCTTCGCGTGTTGCCGTTACAACCGGTATGTACCCGCAACGCTGGAACATCAATACTTTTTTGGCCGGAAAAAATCACAATGAACTCTGTGATCAATCGGATTATTTAAAAAGCAATGCGCCATCGCTGGCTAGAAACCTGAAAGCCGCAGGTTATGCAACCGCACATTTTGGCAAATGGCACATGGGCGGAGGCCGTGATGTTGATTCGGCTCCTGCCATCACCGAATACGGTTTCGACGAATATTGCTCTACATGGGAAAGCCCCTGCCCCGATCCCCTGCTTACCTCAACCAATTGGATTTGGGACCAGAAAGACAGCATTAAACGCTGGCAACGAACAGCCTATTTTGTCGATAAAACCCTCGATTTCCTGAAAAGGAACAAAAATCGCCCCTGCTACATCAACCTCTGGCCCGACGATGTGCACAGCCCCTGGCTGGCTTCGGAACAATACAATGTGGGCCATCGCAACAATCCACAATATTATACCTTGGAATTTCTTCAACCGGTTATCGATGTTTTCGACAAGGAAATGGGCCGTTTAATGGATGGCCTGAAAGAATTGGGTATGGATGAAAATACCCTGATTGTTTTTACCAGCGATAACGGCCCTGCCCCAACGTTTGGCTATTCGCGGACAAACGGCTTGCGGGGCAGCAAAAATTCGCTGTACGAGGGGGGCATAAACATGCCATTTTTTGTGCGATGGCCTCAACAGATTAAAGCTGGGCAAACCGACTCTGAGTCTGTCATTTCAGCAGTAGACTTGTTCCCAACCCTATGCAAGATCAGTGGAGCTGCAATGCCCGAAAATTATGCACTGGACGGAGAAGACGTGAGCAACTCCTTCACCAACGGGGAAACTGTAAAATCCCGGAAAATATTTTGGGAATATGGTCGCCGCAACCCCCGATTTAGTTTCCCCGACTCTCTGGACAAAAGCCCGGAACTTGCCGTCCGCTATCAGCATTGGAAATGTTTTACCTCGTTTGATGGCAATGAACTGGAACTTTACGACCTCAAGAATGACCCGACAGAGCAAAATAACCTGGCAAACGAAAATCAGGAATTGGCCAACAACCTGAAAAACGAAATGCTGGAATGGTTCAAAGAAACAGACAAATCCAATGCTTCCCGCTAAAAAAATTTAACACAAACGATGATGAAACCATTATTACTCCTCATTGCAAGCGCTGTACTGATGTTTAGCGCATCCAAAGCCCAGAAAAATGTGCCGGATTCTGATGATTACCTCAATCCCCCGAAATACATTGTCAAACCTTCTGAATCTGTACTGAGCTGCCATAAAATTGAAAACAGGCAGTTTACGGGCATTTCAAGCATGGCAGTAACAAAAAAGGGACGGATGTTTGCCGTTTGGTATGCCGGAATCGCACCAAAGGAAGACCATAACAACTATGTTGTTGTTGCGCAGAGTGATGATAGCGGAAACACCTGGCACGAAATAATGATTATTGACCCCGATGCAGATGGGCCTGTACGTGCTTTCGACCCCGAAATTTGGGTAGATCCAACCGGGAAATTGTGGGTAGCCTGGGCGCAGGTGCATAAATTCATGCAAGGCCTGAGCGAATTGAAATCGAAAGCCGGCGTTTGGGTTTTACAGGCCGACAAACCTGATGCAAAAACGGTTAAGTGGAGCGAACCCAAACGATTAATGGATGGTGTAATGATGTGCAAACCCATGATCCTTTCCTCCGGAGAATGGGTGTTCCCGGTTACCAACTGGGGCGAAGCGTACAAGACCGAATATACCTGCCAAATGTACACCTCAACAAATAAAGGCAAAACATGGGAACTACGCGGTGCGGCACGGGTGCCCGCTGATACCCGGAACTTCGAAGAAAACATGATTATAGAAAAAAAGGATGGCACCCTATGGATGCTCGGCAGGTTAAAACGCGGCCTAAACATAGGCGAAGCCTACTCTACAGACAGAGGAAAAACTTGGTCCGATTTGATCCCGGCGAAGCATATCAAACACACCTGCTCGCGGTTTTTTATTTACACCCTGAAGTCTGGAAACCTTTTATTGGTGAAGCATGGCGAAATAGATGAGGTAACCGAAGAACGGAGCCATTTAAAAGCATTTATCTCAACCGACGATGGAGAAACCTGGTCGAAAGGGCTGCTCCTGGATGAGCGCGAAGGAATCTCCTACCCGGATGGGCAGGAGCATAACGGACGTATTTATATTACCTGGGATTATAATCGCAGAAAGCAACAGCACATATTAATGTCAAGTTTTACTGAGGAGGACATACTTTCAGGAGGGGAAGCCGCGCATAACAAAGCATTGAAAAACCGTAAAATCATTTCAGATGGTGGCAGCAATGATTGATGTAACAGACCATGAAAATTAGATTTTTCATGAACCATTTAAATCAAATAAACTCACAGCATCTATCGGCAACTGATTGATTATATGAAATCTACAAAAAAAAGGGGGAACGATTAAACCAAGTGCTAAACAAAGATGGCTTGAACCTTCAAATAAAATTTTTGAATAAAAATGAAAAAGAATATTATCATTTTGATTTTGTTTGCGTTGGCAGCTGACGTATTTGCACAAACAAACAAGCGCCCCAACATAATCCTTGTGATGGCCGACGACCAGGGATGGGGGCAAACAGGTTATAATAAACATCCAATCCTAAAAACACCCCATCTCGATGAAATGGCAAGAAGTGGCTTGCGGTTCAACCGGTTTTATGCCGGGGCCCCTCTCTGCTCACCTACAAGAGCAAGCGTATTAACAGGCCGCTCTAACGACCGAACTGCTGTTTATAATCATGGTTTTGCTTTACGAGGACAAGAAAGAACCATCGCCCAGGCACTTCAAAAGGCAGGTTACAAAACCGCCCATTTTGGTAAATGGCATTTGAATGGGCTGCAAGGCCCTGGCGTGCCTATTTTTAAACATGATAAATACAGTCCGGGAGCGTTTGGGTTCGATTACTGGCTTTCAACATCGAACTATTTCGACATCAACCCGATTATGAGTAGAAATGGGAATTTTGAAGAAATAGAAGGCGAATCGTCAGCCATAATCGTGAACGAAGCTTTACAATTCATTCAAAGGGAGAAAGATTCTGGAAAACCCCTATTTATTGTTATCTGGTACGGAAGCCCCCACGCACCCTGGAAAGCAGAAGAAAAAGCAAAAACAGGATTTGAAGCTTTAAAAGCAGCAGAGCAGGAACATTACGGAGAATTGGTTAGCATGGACAAAAGTATTGGTACACTTCGCAAGGGCTTACGCGATATGAATATTTCGGACAACACGTTGGTCTGGTTTAATAGCGACAACGGCGGACTAAAAGCTTTTGGACCTGCAACCGTTGGTGGGCTAAAAGGCTATAAAGGCGAAATGTACGAAGGTGGACTTCGGGTCCCGGCAATTATCGAATGGCCTGCCGTGATTAAAAATGAACACATTTCCGATTTTCCTGCTGCAACCATGGACATATTCCCAACCATAGCAGATATCGCCGGACTGCCCCAATCGAGCATGGTACATCCGGTCGATGGGATTAGCATAACACAACTGTTTGAAAAAGAAATGGGTTTAAGGACGAAGCCTATTCCTTTTAGAATGGACAACAAAGGCGCATGGGTGGATAACGATTACAAACTGGTCGCAAATGATATTGCCCAAAACAGCTATGAATTGTTCAATTTAAAAACAGACCCCACCGAATCGAATAACATACTTCATGAGAAAAATGAAATTGCCCAGGCCATGATTAAAGCGTTTCAAACATGGAACAATTCGGTAGAAAACAGCATTAAAGGGAACGACTATAAGAGCGGTCTTTCCCAGCCCGATGCCGGACGCCGGTTATGGGAAAAAGTGCCCGAATACGCACCCTATTTAAAAGAATGGAACAAACGCCCTGAATATGCCCAAAGACTTAAAACGCTTAGTGAAGAATAAAAATCTGAAAAAATGGAAAGAATAATAAACATCAGAAAAATCGCAGCAAATTGGTTGTTTGCTGCCGGACTGCTACTCCCCGCATCGACACCAAAAGCGCAACCGACAACTACTGCCGACCGCCCCAACATACTTTGGCTCACCTGCGAAGACAACAGCGCAAGCTGGGTAGGATGCTATGGTAACGAAAATGCCACAACACCTAACATCGACAAATTGGCAACGGAGGGTTTCCAATACATGCACGCTTACGCAACAGGTACAGTTTGTGCTCCATCCCGCAGTAGCTGGATAACCGGCGTTATGGCTCTTTCCATGGGAACACACCCGATGCGCTGTTCGTATGACATTCCTAACGATATCATTAAATATTATCCCGACTATTTAAAGGAACGGGGATATTACACGGGCAATTTTTACAAAACCGATTATAATATCGGTAGCCGTAAAGCTGAAGACTGTTGGGACGATTGCAACCAGGATGCTCCCCCTAATTGGGAAAACCTAAAGCAGAAACAGCCCTTCTTTCAGGTGTTTAACCTAAAACGGTCGCACGAAAGCAATGCCTTTGGCGATGTATACAACACCCGTCACGACCCCAAAAAGGTAAAATTACCCACCTACCACCCCGATGTTCCCGGCATGCGCGAAAACTACGCCCTTTATGAAGATGCCATGGAAAATATGGATAGCGATTTTGGTGAAGTAATTCAAAATCTGAAAGAGGCCGGGTTGTACGAAAACACGATAATTATCTACAACTCCGACCATGGTGGGGTACTTCCACGAAGCAAACGGTTTTTGTTCCAAAACTCTCTTCATTGTCCGCTAATCATCCGAATACCGGAAAAGTATAAACATTTATGGCCAGCAGAGAAACCAGGCACTAAAATAGACCGTTTGGTAAGTTTTATCGATATGCCGAAAACCTGGCTAAGCATTACCGGTTCAACCGTGCCGGATTACATGCAGGGAAAGATATTTCTGGGCCCGCAAACAGAGCCCGAACAGGAATACCATTTTGCTTTCCGTGCACGAACCGATGAACGCTTGGATAATGCAAGAGCCGTTTCCGACAAGCATTATTTATATATCCGTAACTACATGCCTTATACGCCTTGGATGCAACATCTGGACTATATCTGGAATTTGGAAGCTGCCAAGGCGTGGGACAAAGCCATAACCGATGGCACTGCCAACTCAGCCCAGGCAAAATTCTTTTCGCCCCGTGGTGCAAGCGAAGAGTTGTACGATATGCAAAACGACCCCGACAACGTAAACAACCTTGTTGATAATCCAGAGTACAGCCAAGTGCTAAAAAAGATGCGCAAACAGATGCGCCAAAAGCAGGAGGAGATTTTCGACGCAGGCCTTATCCCCGAAACCGAATGCGCGCGTATGGCCAAAGAAAACAACACTACCATGTACGAAATGGCAAGAAACCCAAAACTGTACAATGTACCGGCCTTATTGGATGCGGCCGATCTGGCGTTGGAACAAAACCCCAAAAACCAAAAAGAACTCTATTCTATGCTCAACAGCAAAGATATAGGAATTCGTTATTGGGGAATTGTTGGTTCTTTTCTGATAAACAACAAAGAAGCCGGCATAAAAGCGCTAAACGACAAATCGCACGAAATACGTGCAATGGCTGCCTGGTTGCTCATCCGTACCGGTGAAAAAGAAAAAGGATTTGCCTGCCTCAACAATTTAATCGACCAAAACTCCTATGCTATCCTAACGGTATTGAATATTGTTGACTGGTTGGGCGAAGAGGGCAGAAACCTCATGCCTGCGGTGCGCCAGCTAAATTTCGGGGCGAACGATGTCGTCAAAAAAACGGGCAAAACCAAAGTTATTGTTGGTTATCCCGGAAGGATGCAACTAAACTTGTTTGAACGATTTGGCGAATAATGGTTCCTTCCTATACAAACGATTCAAATAACATATTTATGAAAACATTGACCTTTTTGTTTGCGGCATTCTTAAGCCTAAATGTCAGTGCCCAACAATGGAGCATTGAAAAAGCCAATGATTGGTATGCACAGCAGCCCTGGCTGGCCGGGTGCAACTTTCTGCCCAGCACAGCAATTAATCAAATTGAAATGTGGCAAAGCTTAACTTGGGACAAGGCAACAATCGACAAAGAACTAAGCCTTGCCAGCGACCTGGGCTTCAATACCGTACGGGTCTATTTGCACGACCTGGTTTACAAGCACGAAAAAAAAGCTTTCCTGAAAAAGATGGATGATTTTCTATCGGTTTGCGAATCAAAAAACATAAAACCCTTGTTTGTATTTTTTGATGATTGCCATAATGCCCAACCACAAATGGGGACGCAACCAGAACCAATTCCAGGCGTTCATAATTCGGGATGGAAACAAAGTCCGGGTTACCATACAACACTTGCATACAACAACGGAAGTCTTTCAAAAAGAAAGCAAAAGGAGCTCGAAAAATATATAAAAGGGGTTTTGTCGCACTTTAAAAACGATGACAGAATACTTGGCTGGGACCTATACAACGAACCCGGCCACTCCGGAAATAAACCCCTCAAACTGCTAAACGACACCTGGGAATGGGCATGGAAAATCAGGCCTGCACAGCCATTAACAGGATGCGTAAGAGGCAGCTCAAATGAAGAGGCAAAACGCATCAATGCCCAAAACAGCGATGTTTATAGTTTCCATACTTACCTCGAACCCGAAGAATTTAAGGCATCAGTTGTTGAGGCCATCTCCCAAGCAAAGGGAAGGCCTGTTTGGTGTACCGAATATTTGGCAAGGTCAACTGGCAATACCTTCGAATTGTGTTTGCCCGTTTTTAAAGAAAACAGCATTGCCTGTTGGAATTGGGGACTGGTGGATGGAAAATCGGCAACAAAATGGCCATGGACAAGCCGGAAACTCCTGAATGGAGAAGCAAGCCCAATACCTTCCGTTGACCCTAAAACAGTGCCCACAGAACCCGAAATATGGTTTCACGAAATCTTCCGGAACGATGGAACTCCTTATAAACAGGAGGAAGTCGATTTTATACAAAGAATTATCAACCAACCTTAAACGTTATTCGGATGAAGACCAACTTTGCCTTCCTGGATGAGCGGCGACCAAAACATTCTGTGAATAAACGAAAAATCATCGTTCTTGCCATTCTCATGAGAATGCTTCTGTTTTCATGTACAACCAACAACGGACAAAAAGCCTGTTGCGAATTAAAACCCGAAAATTTTCAGAAAAATATTGACGGGAAACCGGTTAAACTTTTTTTTCTGAAAAATGGAGAGATAAGCATGGCCGTTACCAACTTTGGCGGCCGGATTGTTAGCTTGTGCACACCTGACAAAAACGAGGAAATGGCAGATATCGTATTGGGTTTCAATTGTATTGATGATTATTTGAACGCAAAAGAACCCTATCACGGAGCATTAATCGGGCGGGTTGCAAACCGGATTGCAAATGGTAATTTCAACTTGGGGGGCGAAACATTTTCGTTGCCTTTGAACAATGGGGCAAATCATCTGCATGGAGGCCCAAAGGGCTTCCACAACCAAGTTTGGGACGTAAAAAAAGTAAACAATACCAAAATTGTTCTTGCTTACTTTTCGAAAGATGGCGAGATGGGCTACCCCGGAAATCTATATGTGGAAATGAAATATAAACTCACGCCCCAAAACAGAGTGGTAATGAAATATAAAGCCACAACCGATAAAAACACCCCGGTAAACTTAACAAATCATGCATTTTTCAATTTGGGCGGAGAGGCCGGTGGAAGCATAAACAAGCATATTTTAACCATTAATGCCGATAGTTTTACAACCATCGGTGAAACGTTGATCCCGTTGGGCAAAAATATTTCTGTTGAAGGCACTCCATTTGATTTCAGAAAAGGAAAAGCCATTGGACATGATTTGCATCAACAAAATACCAACCAGCAACTAAAAAACGGGATGGGCTACGACCACAATTTTGTACTAAACAGAAGTGAACGCGGCATGGTTTGGGCCGCCGTGGCAATTGAGCCCGGCAGTGGCCGCAAAATGGAAGTATTCACGCAAGAGCCCGGAATTCAATTTTATGGCGGAAATTTTTTCGATGGATCTGATACTGGAAAGTCAGGAAAAACATTGAAGTACAGGGAATCTTTTGCCCTTGAAACCCAACATTTTCCCGATTCGCCAAATCAAAATCCGTTTCCTTCGATAATCCTTGCTCCCGGGGAAGTATATAAAACCAAATCGATCTATAAATTTTCGGCGGAAAAGTAGGCACTGTTTAGACTTTATTTTTTTACACTATTAAGCAGTAGACATTTTCCGGATGATCCGTTAACATGCGCGGCACACATAAAAAAAGCCACCGGATTGGTGGCTTTTTTGAGCGGGAGACGGGATTCAAACCCGCGACCCTTAGCTTGGAAGGCTAATGCTCTATCAGCTGAGCTACTCCCGCTTTTGATGGATGATTTTCA
>QKHT01000112.1 GCA_003249935.1 Bacteroidota bacterium
ACAATGCAAAAAGCTAAAATAGTCGGTCAGCCAAATGCACAAGATCCTTTGAGCCAATCGACTTACGCAAATGAATTAAAGTACGATACATTAAATTTCGCGCAGAGGGTATACTTATTTCCAATACTTTAGCCACTTCGGCATAAGATAATTCGTTATAGTAGAATAACATAATAAGCTCCCGCTGCTGCTTTGGAAGATTATTGATGGTTTTGAGTAAATATTCGCGGATCTCTACCGGCACATTCAAGGTGTTTTCAAATTCATTCAATTCAAACTGAAAGGCTGATGCCTCAGCCACTTCGGTATCCGAAAAGAGGCGATGCGATTTTAATTGTGCTAAAATTTCGCGTCGTACTGATATCATCAGATATGCTTTGGGGCTATTTGCATCTGCCAATTGAGACCTCGACTCCCACAATCGTACAAATACCTCCTGAATACACTCTTTTACCAGTTCGGAGTCGGGTATAATTTTGCAGCCATAATGCATGAGCGAAGTATAGCAGACTTTAAACAACGTACGAAAACTATCGGAGTTACCCGATTTTATTTCCTTCCAAAGCCCTATTTCGTTGAATTCCTGGTTTAATTGATACATCTCTTTTAATATATTGGCGGGCTAAAGTAGCCTTCAATATATTAATGGATGTCTCTAACAATATTTTATATGTATCTGTAAATTCTTATAACAACCATTAAACGACAAAAATACCACCTGTCGAAAACCAATTAATTATATTTTTTTGCCACCTCTTCGGCAAATTTACCGGGGGTAACGTTGTACACCTCCTTAAAAAGCTTACTAAAGTGGGTTCGGCTCTTAAAACCGGTGCGTTCAAAAACCTCGTTTACCGAGCAACTTTGTGTCGAAAGCAGTTCGGCCGCCTTTTTCAATCGGTACATTTTCATTAGTTCGAATGGTGTTTGATTGGTTAGTGCTTTTACTTTCTGATAAAAATGGGTGCGGTTAAGATAAAGCTGCCGTGCAAAATTATCGAGTTCAAGCTCCTGGTTGTCTAAATTCTCAGCCATAAGGCTATAGAGCTTTTCGATAAAAAGCGTATCGTTCTTAGAGGTATTCGAATGTTCGAGCGTTAATGGGAAATCGATCTGAAACCTTTCGCGCAGTTGTTTCCGCTGTTTAAGCATTGCTTCAATGCGTACCACAAGATGCTCTATACTAAATGGTTTCTGAATATAATCGTCGGCCCCTTCGCGAATACCTTGGATCTCGTCGTCGATGGCTGTAAGTGCGGTGAGTAAAATAACCGGAATATGGCTGGTTTTAATATCCGTTTTAATACTTCTGCACAATTCAAAACCATTTACAACAGGCATTTGCACATCGCTCAACACCAAATCGGGCCACTCTTCCTGCATCGCCTCTAAGCAGCCTTTTCCATCCGAAAAGGTTTTTACTTCAAAAAAATTAGATAATGCAGCAGATACAAAACGTCGCATATCCGCATTGTCTTCGGCAAAAAAGATGCGCGACGAAGAGAGTTCACTATCTGTTTTAATTTTCGATATATCCGTTGTGTCAAATACTAAATTTTGCGTTTCATGCTTTTTATCCAAAGCCAGTACTTTTTCAACATCTACTTCATCCTCTGTTTTATCAACCACAACAGGCAAACGAACCGTAAAAACTGTACCCTGATTAACAACACTTTCGGCCTTTATATAGCCATAATGCATCTCAACCAATCGTTTTGTAAATGCGAGGCCAATACCAGAACCATTGGGGAAAGAGGCCCGTTTTTTATGCGTACTATAAAACCGTTCGAAAACATGGTCCAGATCTTCTGGAGCAATGCCTTCGCCACTATCTTTTATCGTTATAACCAAATCGCGGTTTTCGGCTGCAAATGCAATTTCAATCGTATCATTCTTTTCGGTGTGCCTAAAAGCATTACTCAAAAGATTATTGAAAATCTTTTCGAGTTTATCCGCATCGGCCGACACAAATACCGGAATATCCGGCTCAATTACGGTTAATATCTTTTGGTCGCTTTTGGCCAGAAAATCGAAATCTTTTCTTATATCATTTACAAATTCATGAATCGAGAACGTAGCATAGGTCATGGTTAGCTGATATGCTTCGGCCCGTTGGAAATCGTGAACCTGCTCTACCAATTGAAATATTTTTTTTGTTTGGCGCAATACCAATTGCAACTTATCACTTAGTTCGGTGTTGGCCACATAGCGCTCGGCCATTTGCTTTATAGGGCCAATGATTAAAGTCAGTGGTGTTTTTATCTCGTGCGAAATATTAGAAAAGAACCTCAGTTTTGCCGCATTAATCTCTTTAATACTATCTTTTTCTATCTGTTCTATTTTTAATCGGTACTTAAGCGAATTAAGCTTAACGATAAAACGTATCGTAAAAAATGCCACAATTAAAACGACAATAAAATAGAGGATAAACGCCGGTATCGTTTTCCAGAAAGGGGGCTTAATGACAATACTTAAGGTTTTTGCCTTGGTCCATTTTCCAATGGCATTCGATGCCATTACACGCAGCTCGTACGTTCCCGGAGGCAACCCGTTATAATAAATCGCCTTTTGCCCCGATGGCACCTGAATCCACTCTTTATTTAACGGCCATAACTGATACTTGAGATAATGATTTCCAATAGTTCCAAAATGAAGCGAGATAACCTCTATCGAAAATACATTTTCGTCGTGCTTTAGCGTAATGGCTTCTAATTCACTCAGCCGTTTTTGTAGTAAAACCCTACTATGTATGGTATCTAAAGGGCGAACCTCTTCATTAAATATTTTTAATGAACCAAATTCAAGCTTGGGTAAGGTTTCATCTTCAGGTACTTTCGATGGATTAAAATAGATGAATCCATCCATTCCGCCAAAAATCATGATGCCATTTTTCATCATTTGAGCACCATAACTGAAATTTTCGAATGGCATTTTATCAGTCTTCGAAAACTTTCGAAACATTTTATCTTTGGTCGAAAACTTATTTAAACCAATATTTGTCGACAACCACAAATTACCATCTTTATCGGGGATCATTCCTTTTACCACATTGTTCGACAATCCTTGTGATTCGGTATAAGAATTAAAGTACGGTGTATCAGATTCACTCTTATCCACTTTACATATACCACCACCTTCGGTGGCAATCCAAAAGTCGCCATTTGAAAACCGGTACATTGCAGTAACAAAATTGCTCGAAATTTCACCTATCTTAAATTGCTTACTACTAAAACGAACAATATCCACATCGGTCAACGACACATCGGCATTGAGATTAATGCGCAATAATCCATCGCTGTTAGTCCCTATCCACAAAAAGTCATATGCCGGATCGATATAAAGCACACGCGCTTTCGAAATAGGGTGGTTCTTAAAAAACGGATGCTTATTCAAACTTTCTATCTTAACAATTTTTCGATTTGCATCTAAGGTTAACCGAAACACATCCTCGTCACTTCCAATCCAAATATGGTTAAACTTATCTTCCTCTAAAGCAAACAAATGTGCGGTTATTAACATGGAGCAATCCTTCATATCCATCAACTCGGAACCGCGACTGCCGGGCCGGTTTACGCGCAAGCCTTTGCCATCGTTAAAACGCAGCCAATTATTACCCCTCGAATCTACAAAAACCGGGCTGTCGAACCCATATCCCGATGATGGTAAGTCGAATGGCAAAGGCTCAAACGTTTCGGTAACCGAGTTAAACAACACCACGCCGCCACGGTTCGAAGTAATATAAGCACGATTATCGCCGTATCGTCTTATGCTCTGTATTTCGTTTGTCTTAAGGCCAAAAGGCAGGTTCATATCCGAATTAAAACCCTTTATAGCATTATCCTGTGTATCAAATATCATCAAGCCTTCGTTGAATGTACCTGCTAAGCATCGATGATTTGAATCGAGAATTAAACAACTTGCTCTTACTATATCATTCTTTTTATTATACTGTGTTACATCAACAGGTTGTTGAGATAGTATTCGCTGAATATTCGACGCTTTTACAATGCCATTTGAAACAGTACTTAACCACAGATTTCCATTTTTATCCACAACCGAAGCAAGAAATTGGTCGCTATTGAGAAAATCAAATTGATGAATTAAGGCTAACTCACCTCCATCCAACCGATAATTTAACACAGCCATACCCCAATTTGAACTCACCAACACACGGTGCTTATCCAAAATATAAACCGAGCGACTAACGTAAATTTTGTTACTAAGCATCCTTTTTAAAGCACCTGTTTTTAGATTTAATGTTACTAAGCCAATTGAAGTAGAAAACAGGAAATTATTTTTATCTAATGCCGCTCCATCAAAAAACAATACCTCTTTATCCAAACCCAAACCATTAGTAGTATATTTTTTAATAAACTTGTACGATTTGTTGTAAAGCAGAAGGCCTTCTGTCTCGGTCAAACACAAAATTCCATTCCCATCCGGCTGTTCGATAATCTTTCGTACTATTGGCCCTTTTACATCAATATTAATAAGTCGATTCGAAAACAGATTGGTAAAATTTTCAACGTCATAGTTGTAAATTGTTACACCTTCATCTGTGCCAATCCATAAATTGTTATTTAAATCCTGATATAAACAACGTATTCTGTTACTTACAAAATACTTTTGTTCTACTGTATTTTTAAATACTTTGCATTCATATCCATCATAGCGGCAAAGTCCATCGAAAGTACCTACCCAGATAAAACCCTTACTATCTTCTAAAACCGAAGTTACACCGTTATGGGGCAACCCTTCGGAAATCGATAATTTTTGAGCATAATACAACTCATTATTAATGGGATACACACTAAAATAGATAGTAAAAAACAGAATAAATGAAGCGAAAATATTTTTTTTCATTCCAATGCACAATAAAACCTTAAATAAACAAACGCAAGTCCAAAAATAATTAAAAAAAATATTAAATAAGCAGGGCAAACATATTTAAAACGACTAAGGATACAAATATAGGTAAACCGATTGCTACAGCTTCGCACCTCACGGTTGTAATAAAAGCTCTCCCAACATTCTGCCTCTCAACACCATACAATCATTACATCATTGGTAGCATTACGAAGAAACCAAAAATAGTAACCTACTAATTAATAGATGTAATTATTATTTATGAAAATTCTGTTTGTTAGTGGACAGTTGTAGCAATTCAATTTTTAAATGCGTTAGCCCTGCAGTGCAATGCAATGAGATTGAAGTAGGAATCGTTAAGATGATTGAATACGAGAAAGCTTAATTGTCGAAAAAACAATGGAAAGACATTAAGAATAATAGACCCCAATTATATCAATATATTTGCTTTTCACACAGATATTCTGCTTTTAAGTAGCACAAAAGATGATGAAAAAAATACTTTATAAAAATTATTATGCAATATTCGAATTAAAAGTACCGCCACCCAGGGCAAACGCATTTTAACATAAGCATTAAACTCGTTTGTTCCCTCAACCATCAATTTTGTTGGTTAAATAATAGAATTTTAATTTCCGGATAATACCATTTTAACCATTTTTTGGCCACTGATAGAGGTGGCCTCGACGATATAAAAGCCCGAGCGTGGCTTGCCTGTTTCGATTTCAAAATAATTTGATGACTCGCTACTTTGCGCAA
>QKHT01000240.1 GCA_003249935.1 Bacteroidota bacterium
CGGTATTTTGATTAATATGATGACGGCAACTGGTACCGGGAGCAACCACGAGTGTGTCTGAAGCAGTTTTGCGAACAGCCGGAAACAGCACCATTTCGCCAATGGACTTCGCCATTTCGAAATGATTTTGCTCGTAACCAAAAGCACCGGCCATACCACAACAGCCCGATTTAACCTCAACCACCTTGTAATTAGCCGGTAGCGACAATGTCTTTACCAACGATGCCGTACCCGCCAGTGCTTTCTGATGGCAATGACCATGCACAATTAAATCGCGGGCATCCGTTTTAAAGCTATCGGCCGAAATGTTGCCGGCATCAATTTCGTTTGCAATAAACTCTTCGAATAACAAACAGTTTTTACCTAATAATTCGGCATCGCCTTTCAACGCATCGCCGACTAATTGCGGGTATTCGTCGCGAAAGCTTAGAATAGCCGAAGGTTCGAGACCAATTAAAGGCGATTGTTCCGTAACCAGGTTTTTGAGTAAAGAGACGTTTTCAATCGCCTTTTGTCGCGCATTTTTCAGTAATCCTTTCGAAAGTTGTGTCCGACCGCTATCGGTATGTTTTGGAATCACGACCTTATAACCTAACTTTTCGAGCAAAAGAATGGCGGCCATACCTATTTTAGGTTCCTGAAAATTAGTAAACTCATCGGCAAAAAGGTAAACCAAACGCATATTTTTTGAGGAAGTACGCTTATTGTTTTGTTTGAGCAAAGTATTAAAATAGAACCAACCACGGCAAATGTGCTTCCGGGTGAAAACCGAGCAACTTGCGGGTAAATAAGCTATTAACGAAAACATTCGATAAGGGTGCAAAAGCCGAAATAAGCGGGCTAAGTGCCGGAAGCCAAGCAATAAGCCGAACATTCAACGGCACAGGATGCACAGCATAATACTGTTGTAAAAACTCGGCTTTTAGTTTGGCCATATCCACATTCGACGGGCATTCGGCTTTGCAACCTTTGCACGAGATACATAAATCGAGTACCTCTTTAACCCAATGTGCCGACGACCAATCGGCATCGAATCCATCGTACAGATATTCCCGAAGCGCATTGGCACGCGCCCGTGTCGATTGAACCTCATCGCCCGAAGCCTGATAGGTTGGACACATCAATCCGCTCGAAACTTTGCTTTTGCGGCAATCGCCGGAGCCGTTGCACATTCCACGTGCCTTAAAGCTGAACCAGGTTTCCAAATCGGGAAACTGCTTAGCCTTTCCGGCTCGCAAATTTTCAGTAACCGGTTCAGACATAACCTTTACGCCCGGATTGAGAATGGCCAACGGATCCCAAATATTTTTTAAATCGCAGAAAAGCTGATATGCCGGTTCACCCATAATAAGTGGAATAAGCGGCGATCGTGCCCGTCCATCGCCATGTTCGCCACTCATGCTGCCCCGGTATTTTTTTACGAGTTGAGCCACACCGGTAAGCAACCGGGCATATATTTCGCGGTCGGAAACCGTTTTGAGATTTAATAACGGCCGAAGGTGAATTTCGCCGGTAGCAATATGCGCGTAGTAGATTGAATCGAGCCCATGCGAGGCAAAAAGTTCGGCAATATCGGCCATATAAGCGGGCAATAAACGGGCAGCCACAGCGGTATCTTCTACCCCGGCGGTGCCTTTTTTAGGGCCGGGTATGTTTGCCAGAAGTCCCAGACCAGCTTTGCGAAGTTCCCAAACTTTATTTATTTCGGCTGAACCGAAGATGCGGGGGAAGTGGTATCCGAGTGCTGCCGCTTGTAAATCGGCTATGCAATTCCCGATAGCGGCATTGAGTTCGGCTTCGGTTTCGAATGCAAATTCGATCATTAGTACCGCTGCCGGCGTACCCTTTAGGAAGAATCGGTTCGGCACCTGCGCCATGCTTGTTTCGGTGCAGGCAATAATTTTATCGTCCATTAATTCTATGGCTACCGGCTTATGGTTCAAAGCCACAAGGTTGGCCTCCCAGGCTTCTTTTAACGTTGCAAAATGTGCCGCTACCATACCTGAAAATTTTGGCGGCAAGGGAACAAGATTTAGTTTAGCCCAAACGGTAACGCCAAGCGTACCCTCACTTCCGGCCAAAAGTTTTGCAAAATTAAATGGCACATCGCCACCAAAAGGTTCGGCTTGAGCCAGAATATCAATGGCATAACCCATATTCCGTCGGGGGACATCATTATCGGGAAAATGTGTGGCTATTAAATCGTGCGTTTCCTGATCTTTTAAAACCCGGTTGATATGCTTGTAAATTCGTGTCTCCAGACAATCGGCGGCATGGCATTTATTGGCAAAAGCCGTTCTGTTAAGCGGTTCGAACAAAACCACCGACCCGTCGGAAAGAATGGTTTCAATTTCAATAATATGCTCACGCACAGAACCGTAAACCAACGAATGCAGTCCGCAGGAATTATTGCCAATCATACCGCCAATGCAACAACGGTTGGCCGTAGAGGTTTCGGGACCAAACATCAAGCCAAGCGGTGCCAGTTGTTTGTTCAGATCGCTGAGAATAACGCCCGGTTCAACCTTAACCCAACGTTCATCCACATTAATCTCAAGCACACGATTCATATACTTCGATACATCCATGACCACTCCGGCTCCAACAGCCTGCCCCGCCAGACTGGTTCCCCCTGCACGCATGGTGAGCGGAATCCGGTTCAGCCCGCAAAACCTTACCACTTCAATTAAATCGGCCTTATCTTTTGGTCGAACCACAGCCTGAGGCACTTTTCGGTACGATGATGCATCGGTGGCGTACAACAGCCTTTGCGTTTTGGTATCGTACACATCGCCTTTTATTTTTTGCGAAAGAGATTGATATAACCGGAATGACATAATATAGCTTTTACGAAATATTGAAGCGGAAAGATAATTAATAAAATTGTAACAGAAATAATTAGATCGTTAGAAAAACCGTTTAAGAAACAACACTTATCATTTAAAAATCAAACGCATCTATTGATTAAAAACTCACTCAAAAAATTGAATAACAAACTAATAGATAGCTCTTTATTTAATATATCGTACAAATAACGATAAACCATAGCAGATACAATTTAAACCGATGTAGCTCCGAATAACTAATATACAAATGAGCATACGAAGAAAAATCTACAGAAGCTAAAACAACAGAAGTAAACCAACCAATTGGTCTGTTATGGTTTAAAACCGCTTAGTTTGGATAATACATCAAAATTAAGGCCTTGTTTTAATCGATTATAAATTACAAAAGACCCTTTGTGCAAATAAGCAAATTAGATATTTTTGGCTTTGTAATAAATTATTTAACTCTGTAAATATTATGAAAAGACAATTATTTATTATCCTTGCCGGATTACTATTTTTTTCGAACAAGCTATTAGCCCAGACCGATACATTAAAAGGCCTAAGCGACAAAGAATTAATTGTAAAAGCATCTAAACTGCACGATGAAGGAGAATACGAAAAGGCTATCTCAATTTACGACAGAATAGAAAAAGTGAGTACAAGCTACCCAAATGCCTGTTACGAAAAGGCTTTTTCACTCTATTATCTGGACCGGAACGAGGAAGCAAAAGCCAAATGCAGAGAAGCAATAAATCTTGGATATATCGAAGCGAATGTTTATACACTTTATTCCTCGATTCTCGACGACGAAAAAAATTACGTAGAAAGTATTCCTTTAATAGAAAAAGCATTTAAAATATATCCATACAATCAAAATGTGTTGTATAACTATGCCCTTTGTTTGTTCAACACAAATAAAATAGATGAGGCCGAGAAAATACTTATAAGAAGCATATGTATCAATCCATTTCATGCAAACAGCCACAAGTTGCTGGGTATTGTTAATTACAAAAAAGGACACCTTACAGAGGCATTTTTGGCAGGTTTTACGAGTATTTTAATGAACCCTTCGACTAAAAATCTAGGGTACATTGAAAACCAAATATCGCAAAACACTACCATTGTACCCGAACGCTATAATTACGATTATCCTAATGAAAAAATAGAAAAACGATGGGACAAAATGCGGTATGTTTTACAGGCTGAATTTGCTTTCAGAGATAATTTTGAATACAAATTTGAACCAAAGTATACTGTAAACAAGCAACTTTCAATGCTTTTACGCACGATTAGTTATGATACAGCCGACACTACATTTTACAACCGGTGCTATGCACGATTTTATAGCGAACTACAACTAAAAGGGTATGAAGAAACCCTTCAATATTATATACTAAAAAATACAAAAATCGATTATGTAAAAAAATGGTTCGATAAAAACAAGCAGAAAAACGACGAATTTGTAAATTGGGCACAGGAAACGTTAAACAGCCGGAACAAATACCTTTTTTATCCCGAACTTGAAACTCAGCATACCGCAATACTCTATTTTAATGCAAAAGGCACATTAACAGGTGTTGGCAAGCACAGGGTAGGGAAAGAATTATGGCACGATGGACCATGGCTTTCGTTGTATAACGACGGCAGTGTAGACCAATTTGGTTCATACATAAACAATGTAAAAGAGGGCAATTGGACTGTATTATGGTACAATGGCGAAATAAAACAAAAATTGAATTTTACAAATGGTAACCTCAACGGCAAATGCTATACATACTATTCTAACGGGAACCCTTATGGCTACTACCAATTTAAAGACGGCAACAAACATGGCGTTGTAAAATCGTATGCCGGATCGGGTGAACTGGAAAAGGAGCAACATTTTATAGATGGAAATGAAGTAGGTAAAACATTTACAAATTATTTCGATGAGGCACTTACTGAGAGTGCAACATATGTAAATGACACCCTTAACGGACCAATAACACAAACTTGGGAAAACGGGAAACCAGCATTGGAGCGTAATAATAAAAACGGAGAACCTGATGGTAAACTAAAAGTATGGGCATCTAACGGGCAGTTAACAAAAGATTTCAATTTTAAAAACGGAACAAGAAATGGGCAATGGATTTCGTATTACGAAAACGGAAAAACAAAGGTTATTTCTAACTACGATGAGAAAGGAGAATTAACAGGCATTTACGAAGAATATGACAGAAACGGCCACATAACATCGAAAATCGACAAATATATGAGCGGATCGATAGAAGGCACACAAACATTTTTCAGGCCTGATGGCACTATTTCTATGATATTTGCTTTTAGCAACAACAAACCAGTTGCTTATGAAGCTTTTGACAACGCGGGCAAATCGTTGTTTAAATCGCAATCGGAAAATGACGAACTACTTGTAGAATACTTTTACAATAGTGGCGCGTTACAAATTACAGGCAAATTTAAAAATGGATTACGTTCGGGCAAATGGCTCACTTACACCCCCGTAGGAATTGTTTGCAAAATGCAAAATTACAACAACGGGAAAGACGAAGGACTTCAGGAGACATATTTTGCAGATGGAAAAATTTATAAAAGCTATACTTGCGAAGACGATACAATTGTAGGATTATACGCCATTTATTACAAAAGCGGACAAATTCAGACAGTTGGAAAATACACCAAGAATGGACGCGATGGAATTTGGACAAAATACTATCCAAACGGGCAGGTTTCGTTAAAATACTACTATGAAAAAAACAAACAGGAAGGCATAGAACAATCGTTTGCCTCGGAAGGCACCTTAAATAACGAATCTTTCTATGATAATGGTAATGAATACCGAAATATCATTTACGACAAAACAGGCACCGTGATAAATGATTTGGATTATAACAATCGAAAAGTATCGGATACATTGTATTTCGGTAACGGACAAATACAATCGGTAAATAGCTATGCCAATAACCATTATCATGGTAACCTGATACGGTTTTACCCCAATGGCAAAAAAAGGAGCGAAGGCAGCTACTATTACGGTAAACGAAACGGCATTTCAAAGGGTTACGACTTCTATGGAAATGTAACGGCCGAAATACCTTACGTTTATGGTGACATAAATGGATCATTAAAAAATTACGAAAATGGTATTTTAACATACCAATGCGACTATGATGAAGCCGGAGAACAGGGAGTAGCCACCGAATATTACAAAAACGGAGTAAAACAACAGGAAACATCCTATTTTAACGGACAGAGAAATGGCTATACCACTTATTACAATATGCTGGGTGTTGCTGTTATGCGTCTAATGTATGAAGACGATTATATTGTAAAATACGCACTACTGAAACCCGACGGAAAATTTGGCGATGACTTACCCGTTACAGCCGAAACCAAATCGCTGGTATCAAAATACGCCAATGGCATCATAGCCATGTCTGTTGAACTCAACAATGGTTTATTTGACAAAACCCTCACGATTAACCAACCCACAGGAAAAGCAGCTCTAACAATAAATTATAATCAGGGTGAAGAGACCGGAACTCGCACAGCGTACTTTATTTCGGGTAAACCTTGGGCATCAACTACATACAAATGGGACATGAGAAACGGTGCTTATGAGCAGTATTACGAAAACGGTAAAACAAAAGAACGTGGAAACTATATATTAAACGATAAAACCGGTGAGTGGAAGTATTTCGACCAGACAGGCAAATTAATAAATACCATTCTTTACTACAATAATATTCCATATGAAATTAAATAAGCTGTTTACAACT
>QKHT01000035.1 GCA_003249935.1 Bacteroidota bacterium
GATTTTTTGCCGACATACTCCGCCACTTTCCTGTTGGCCAACAGCATAAACTCCTCGATAAGGTGGTTCGAATCTTTCGGTTCTTTAAAAAACACCTTTACCGGTTTGCCTGTTTCGTCTACAATAAACTTCACCTCGTTGCGCTCGAAATCAATTGACCCGTTGCGGAACCGCTCACCTTTAAGTGTTTTGGCTAACTGATTGATATGGAGTAGCTCTTTGGCATAATCGCCTTCGCCTGTTTCGAGTACTGTTTGTGCCTCTTCGTACGTAAAGCGACGGGTGCTTTTAATAACGGTTCGACCAAACCATTGCTCCAACACGTTGGCTTTTTCGTCGAGAACAAACACGGCCGAAAAGGTGAGCTTTTCCTCGTCGGGCCGAAGTGAACAAATAAAGTTCGACAGTCGTTCGGGTAGCATCGGTACCACACGGTCTACAAGGTATACCGAAGTGGCTCTCTTTTCGGCTTCTTCCTCTATGATTGAACCGGGGGTAACGTAATGCGTAACGTCGGCAATATGTACGCCAATTTCTACCCGGTTGTTGTCGAGTACTTTGTACGAAATGGCATCGTCGAAATCCTTTGCATCGTAGGGGTCTATGGTAAAGGTAAACGTATTGCGAAAGTCGCGGCGTTTGGCTATTTCTTCGGGTGTAATACCTGGTTCTATGTGTTCTGCGGCCTCTTCTACCGCTTTGGGGTAGTGGTACGGCAAGCCGAATTCGGCCAGAATGGCATGCATTTCCGTTTCGTTTTCGCCCGGATTGCCCAATATTTCAATTATTTGTCCAATAGGGTTTTTGGCTTTTTCGGGCCATTCCACGATACGGGCAATGGCTTTCTGTCCCTTTTTACCGCCTTTGAGTTGGCTATTGGGAATAAATATATCGAACCCTATTTTTTTTGATTCGGGAACCAGAAAGGCAAAATATTCGGTCACATCCAAAATGCCTACAAATTCGGTTTTGCCGCGTTTAAGTACTTCGGTCACTTCGCCTTCCATGGGTTTGCCTTTGCGTTTGGGGAAAAGAAAAGCCTTTACTGTGTCGCCCGGAATGGCTCTGTTGGTCGACCGTTCGGGAATCAGTATTTGTTCGCCCGGATTTTCGGGAGTAAGCCACATGGCACCCTTTGCATCGCGGTGTACAATGCCAATTACTTCACTTGCGGTGTGGTTGAGCCGGTATTTTCCCGGGTTTATTTCGAATAGTGTGCCTTTTTCGCTGAGTTCATGGAGTATAATGGCTATTTTTTGCCGATCGACCTGTTTTGTTAATTCAAGATTTTTGGCAATTTGTTTGTAGTTCATTTGTTTGTTAGGGTGTGCATTAAAGATGCTCATCACCTTTTGCGACAGAATACCTTGTTCCGGTTTAGTGCCTTTTTTAGAATTCAGTGCCATTTTTAATAGTGTTTTTACAAAGGTAATAATTTGTAGGTCGGTTTGTTTTTATTATAAGGCTTTATTTAGCGGTTCAAAACAAAAAAAGCTGCACCGATATTGTACCGGCGCAGCTTTCAGTTCCTAAAAAATGATAAATTGTATTATTGAGGCTTTTGAATCTTTAGAAAATCGGTGATGATTTTTTCGAGATCGGCTTGCGGACGATAGCCTGTAACCGCTGTGGGCTGGCCATTGAGGGGTATAAATACTAATGTTGGTAAACCGGTTATGCCAAATGCCGATGAAAGTTGCTGTTCGTTATCGGTGTTTATCTTATAAATCTGTATTTTACCTTTGTACTCTTTTTGAATGGCTTCGAGGTGTGGTGCCAACATTTTGCATGGCCCGCACCAGTCGGCATAAAAGTCGAGAATTGCGGCCGTTTTGCCTTTAAACTTCCAAACCGAATCGGTTTCGTAGTTAAATATCTGCGCCTTAAATTCCGGCGTTGTAAGATGGATTACACCAGCCGTGGCCGATTTTTCCTTTGTTTCGCTCTGCTTTTGAGCAGTTGAGTTGCATGCGGCCAACGTAACCAATCCTGCAACTGCTAGAATTCTGAATGCTTTCATTATAAATATCAGATAAGATTACACATTAAAAACTTCTGCAAATGCCTGTTTAAATGTTTCTTTTGGTAAGGCACCCATAGCCATTTGTGGCTGTCCTTCAATTGGAATAAACAGTATCGATGGAATCGATTGTATGCCAAAAGCCCCTGCAAGTTCGCGTTCGGCTTCGGTATCTACTTTGTATATGTCTACTTTGCCATCATATTCTTTAGATAGCTCTTCGAGAATTGGCGCAACCATTTTGCATGGCCCACACCAGTCGGCATAAAAATCGATAATTGCCGGACGTGTACCTTCAAATTTCCACTCCTTGTTTGCTTCATAGTTAAACACTTTTTCCTTGAAGCTTTCGTTCGTTAAATGCTCTATCATTTTAATTGTTTTAAATTGTTGCATTAATATATATACATTATTGCATATATCAATATTTGTGCCAAAGGCCAAAAATAGACAAGGCTGATTAAAAACCCATTCAATTGTTGTAAATTTACGCACTTTTTAAATTAAACAACGGTATACCCCAGCGTGTTCTGTTGCAAAATTTGTAATTGTACCAATAAAGTAAATAAACCATTGGGTTGGTACCAAAGTTAATTATTGGAATGGAAGGCGTACTCAACAATAAGATATTTAAGTTAATAGGCGAGGTGGCCGATACGTTAGGCCTTGAAACATACGTAATTGGTGGATTTGTTAGGGATATTTTTCTGAACCGTCAGTCTAAAGATATCGACATAGTGTGTGTGGGTAGTGGTATCGCTTTGGCCACAGCCGTAAAGCATAAACTCGGAAAGCATGCCAGATTGTCGGTTTTTAAGAATTTCGGTACTGCCCAGGTTAAGTTAAACGATTTAGAAGTAGAGTTTGTAGGCGCACGTCGTGAGTCGTACGACCGCAATTCGCGAAAACCTGTGGTGGAAGATGGCACCTTGAAGGACGATCAGGAACGACGCGATTTTACGATTAATGCATTGGCTATGAGCCTTAATGCCGCCACCTTTGGTGCGTTGCTCGATCCGTTTGGAGGCGTGGAGCACATTAATCAACAATTAATAATTACGCCACTCGATCCTGATATTACCTTTTCCGACGATCCGCTGCGCATGTTAAGAGCCATTCGTTTTGCAACGCAACTTGGTTTTCGCATCGATGAGGAAACCTTCGAGGCCATTGTTCGAAATGCCAATCGTATGGAAATTGTGTCGTTCGAACGGGTGGCCGACGAAATGAACAAGATTGTGGCATCGCCGAAACCATCGGTAGGGTTCATTTTGCTTTACAAATCGGGATTATTAAACATTGTTTTCCCGGAGTTTTGTCAGCTCAAAGGGGTGGAGGTTGTAGACGGTCGCGCTCACAAGGATAATTTTTATCATACGCTTCAGGTACTCGACAATCTGGCGGCTATGTCCGATAACCTTTGGTTGCGCTGGGCGGCAATTCTGCACGATATTGGTAAGCCGCAAACCAAGCGGTATGAACCGGCAATAGGTTGGACATTCCGTAACCATAATTTCATTGGTGCCCGCATGGTGCCCCAAATTTTCAGGCGGATGAAATTGCCGCTAAACGAAAAAATGAAGTATGTTCAAAAGATTGTAGATTTACACATGCGGCCCATTGTTTTGGCCGAAGAGGTGGTTACCGATTCGGCGGTGCGGCGGTTGCTGTGGGAGGCGGGCGACGATATCGACGACCTGATGACGCTTTGCGAGGCCGATATCACCTCCAAAAACGAGAAGAAGGTTCAATCCTACCTTAATAATTTTAAGCTGGTACGGCAAAAGTTGCTCGAAATCGAAGAAAAAGATCGCGTACGTAATTTTCAACCACCCGTTTCGGGCGAAGAGATTATGGAAACATTTAATCTGAAGCCCTGCCGCGAAGTGGGCGATATTAAAAACATGATTAAAGAAGCCATTCTCGATGGCGTAATCGCAAATAATTACGACGAAGCCCGTGCGCTGATGATGGACGTGGCGGCAAAAATGGGCCTTGTCGCCAAAGATTCTTAATGCCTGCTACTTCTTCAACGCGTTGTAAAACAGATTCATGTCGGTGTGGCAACGCACGTGTTCGGCTAATTTGTCATACTGTTCGTTTTTAAATTCGGCCATGGTTTTCCGGTTTTTGGTTGAACCGTTATGTCCGCAAGCTGCCAATATATCGTTTATTACCACATCGTTATCGAATAAGCCATGCATGTACGTACCCCACAGTTTATCGTTTACACAGTAGCCTTCATCGGTGTCGTTAAGGGTGTTTAGCGGCGATGGTTCGTTCCATGTTGTTTTGCCGGCATGTATTTCGTAACCGTAGCAAATTTCGCTGTGTTGTTTGAACCGGAAGGTGGTTTGAACCGTGGTTTTTCCCTCTTCCATTTCGGTGGCTACTGGTAAAAGTCCCAGTCCGGGATAAACCGCAATATCGCCCTCGATGCCTTTGGGGTCGGTTATGGTTTTGCCCATCATCTGGTATCCGCCGCAAATGCCGTAAATGCATTTACCCAGCTTTTGCTCGTTGAGTATGGCTTTGGCCATACCGTTTTCGCGCAGATATTGCAGATCGGCAATGGTGTTTTTTGACCCTGGCAGCACAATAATGTCGGCTGTGGTTAACTGTTCTGGTTTCGATGCATACACCATATGAATCTCCGGATGATGCTCTAAAGCGTTGAAATCGGTAAAGTTGGCCATGTGTGGCAATAGCACCACCGCCACGTTCGCTTTGTTGGCGACTGTGGAGAATGGTTTATTGCCGAGTACTACCGCATCTTCGTCGTCGAGAATAATATCCCGAAACCACGGAATAATAGCAATAACCGGCAGTCCCGTAAGTTCTTCTATGGTTTTTCGGCCATCGTAAAAGAGCGATATGTCGCCACGAAACTTGTTGATAATAATGCCTTTCATCTGTTTGCGTTCTTCGGGAGTGAGCAGCATAATGGTGCCGTAAACCGATGCAAACACGCCGCCACGGTCAATGTCGGCCACCAAAAATGTAGCCGCACCAGCGGCTATCGCCACGCGCATATTGGTAATGTCGCGGCTTCGCAGGTTTAGTTCCGAAATACTGCCTGCCCCTTCAATTACAACCGGATTATACTTATTTGCCAAGAAGGTATACGATTGCATCACTTCGTCGAAAAGCGCATCGCGGTTGGTATCGTTAAAGTACTCACCGGCCGATTTGTTTCCGGTGGGTTTTCCGTTAAGCACCACTTGGGCTGTTTGGTTATCCATGGGTTTTAGCAACACCGGGTTCATTTCAACCATACAATCGATGCCACATGCTTCGGCTTGCATGGCTTGTGCACGTCCTATTTCCAGTCCGTCGGGTGTGGCATAACTATTCAGCGACATGTTTTGCGCTTTAAATGGTGCCGGTTGGTAGCCGTCCTGTTTTAGAATACGACAAAAGGCGGCATTAATGACGCTCTTACCTACATCGCTGCCTGTTCCGGCAAACATTACCGGCAAAAGTTGTTGCTTTATTGTATCCATAGTTTTACTATTTCGCCGAATTCCACCTCGCGTTCGAATGTTTTCGAAGC
>QKHT01000227.1 GCA_003249935.1 Bacteroidota bacterium
TTGTAGAATGGTGAAGAAGTTCGTTCGCCCTATCTTCGAGGAACTTTAAATAATGGTTTATTTCGGTAGATTCTATTGATAGCCCTGTAGCTCTTTGCTTTTTTTTGTCAAATTGTTCAGAATTAATTTTTTTTCCAGTTGCTAGCTTTATTTGACTGCCATTGCAATTTATTCTAAGGTGAATAGGTGCAAGACCCTTTCTGTCAGATTTATCGAGATAAAAATTTATTGTTGCCATATTTTACGGACGTTTTTACGTACACGGACAAAATTACGGACATTTTCTAAGATTTGCCATAGTTTTCTTGTTTTTTTAAGGATAACAATTGCAAATTTTTTTTGTTTTTTCATTATCTGCCAGTATTTCAGAACAGTTATATTAAAAGTGAAAAAATACTTTATGCTGCATATTGTTTTTTTCGGTGTTTGACCTCAAAGTCTATTGTTTCAATGGCGTAAAGGACAATTTAGGATTAGGATTTTGTTAATGAGGCTTATAACAAGAAAAGCTGCCCGTAGGGCAGCCTTTCTTTTCTATTTTATTTCTTTAAACCTGAAAAGGATTAATATCCGCGAATGGCTTTGATACCTGGCAACGATTTACCTTCGAGGTATTCGAGCAAAGCACCACCTGCAGTAGAAATGTACGATACTTTATCGGCTATACCGAATTTGTTTACCGCTGCAACCGAGTCACCACCACCAACTAATGAGAAAGCACCTTTAGAAGTAGCCAAAACAATGGCATCACCTACTGCTTTGGTTCCGGCAGCAAATACATCCATTTCAAATACACCTACCGGGCCGTTCCAAAGGATAGTTCCCGAATTGGCAATTACTTCGCCAAAAGTTGCAATTGTTTCAGGACCAGCATCTAATCCCATCCAGCCATCTTCAATTTCGTTGGCTTTCATTGGTTTGGTGTTTGCTGTTTCAGAAAAAGCATCTGCAGCCAATACATCAGAAGCAATATAAAGTTTCACACCTTTTTCTTCAGCCTTTTTCATAATAGTGAGTGCCATATCCAGAAAATCATCCTCGCAAAGTGACGCACCAACTTTTCCGCCAAGTGCTTTTACGAAAGTATAGGTCATACCGCCACCAAGAATCAAATTGTCTACTTTGTCGAGAAGGTTTTCGATAATGGTAATTTTAGTCGATACTTTTGCGCCACCCATAATCGCCGTAAGCGGACGTTGTGGTTCAGCCATAACTTTGTCGAGGCTGCCTAATTCGCCATCGATAAGATAACCGAACATTTTGCTGTCGGCATCGAAAAAGTCGGCAATAATTGCTGTTGATGCATGTGCACGGTGAGCGGTACCAAATGCATCGTTGATATAAATGTCGGCAAGGTTAGCCAACGCTTGAGAAAATGCTTTTTGCTTTTCTTTCATATCGGCTTTTGCTGCTTTTTTATCTTCGTCGGTAGCATCTTCGCCAAGTTTTACCTTACCTTCTTCTTCTTTGTGGTAACGAAGGTTTTCGAGAAGTAATACTTCGCCGGCTTTCAAATTTTCAACCAAAGCTTCAACCTCTGCACCAACGCAGTCGGGAGCCATAATTACAGTTACACCAAGCAGTGATGCAAGATGAGACTGGATATGTTTCAATGAGAATTCGGGTTCGAATTTACCGGCTTTCGGACGACCAAGGTGCGACATAATAATTGCTGAACCACCATCGGCAATCACTTTTTTAATGGTAGGAAGTGCTGCTCTGATACGGGTGTCGTCGGTAATTTCAAACTTTTCGTTGAAAGGAACATTAAAATCTACGCGAATAATTGCCTTTTTACCGGCAAAATTTGTTGATTCGATCTTAGCCATATTGTTATTATTTAATGAATTGACTCGTTTAAAAAAATGGTCTGCAAATATAGCAAAATTTAACAGGCCAAATCATGCATTCTCTTTTTTTATTACTGAAAAAACTGCTTTTTTTGCACTTTGTTAATTGAGTCGTTTATATAATTTGGTTTCGTTTCATTTCGTAATATGTTGTACGCCGACAGTGGTAAATTAAATAGTCTGTTTAAATTATTTCGGGGCAACAAGGGAAAGTTTTATGCATTATAATTGGAAAGTCATTATTGTATTTGTCGTATTAAATTTGTTTTTTGGTATATCGGATCAACGTACCGGTTTAATAATAAAACCGGAGCCTATTCAAAAATTCGAATCCGAGAGGTTTGCAAATACGGTTTTGAATACTGAAAAATTTAAAGGCCTGGAAGATCGTTTTAACAGGTTTTTAGTGCAGTGGCAAATTCCCGGAGCCTCTGTAGCCATTGCCGTAAATGGTAAAATCATTTATACCAAAGGGTTTGGGTATGCCGACACCGTTAAACGTATTGCGGCACAACCATATAGCTTGTATCGTTTGGCCAGCGTGTCGAAACTTATCACCGCAATTGGTGTAATGAAATTGGTTGAAGAGCACAAGTTGTCGCTCGATCGTAAGGTTTTTGGACCCAATGGTATTCTCAATGCCGAACCATACCGTGGTTATCCTGATCCACGGTTCGAACATATTACCGTACGTAACCTGCTCGATCACAGTGGTGGCTGGAGTACGCGATGGGGCGATCCTATGTTTTTGCAAAACGTTATTGCCCGGCAGATTGGAAAACCTCTTCCGCTTACCGACCTCGATTTTATTCAGTTTGCACTTAGTCGCAAACTTCATTTTGAACCGGGTACCTCGTCGTTTTATTCAAATCTTGGCTATGTAATCCTTGGACGGGTGGTCGAAGTTGCTTCAGGAATGCCTTATGAAACCTATATCCGAAACAAGATACTCATCCCGTTGGGAATTTATGATATGTGTATTGGTAAATCGAAACTCAGCGAAAAGGCCCGCGACGAGGTTGAATATTACGAACTTCCCAATGCACCCACAATTGAGGCTTCCGATGGTTCGGGCGAAATGGTTGCCAAAAGTGATGGT
Organism: Bacteroidota bacterium; assembly: GCA_003249935.1. Taxonomy (GTDB): domain Bacteria; phylum Bacteroidota; class Bacteroidia; order Bacteroidales; family UBA5342; genus SZUA-561. The sequence goes on from QKHT01000227.1 coordinate 2,950, forward strand.
GGCAACAATATTGAAGCATTGGGTGCTGCCGGCGGATGGATTGGTTCTGCCACCGATTTACTAAAATTAGTTTTGCGTGTAGACGGGTGGCCATTCCCGGCAGATATTCTCAGCGCGAAATCCATTCACGATATGGTTACGGTTGAACGCAAGGGATTTAGTCCGCTTGGCTGGCGAAAAATTGCCGGAAACGGCGATTGGATTCGTACCGGAAGTTATGCCGGTACAGCTTGTGTTATACGCCGTATGCCCAATGGTGTAACGTTTGTTGTTTTGGCAAATAGTTGTTCCTATATAGGCCCGCATATGCCGCTAACGTTTGCCGCCATGCTTGGCCGCGAATTGCAAAAAGTCGATCTGCATTAATTTAGATTGAACCATATCCGTTCAACCCGCTCTTTGTTTGCAAAATGTTTTTCAGTTAAGTGGTTTTTTTTATCTTTATGCCAAATATAAATTTATGTTGGTAATTGGTATAGCAGGTGGAACAGGTTCTGGTAAAACCACTGTTGTAAAACGAATTCTTGAAAAACTTCCGATGCAACGTGTGGCCTATTTGTCTCAGGATTCATATTATTTTGACCAGAGCCATTTACCTGTTGAAGAACGCAGAAAGCTCAATTTCGACCATCCGAATGCCATCGAATGGGATTTACTTTCGGCTCATATTAACAGTCTTAGAAACCATAAGACCATACAGCAGCCCAAGTACTCGTTTATTACCTGCACCCGTGGTACCGAAACTGTTTTGGTTGAACCGATGCCCATTGTACTGGTGGAAGGAATTTTGGTTCTTACCAACACCGAGTTGCGCAACTGTTTGGATTTGAAGGTATTTGTAGATGCAGATGCCGACGACCGATTAATTAGGGTTATAACCCGTGATGTGGCCGAACGTGGCCGAACGGCAAATGAAGTAATGGCGAGATACAAAACGACTGTAAAACCTATGCATCTCGAATTTATTGAACCTTCGAAACGCTACGCCGATATTATTGTGCCGGGTGGTGGCGAAAATTTAGTGGCAATCGATCTGTTAGTGCAATATATCAAACGAAATTTGGGTAAACTTACATCTGCATTATCCGAGGACTAAAAATAAAGTAATTATGAAAGCAGAAGATCTTATTTTTTTCGATATTGAAACGGTACCTGCCGAACCATCATTAGACCGGCTCGACCCGCATTTGGCTCATTTGTGGCAAGATAAAATGCTGAAATTAAATTTGCGTACGCCTGGTCGTTACGATAGCGATATTGCTATTGAGGATGCCTACGAAAGTGATGCAGGTATATTTGCTGAATTTGGTAAAATCGTATGCATCTCTGCCGGCATTGTAGTAAACCGATTAGGGAAACGTCATTTCAGAATAAAATCATACTTTGGCGACGATGAAGAAAAAATATTGAAAGAATTTTCGGTGTTGCTGACCGAATGGGGTAAAAATCCCGAACATTCGCTGTGCGGCCATAACATTAAAGAGTTCGATGTGCCCTTTGTAGCGCGACGATTGATAATCCATAATATGCCTTTGCCTCAGATTGTAGATGTTGCCGGTAAAAAGCCGTGGGAAATAAAATTTATGGATACGCTCGAAATGTGGAAATTCGGCGATTATAAACACTACACTTCCCTTAACCTATTAGCTGCGGTGCTTGGTATTCCGTCGCCTAAGGACGATATTGACGGAAGCCAGGTTGCTAAGGTGTATTACAAAGAAAAGGATGTACAACGTATTGCGACCTACTGCGAAAAGGATGTATTGACCACTGCTCAGGTTTTTCTGCGTTTACGCGGCGAAGCTTTGTTGAATACCGAATTAATCGAACGTGTAAATGGTTGAAAAACTATTTGCCATTTATCGCCGTTTTATTCGGTTCATGCCAAAAATTAAGCATTTTTTGTTTTTGCATAAAGGCATAATCGTGTTGGCGGTATCATTAGTTATATTGGTTTTTTCAGGAATTCCCCGGGGATGTAACAACGATGAATCCATTCCGGATGAAATAGAGGAAATTGATTCGGAAGTGCCGGAGGTTCAATCTGATTTGTCGGATATCCTTAAACGTGGCGAGTTGCGTGCATTAACTGCCTACAGTAGTATTGCGTATTATATGTATCAGGGACAGCCGATGGGTTATGAATACGATTTATTGAAACGGTTTGCCGACGATTTGGGTGTTCGCTTGAGTATTGTAGCCGTGAGTTCGCCCGATAGTTTATTTGTAAAACTAAAGCGTGGCGAGGGCGATTTGGTTGGTTTTTCGCTTACGATTACCGGTACACGCCGTCGGTTGGTGAATTTTACCGATCCCTTGTCGCTTTCTGAACAGGTGCTCATTCAACGCGATGAATCGTCGAATCCCGGTTCAACCCAAAAAATGATAACCCGGGTAAACGAGTTGGCAGGCAAAACCGTGGTTGTGCCAAAAGGTTCGGTGTACGAGCAGCGTCTGGAGCATTTGATGAACGAAATTGGTGATACCATCAATATAAAAACGGTGGATAGCCGTGTAACTGCCGAAGATTTGATTGAGCGGGTATCGAAGGGCGAAATAGATTACACGGTAGCCGACTTACAGGTTGCGCTTTTAAATCAAACGTACTATCCAAATATTGTGCAGTACCAATATCAGTTTTCCACAGCGAAAAGCATGGGCTGTACGTAAATCGTCGCCGCAGTTGTTGGCTACGCTCAATACGTGGTTCGACAAGGAAAAGAGCGAGTCCACATTTCACATTATTTACAATAAGTATTTCAGAAACCCTAAGCGTAGTTTGGCCATTTTCAACAATAATGGACAGTCGCGGCGGTCTGGAACCATTTCAAAGTATGATGCCATTATTAAAGCGGCAGCAAAGAAAATTGATGTGGACTGGCGACTTATTGCGGCTATTGTGGCCCACGAATCGAAATTCGACAAGGATGCACAGGCGTGGACCGGTGCTGCCGGACTCATGCAGATTATGCCCGAA
>QKHT01000073.1 GCA_003249935.1 Bacteroidota bacterium
ACCCGATTTGCTTTCTCCGGCGCACCGGCAGCACGCGATTTGTGGGAAATAAACACGCGTATTGTAAGTAAAGTAACCCACGATTTTGGTCTTATTGCCAATCTTTTTGCAGGAACTGCCGAATCGAACGGTAGCGATTCGCGCCTGATTAAACGATATGGCGGCGATTTACGCATGGTTTATCAAAAATTAAAACTGATTTCGACCGTTAAGGTAAACGATTGGGGCCCTTATGATTATCACCGCGATTTTAACCTCACCTACCCGCTTCAGGTCATGGGCGATTTATCCACAGGCATATCCAAACAAAAATGGTTTAATGTGCCTGAAACCCGAATCGGAATCCGTGCCACCTATCGTACGCTTAATCAGTACTCACCCCGCTATAGCCCCACCACAAAGGTAGATGCCTCGGGTGTTACGGTTCCCGACCCAACGGCTATTGGTTACAAAAACGGCAATGAGTGGGAGATACGCACTTTTGTACACTTTAACATTGGCAAATAATACAATAATTGATACAGATATGAAAAATAGCAAATTCAATTATTCGCTAACCACATGGGTCGTTATTGCATTAATGGCCGCGAAAGAGATTTGGAAAAGTTGCCCTTAGCAACCAACTACGACACAAACCCCGAACTGTTTATAGATGGGTTTAGTGCCGGGCTTGATTATGCAGCCTGGGGAAAGGTCACCAATTTCAGCCTGGATTACAACGAAAAACAGAGTGGAACCGCATCGATGAAATTTGATGTACCAAATGCCAACGACCCGTTTGGAACAACCGCAGGCGGCGTATTTCAGGTGGCATCGTCGCGCGATTTAACAGGTTATAACGTACTTACATTTTGGGCAAAAGCCACCGGTAGCGATACCCTTTCGACAATTGGGTTCGGCAATTCGACCGTAAAAGGCGTTGTGGACGACACTTACAAGGTTACACTAACAAATCTTGCTGTAACTTCGGCATGGACCAAATATTACATTCCCATCCCCGATGCATCGAAGTTGAAGCACGAAAAAGGGATGTTTTATTATTGGGTGAACCCACGAAAGGGTGGCGATGGTTTTACTTTTTGGATCGATGAACTGAAGTTCGAGAAGTTCCCGGAACCATCTATTCGGGAAAAGATGTGGTGCTTAATAATGTGGAAAACGGCAGTTACAAAATACCCGATTTAACGGCTACCTACAATTTGCCAATGGGTATTAATCAAACCATCAGTTTTTCATCGGCTTATTTAACCCTTTCTTCTGTAAACCCAACAGTAGCAACGGCAGACAAATCCGGTTCGTACCGCGTGATAAATGCCGGTTCAACCCTTATTACAGCAAAACTTAACAACACCCCGGTAAAAGGTTCGTTACTAATAAATTCGATAGGAAAACCTGCCATGCCTGCCACTATGGCTCCTATTCCGGTGCTGGCTGCCACCAACGTAATTTCGGTTTACAGCGACAGCTATACCAACATCAACATCGATTCGTACGAACCATTCTGGACCTGGTCGGGCGGCGGGTTTACCACAGACGTTAACTTTTACAGCAACGGTGGCAACAACTACTTCCGGTATTCCAACTTCAACGACACATACACGCAGAAGAAAGTGCTGGTGGCCATTACATTCGAATCGACACCAGTCGACATTAGCACCATGACACACTTGCATTTGCACGTGTATGTACCTTCCACATCGCCCAATGCGACCAACAAGCCGACCATTTCGCTCGAAAACTGGGGTGCAAATACCGGCGGAACCAATAGCATGGGCGTTTACAATCACCCAACGGCACTGCCAGCCAATGAGTGGGTGAACCTGGATATTCCCCTTTCGGGGTTTGCCGGACTTACCGGAAAAACACAACTGGTTCATTTAATCTTCGATAATTTTCCGACGGTTGTTTTTATGGATAACATCTATTTCCACAATTAGCAATCGTATGATTAATAAGTTATTTATCCCAAAAAAAATTAGGTCATGAATTGTACTAAAATAAGATTCTGTAAACAACGGCTTGTTCCAACGGTACTTTTGTCTTTGCTACTGATGCCATTTTTCGGGTGTAGCGATTCGGAAGATGTGCAACAACTTCCGGACAGAAAATATACTCTGGTTTGGAACGACGAATTCGATGGAACAAAAAACATGTTGCCCGATGCCACCCGATGGCGGTTCGATCTGGGAAACAACAACGGCTGGGGAAACAACGAATATCAGCTTTATACCAACAAACCCGAAAACGTATCGATGGATGGCAATGGCAATTTGGCCATAACCGCTACCAAAGTGCCTACCATACCCTATGCCACATATTATTCGGGACGCATAATTACCAAAGGGCTGTTTGCACAAATCTACGGACGCATTGAAGCGCGGATAAAACTACCCTACGGCCCCGGCATTTGGCCCGCATTTTGGCTGGTTGGTTCAACCATAGACAGCCTTGATGCCAACGGCCAAAAAATTGGCTGGCCCCAATGCGGCGAAATTGACATTATGGAACTAAATGGTTCGAAACCACACATTATTAATGGCACCATCCATGGCCCGGGCTATTCGGGCGGGCAGGCAATTACGAAAAGCTATGGCTTGGTAAATGGGCGTTACGATACCGACTTTCATCTGTTTGCCATTGAATGGGGTAAAAACTATGTCGACTTTTTTGTAGACAACACCCTTTATCAGCGAATAACGCCGGCCAACGTAACCGGCAAATGGGTTTTTAACGATCAACCCTTTTTTATCATCCTGAACCTTGCCGTTGGTGGCAACTATGTTACCGGACCTACCGGACAAACAGTTTTTCCACAAACCATGCTTGTGGATTATGTGCGGGTTTACAAAGAAACGAACTAACAGATACCATGAATTTTCAAAAATGCATATCATGAAAAAATATATTTTTCTGGTGCTCAGCACCATAGCCGTTTTTCTCACATCGTGCGATGAGGATTCTGTAACCGGCATTACACTCGACAAAACTGCCATTGCATTAAGTGCCAACAGTACCGGTTATTTGGTTGCAACAATACAGCCCGAAAATGTTTATGGCCGCATAAAATGGTCGTCGACAAACGAAACTGTGGCTATTGTTTCTGATGGAACCGTGACGGCTCTTTCGGAAGGAACCGCTCAGATTGTAGCATCAGTTGCAGGCTATAGTGCCACGTGCAATGTTACGGTTACGGCGGCAGTAACTTCTCTGCAACTAAACCGAACCGGATTGAGCCTCAAAGTCGATTCGTCTCTTACGCTTTTGGCCAGCATCCTTCCGGTTCAGCCCGAACAGGTTGTAAAAAACCTGCTATGGACATCCACCAATCCGCAGGTGGCAACAGTAAGCAGTAGCGGCAAAATAACAGCCATTGCCGATGGCACAACCAGCATTGTGGCTTCGATAGGTTCAACAACGGCCGTTTGTACTGTTACCGTGTACTCAAAAGTTGTAAATTCACTCACAGGCACAAACTACTATTTAATAAGTTTGGATGCCTCAACAGCCGGCTTTTTGGGAAGTGCGAATATTGCAGCCGATTTTAGAGCCAATGGCGAAAGCAACAATTTTTATGTATGGAATGGGTTCAATGCAGGCACCTATTCGGGCTCCAACTTTTATGGAAATAATGAAAATTGGCTGAACCTTGTGGTTACCGGTGCCGGAGGTTGGTCGGGAGCAGCTTTCAACATTAAACCGGGCACCGAACTCAACAAACTAAAAGCCGTAACCGACGATGCTTCGGGGAAATATTATCTGCATTTTGCCATAAAAAGCTCCACAAGTAACAGCTATGCATTTAAAATGGGTTACGGAGCCTCAGCGGTGACATTTGTACTGGGCACAACAGCGATGGAAGCCACGGCTCCTTATGGCAATTTTGCCCGAAACGGGCAGTGGCAGGAGGTTGAAATCCCCATGTCGTATTTCAAAGGCAAGGGATTGAACTATACCACCGGCATGGCCACTACCGATTTGTTTGTGATGCTGGCCGGAGGTACCGCCGGAACCAAACTCGAAATGGATGCCATATTTATTTACAAAAAACCATAGCGATAAAAGATTCGCACACGATTAACTAAAAACTCAACGAGAGCCTATCGCGGTAATTTACCGCGATAGGTTTCATTTAACGCACGAACAACACGATGAAAAAAGTATGGATGGTTTTTGCCCTTCAGATTGCGGCACTTGGATTGCACGGCCAAAACTGGCAACTAAAGTGGGCCGACGAATTTAATGAATCCAACATTGATTTGACCAATACATGGAACGTGGAGGTAAACGGAAATGGGGGTGGTAATGCCGAATTACAATATTACCGGAGCGAAAACCTGTCGGCAGAAAAATACCAGGGTTACGGATGCATGGTTCTTACAGCTCAAAGAGCCAATTTTGGAGGCAAACAATTTACGTCGGCACGTGTAAACACGCTTGGCAACATCTATTTTCAATATGGAAAAATTGAGAGCAGAATAAAAATTCCGGAAACTGCAAATGGCCTGTGGCCGGCATTTTGGCTTATGGGAAATGATTTTGACGGAACCAATTGGCCTTCGTGTGGCGAAATAGATGTAATGGAGTGCGGCCACAATGCCGGTATTGCTTCAGGAACGCAATCGTTGTATATGGGTGGTGCTTTACATTGGGGCCCGGTTAGCCCCGCATTTATTCATTACATGGATTATACCGCACAACAGGGCCCCTATTCAATTCAGGACAGCTTTCATCTTTTCACCCTTATTTGGAATGCCGACAGCATAAAGATGTTTTTGGACAGAGACAAGTATCCCAATGTGCGGCCCTATTTCGAAAAGCGCATCAGCAGCGGTTCAGCCGATAACATTTCGGGCTATTTTCACAAACCGTTTCACCTGCTGTATAATCTGGCGGTAGGCGGCCCGGGATTTACGGGCATTTCGAACCCCGATTTGGTTACCGCACTTCCGACCAGCGGTTCAACCAAAAAATTTTACATCGACTACATACGGGTGTACCAAAAAGGCGAAGCCGGCGAAAAGTTTTACAGCCGTGCAGAATTAGCGAAAGACACCATAAAACCAACGGGCATACGCGCATCCATTGGCAAAATTACCCCGAACGGGGTCGAAATTATTTTGGATGGAACCGATAACAGCGGCAGCATTATTTACAATATTGCGTACAATGGCACGACCGTTTCCACCGAGGCACTATCGGGCCAGCAAAAAACCTTGGTAGTAAACGGACTTATTTCGGGCGAAACATACAATTTTACCATTAGAGCCAAAGATGCATCGAACAATTACGCCGACGAAACCATACAGCTAAGTGCAACAATGGCACCGGGTACCTCGTGCGAGGGCGTGTCGAACCTGGCTTCGCAAGGTAGTTTTGATATTGGCTACCGGTACAATTTTTCGACTCAGGGCAACAATGTAACAGTAACCTTCGAATTGCTCGACCAAAAAACAGGCCTGGTCGCTTACCTGTGGGATCAAACCTTGGGGTTTGTAGAAACACCCATGTCGCCGGTCGCATCCGGAAAGTTTACCCTGACACTCGCAGGGAAAACCGCCGGAACAAATCTGAAACTGGCCTGTAAATTTGCCTATCCGGGAGGCATGAGTGTTACCAAACAGTTTGTCTATACGGTTGGAACCAACTGCCCCGCTTCGGGCATCGAATCTTTCGGGGCAAACAATGTACAGGTTTTTCCAAATCCGGCAGCCGACAAAATTGTTATACATGCCAGCCGCAAAATATTGGATGTAAAGCTTAAAAACCTTTTGGGCCAAACCGTAAAATTTATGCGTGTTAATGGGTTGAACACAGAAATGGCGTTAAATGATGTGGCCGTGGGAACCTGTATTTTGATAATTAACATGGAAAATGGCACGCAATCGGTTCAAAAAATAGCAAAAAGGTAACCAACACTAAAACAGAGGAAAAATGAGCAAAACACATTTTTTAAAAACATTAAACTTACCCATTGGCAACGCCATTTGCTATTCGGGATACCGAATTGGACAAAGTCCCGATACGGGTGTTTATCCAAGTTACGATGAAATACACGAGGATCTGCTGATTCTGAGTAAAAACTGGACCTATTTACGATTGTACGATTGCACAAAACATGCCGAAACGGTACTTAAAGTAATAGAAAAGGAACAACTAAACTTTAAAGTAATGCTGGGAGCCTACATAGGTGCAGAACGGAACAATTTCGGCTGTCCATGGGGCAAAATATATTCCGAAGATGAGTTGAGAAAAAACAAAATAAACAACCTGAAACAAATACGAAAACTCATTGCATTGGCAAACAAATATCCTCACATTATTTTTTCGCTTTCGGCCGGCAACGAGGCAACAGTCGACTGGACAGACCATTACGTGCCTGTGGAAAAGGTTATTCGTTATGTACGGCTGATTAAAAAGCATACCAAACAACCGGTAACTTTTTGCGAAAACTATGTGCCCTGGTACGACAAACTGAAATCGTTGGCAGA
>QKHT01000148.1 GCA_003249935.1 Bacteroidota bacterium
CACCATCTAACGTTACAGGCTTTTTTACGGCTCCGTCCCGGTAATCTTTGGCAACGAATGTTACCTTACCATCAGCTATGTTCAGGATACGCTGATTGGTAATGGCCACACGATGGGTGTATTGCCCTAAGTATCTAACCACATGATCGGCATTGGCCAGCGAGGGTTCGCAGTGAACCACCCATTTGGCTTTGTAGGCATGTTGAACCACATCGTTAAATAAGGCCAGTTCGTTTGCCTTTCCCAGAGCACGTTTAAGGCTGTCGAGGAACTTTCCTTTAAACGCATCACTTAACCGGTGAACCGGATAAAGGTAATTGCCCGCATGTCCGATCTGTTTCCATTGCCCATTGAGACCATAACCGGCAGCGGGAACAAGGCAATGAATATGCGGATGCAACGATAGATTTTGCCCCCAGGTATGCAATACCGCTACCGCTCCGGTTTCGACCCCATAATCAGAGTATCCGAATGAGCGAAGCGTATGCCAAACCGCAGCAAAGAGCAAGTCGTAGTACATCCGTTGGTTATGAAGACAAACCACATTTAGCACATGCGGCACAGTAAACACTACATGATAATGCTTTATGGGTAGCGTGCTGAGCATGAGGTCCTCAATCCAAAACCTGACATTTAGGGCAATGTCTGTCGCCACAGCTGTTGTAACTATAGCGCACCATGCCACACGATTCGCAGGCCTCTTCGTGCCCGCCAAGAATCGCGGTACGACAATCGGCTATTTTGCCCAGCACGTTGGATTGCAATGGAGTCACTATCGTTTTTCTCGACAGATCCTCACCAAACAAACGAATCACATCGGCAAGCTCATGCCTTGTTCGCATTACCGTTGCAATTGTAAAGCGTATCGAGTGGACTATGTGCTTGTACCACCTTGCATAGTGCAATATGAAGATATATCATGGTGGTGGTTATATCGGCATGGCCAAGAAGCTCTTTTAGTGTGACGATATTAACACCCTGTTCCAATAAATGGGTGGCGTATGAGTGGCGTAACGAATGCAGGTTTACCTCTTTGGTTATGGATGTTTTTTTGAGGTTTTCGCGCATAACCCACGAAAGACCTTTAACACTGTAGCAGCCATCGGGTTCTTTTCCATTAAATAGCCATATGTGGGGATTCTCTGCGCTAAGATATTTTTTAAGCCCAATGGCCATACCATCGGATAAGGGCACAATGCGGTCTTTTTTGTACTTACTCTGCCGGATATGTATGGTTCGACGTTCAAAATCGATGTCCGATATCTTCAGGTTAATCACTTCCTGCCCACGTAACCCGGCTGAGTAAATTAAGGTTAGAACAATGCGTTGTTTCAGAAGTGTTGGTGCTGCAAAAAGCTCTTTTAACTCCGCTTGATTAAGAATTACCGGCAATTTGGCCTCTTTCTTAAGCGAAGGCAATGCAATGGCATTTTTATTCATCCCAAGTAGTCGGTAATAGTAGCGCAGACTATACACCATATGTTTTGGCATAGCCATCCCTTCGGGAAAAACTACTCCGAGACGGCGACCGAGGATCCCGTGCCAATGCAGCCAGATATTCATTGATCTCCTCAGAATCAATCTATTCAGGAAGCTTTCCGAAATGAATCACAAACAAAGCGATACGCCTGATGTAATTATGTAACGTACTCTTACTTTGGCCACGCAAAGTAACCTGTTACTCCAACTTACGAACAACACTCTCAAACCCGGGAACAAGCACAACAGCTTGCTCTATTCCGATAGCTATCGGGATTAAACCCGTTTTCTTTCTCATAATCAGAAACTTTTAATGTAAATAATTGCAAATTTCCGAAAGAATCAGGTATTTTTGAAAAGCTATCCGCGAAGGCGGATTTAGTTCAAGTTTAATGTTCAGTTTTTCAAATGAATATTAGTGCTAACAACCCCCGCCTTCGCTAATATGAGAACCGTTGGCAATAATTGTAAAAAAAACGCCGCGACACGAACCACTCAACAAAAAATGACTTACCTTTACAGTACAAAAGCCATCGAAACATGACAACAATTGCATTAAAGAAATTATTGATTAATAGGATTGCAGAGATTAATGATGTGTCATTCCTAAATGCTATAAAAACTATTCTGGACACAAAAACGCAAACACAGACACTTTCTCTGACGCCACAGCAGCGATATGAAATTATCGAATCCCAGAAAGAAATCGAATCAGGACTTTTCGTTGAACAAGTTGAACTTGACAAAGAATTTAATAAATGGCTAAGCGGAAAATAATCTGGTCTCATCGAGCCAGAATTAAACTATTAATGATTCTTGAATTCTATTCTGAACGAAATAAAAGTAAGACGTATTCTAAAAAACTCTATACAAAATTTAATGAAGAATTATTGCTTCTCCTTAAACAACCTGAAATTGGCATAAAGACTGAATTAGAAGCAGTTCGCGGATTAATCGTTGATGAATTTATATTGTTCTATGAAGTGACTACTGAAATGATAATTGTTCATACACTTTGGGATAGCAGACAGAATCCTGTAGATTTGAAAATCAAGTAGAATCAACAACTATTGCCAACATTTAGATCATAATCTATTTGAGGAACGAAAATGATTATGAACGGTGTTGGACGTTACCTCCGGCACGGTAGGATGGTGCTAATTATAGCAATTGAATGCGGTGGGGTGGGTTATCGGGTTTGGCAATTTACAACCCGGGCATTGTTTGGGATGCCGACCGTAGCACCGGGCAAACAATTCTATTCGATTCAGGGTATTAGCCGGTTCAGCCAAAACAGGTTCAACCCGTATGGGTGACGTGCTGTCGCAATATTCCATAAATTCATTCTTGTGTGTATTATTTTTAAAATCAGTGTGCTATAAAAGTTTAAAGAATTGTTAAGTTAAACCCATGGCTTCTGTGCTACGCCATCCAGTATGGTCTCTTAAAACCGAATGGAAACCGCTAACCCAAAGGTTTTTTACCTTTTTTGGTTGAACCGGAATAGGCCCCGGGGGAGATATTTACATGTAGGTCAAACGCCCCAGTGCCGATTGTTCAGAGGCCTACTTTTTGGCCATTCGTGCCTTATAATTGAAATATGAATCCAGTTGAAATGGATTGCGAGAAAATACTTCTTGGAATCAATGAAAGCTTTTCATCTGGATTAAAATCGATATCATAAAATATACCCAAATTAACTGATTTTGTTAGCTTAAAGTTTAATCCGCTCGTTAATGCCACTGTTTGATAAAATGGACTATATAGGTTGATTCCCAAAGCCATTACCGGTCTGACATTACCTTTGGGGTACATATATTCAAATTGAATTGGAATTTTATAAATTGCTCCTTTTCCGTTATTGACTAATTTTGCATCTGAATAGTAAATTCCTGTTCTTAGATACATTTTTTCACTTACTCTCGGCATCCAAAGGTGGGTAAGTACACCAGCTTGAAAAATCCTTTTAGAAGTAATTTGATTCGCATATTGATAATTAACCAACCCACCAAGAATTTCAATGTTAAATTTTAATGGTGGTAGTTTTCTTTCATAGATTATGCATGCTCTATCTTTGCAAACAGTATTGTGGTAATCTTCTGCTAATTTTATCAAACTTTCATGTTCGGGTTTTCCTATATTAGCAATTCTTGTTTGAAAAGCTGGTGAATCTTGCATATAGTAATTTAATATGCCTATATGCTTTGTCGATTCATAGAAATATGGTACATCGTCTTTATACTTAATTCCCTTTTCATAAGGAAACTCAATTATCCCACTGTTTGCTTTTTCCAAAAAGTAATGGTCGCCTTCATTATCTCTAAGATAATAGAAATTTATTTGTCCATTAATAAGGAATTCCAAGAATATTTTCTTCCCTTTTAATTCTTTTGATACAAAATATTTGCCATCATTAAATCTATACGCAACAATGTCATCCGGGGTGTATTTTATTTCTTTTTCCTTTTTATTTATTCTAAACCTGCAAATCTCACCCATTATTAAGTCTCCTCGATAATCAATTTCTCCAAATATTGTATCACTATTTAAATTGATAAAATATCCAGCTCGAAAATCAGTTTGAGCATTTATTAATCCTGCTGTAAATAGCAATCCGAAGAATAATAGTCGTTTAAGTCTCATATTGTTTGTTTTTTTTTGATGATGTCTAACGTCGCAGGAGCGGACTTCAGGCGATATCGCATTACTGCTTCATTACATAATGGTTCTCTTCGCGCTACCCGGTCTATGATGATGTTTGTATCTTTAATAGTTTTTTTATACTTTCCTGCCAAGCAGACTGAATAGCCCTTTGTATAGTCAAAAATCACATCAAGATGAATAACTCCGCTGAGGCTTTCTACAAGAGGTGTAACCTCTGTTGCTACTGATTTTTGTTTGGTTATACATTCAAGGTAGTATTCAATCATTTTCGAAAGGCTAATATTATAAATGTGAGCATAATCCTTAGCCCTGTCTATAACTTGCTTGTTTAATCTTAATTTCATTTCCTTTACCTCTTGGTTTTCGCACAAAAATACATATTTTATACGTTGAAGTGTAGAATTTTTGTGTTGTTTACTGCTTGTTGCAATAAAGTTGGCGGACTCCCGTCTCCAGTCTCCGCTTGCGGAGTACCAAGCTGCAGTTTCCGAACAAAAGCATCGTGCATCTTTGTTCCCTGTGCAGTTTCCGAACAAAAGCATCGTGCAACTTTGTTCCCTGTACAATTTCCGAACAAAAGCATCGTGCATCTTTGTTCCCTGTGCAATTTCCGAACAAAAGCATCGTGCATCTTTGTTCCCTGTGCAGTTTTCGAACAAAAGCATCGTGCAACTTTGTTCCCTGTACAATTTCCGAACAAAAGCATCGTGCTAAATTGCTCTGGCGGTTGTCGCATATCCCATGTCGCATGCCTCACCTCTTATTGCACAATTTTAAATCCTCCCGTAAGCCTGATGTCCTCGCTCGAGCTGCCCACATAGAGATCCACATCGCCGGGTTCCATCGCAAAAATCATATCCTTATCGTAGGTCGAAAGCTCTTCCGGCGAGAGCGTTATGGTTACGGTTTTCGATTCGCCGGGGTTAAGCCATGTTTTGGTAAACCCTTTGAGTTCTTTGAGCGGACGTACGAATCGGGCATGTTTAACATGAATATACACCTGAGAGGTTTCGTAGCCGGCCAATGAACCATTGTTAGAGATGGTATAGGTAACCTTTAGCGATTCGCCATTTTTTACTTGGGTGGCTGAGCACACCAATTGACTATATTTAAAGGTCGTATAACTCAGGCCGTGTCCGAATGCAAAAGCCGGTTTGCCATGCAGCGGATCCTGAAAACCGGTACGGCGGCCCACCGGACGGTAATCGTAAGTGAGAGGCAGTTGTCCGTCGATTTGGGGGAATGTGACGGTTGTTTTGCCCGAAGGATTGGTTTTGCCAAAAAGGATTTCGGTTAAAGCATTGCCACCCTGCTGGCCCGAATACCAGTTTTCGATTATTGCCGGAACGTTGGGTTCCCAGTTGGCAGTAGCCATTGCGGCTCCGTTTACCATTACTACCGCATAAGGTTTTTGAGTTGCAGCCAGGGCATTTATCAAGGCTTCCTCTTCGGGGGCATACATCACACTCGACCGATCGATAAATTCGCCCTCCACAACCCCATCGGGGAAAGCAACCACGGCATCGGCTTTTTGGGCCAATGTGGTTATGTCGCGAATGTCGTCGTCGGCCGAAATGCGCTGATCCCAGTTTAGCGAGAGTTGAATCTGTTTGTTATCGGGGTGAATGTAGGTAATTTCCAAATCGTAGGTTTTACCCTTTTCGAGCTGATAACTTGTAATATACATGGGGTTTCCAATATCCGACAACAGGCCAATCTGCCCTACGGCATCATCAAAGAACCCGTCTTTTTTGCCTTTGGTTCCGCCATTATTTAAAACCTCTACACCATTTATCTTCAATGCAATTTTGCCGGTGCCTTCTATCGCAAACTGTGCTGTAACACTTTTGGGTGGGGTGAACCGGCTGGTGATGCGCATGGCGGTATTGTTCCACGCCATGCCTGGCTTGGGTGCCCCGTATTCGCCCCCAAAGGAGCGGATAAACAGTTTGTTGTAGTTGTTTGTAATTTTGGGTTGACCCGCAAAGTCGCGGTTGTCGTATATTTCGGCTTTGAACCCGGTGGTTTGGCCATTGGTGAACAATTTGCCAATAAGTGGCGAGAATTTGGTCATTGAACTTTCTACACCCGGATGAAAGAGCACTTTAATGCCGGGATATTGATTTTTCAGGCCATCTAAAAACGACACCAACTGCATGCCGGTACCGCTGTAATTGCCAATGTCTTGTGTTTTTGCTTTATCGCCAACCACCAGAATGGTTTTTATTTTGTTTGCGTCGAATGGGAGCGTGTGGTTTTCGTTTTTGAGGAGCACAATGCCTTCGCGTGCAGCTTCGAGCGCAAGGGCCACGTGTTCGGGACTCTCATTTTGGGCCACTGCCAGTTGTTTGTCGCCAAAGGGATGGTCGAACAGGCCGGTTTCGAACTTCACACGTAAGATCCGTTCGGCCGAAGCTTCGATTTTTTGTTTGTCGATTGTACCTTTTTTAATGGCCGAGCGTGCCGGTTCATCGTAAAATATCGCCCTTGGCCACTCCACATCCATACCCGCATTAATAGCCATAACGGCAATCTCCTCGTCGCTGGCCGAAATATGGTGCAAATCGCGCATGCCCATTACGGCATTAAAATCCGAACCATAAAACCCTTTAAACCCCCATTGTTCGCGGGCCTTGGTGGTTAGCAACCACCGATCGGCCACACAAGGCACGCCGTTTAGTGTATTGTATGATGGCATAATGGATCGCGATCCGGCTTTTTTAATACAGGCTTCGTAAGGCTTAAAGTAAAGCTCTTCGAGATAGCGGTCGGTATAGTATTGCGCCCAGCTATCGCGGCCACCTTCGCCCGAGTTGGCTACAAAATGTTTTGGTGTGGTAATAACGCCCATGTCTTCGAAGCTTTTACAAAAGGCCACGGCCATTTGCGATACCAGGTACGGATCTTCGCCATACGTTTCCTGAGCGCGACCCCAACGTGGATCGCGCGCCAAATCGACCACCGGCGACAGAACCTGCCTCACACCGCGACTTTTCGTTTCCATAGCTATCGCTTCCGAAACCTTTGCCATTAAGGGAGTGTTCCAGGTTGAACCCATACAAATGGCTTGGGGGAATGCGGTGGCTTTTTCGGTTTTGAGGCCGTGTAACGCCTCTTCGAATATAATCAGCGGAATGCCGAGGCGCGTTTGGCTGATCTGTTTCTTTTGGGTATAATTAATTACGTCAACGGCTTCGGCGGCAACAATACGATTGGAAATATGGCCCATTAGCCCGAGTGGCTGCTTTACCGGATCCCACTGTTTTACATTTACATCGGTTAAGCTGCGTATTTGCTGATACTTTTCTTCGAAGGTCATTAACGATAGCAGGTTTTGAACCCGCTGCTCCACAGGTTTCGACGGATCTTCGTAAATATCCATCGTATTATTTTTGTTGAAGTCGATCCAGCCATTTTTGTAAATGTCCTGAGCTATGCTTTTAGTGGCTATCATCGACAGTGCAGACAGAAGAATAATCCGAAAGGGTGTTTTCATAATTGAAATTTTGAAATAATGTAAATTGTGTCGTGCAAATGTAAATATTTTGGCGAAATGCCTTATGTTACTTTTGTTCTCATATCTAATGATTGTATTCGTTTTATATGGTCAATAAGTATTGTGCCAATTATTCCGAATATAAAGAATCGGTTTTTGTCGGCTGTAATTTTGCATTTGGTGTATACAGTCAATTTTTTTAAGTTATAATAAGTGGTGTTAATCTGTTAATCCTCTTAGTCAATCTCTTTCAATCTTAATGTGTAAGTTGGCATCTGTCAAAAAAAAAACTTTATCGTTCTTAATTTTTAACGTGTTTGCCCGGTGATCAATTGCGCACTTGTGATCGAAATTGATTGTGCTTACGTACAATTCTAAATTTATATTTCATAAGGATGAGATTCAAAAATTATTAAAAGTGATTGAATTGGGGTAAGGTATGCGTTTTAATGAAAAAAAGGCGACCCATTACAGGCCGCCTTTAATCTCAATTAATTATTAACTTTTAGTGTTTCAGAACCTTAATCGTTTCCGATTGGCCGTTTGCATCGGCCTTTACAAGGTAAATAC
This sequence comes from Bacteroidota bacterium, assembly GCA_003249935.1. Classification (GTDB taxonomy): domain Bacteria; phylum Bacteroidota; class Bacteroidia; order Bacteroidales; family UBA5342; genus SZUA-561. The sequence goes on from QKHT01000148.1 coordinate 8,210, forward strand.
CATTGGTTTTTGGAAGTGTAACTGTTAAACTGTTTCCGGTAGCAATTTTAGTAAAAATTGTACGTCCGGTGATGTCGCTAACGCTTACTTTCGACAATCCGTTGGCCTTTACCACTACTGAATTGGACGTTGGGTTGGGATATACCGAGGCATTTATGTTTGCCGATGTGTTCGAAGGAATGGCATCGAACAGTACCTCGCCATAGTAGTTAATGTAATAAGTAGTGGCATTAGCCGCATTAGTTTCGTCGTAAACGATTACGCGGTCGTCATATCGTACAGTGCCATCGGGTCTGTCCTGACCAATCTTGTTCACGATTTTAATTTTAAAGCCAGGAGCAGTTTTTAGTCGGCCAATAAAGGTTTTAACCGAAGAGGTTAACGCATTGTTTATTGTTTTGGCCGATTGATCTATGCTGAATACATCGGAAGTAACCAACGGTGTGGCTGGTTTAATAAACGTGATGGCATAGTTGCAAACATCGCCGTTTTGTGCGGTAACTTCAATGCTGTTGCCTGCGGCTAATATGGTGTTTGTTCTTTCACCAGCACGCATTTTTACCGAGTCGGTAGGCAGACTTAATTCCGACATTATCATGTCATTGGCATCTAATGGTATTGCTTTGGCCAATGCCGGCACGGTAATCTGGCTCATTAGTTCTTTAAGCGTGGTGCCAAATGGTACATTGCTTATAGTACCAGTAGTGCCATTTTTAACTACGGCATATACTGTGGATTTTATAAGCGCATCGTTGTTCAGCGGTTCAACCGAAATTTTGTATATGACATGGTCGGTTCCACGTACCGATGTGGTAGTAACAATGTCGCCGGTAACTATTTGGTCTGAACCGGTTTTGAGTGTACCGGTACTGCTTTTTAATGTGTAAGTGATGCCCGAATCGACCAATATGATATTTTTAGCAAAATCGCTCACCGTGGTGTTTGGTAAAACGCCATCGATGGTTTGTTGTCCATCGAGACCATTGCTAACAATGTATTTGCCAGAAAGCAGGTAGGCCAGATGCACAGTAACAAACATTTTATGATTTTTGAACCTTGTGCGGCCAATGGCTTGTGCTTCTTTTACCGCAGCTGGCGAGTCGGCCGCCAGCAAATTTTTGCCTGCACCGGGATAGCCATATACCACCCATTCGCTTGGTTGAACCACGTTAACATCATCTCCAAACCCAAATGAAGCAAGTCCAATAGGATTTCCTTTATAGATGCTTGGTTTGCGATAGAGATTCCATTCGTTTTTGGTAGGAGGTAGTAGTACACGATCTACACCGTTGGCCCGATCGTAAATTTTCCAAGGAGTAAGTACACTGTTTACGTCGTTTACGATGTCTACAATTTCGTAGTCGTTTACGAAGTCGTTCATGGCTTTAATGCCATCTTTTACCGAGTCGTTTTTAATTTTGAATAACACTACGGAGCCGGCTTCATAGTTTTTAGTCCCCGCACCTGTACCTGTGTAGCGACCGGCTAAGCCATAAGTCCATCCAAAACCCCAAAAATCTTTTGTGGGTCCTAAAAGCGTTGCCGAACGGAAATAGTTTTGATAGACCACAAAATCAATTTGCTCGCATAAGGCCTTCGAACTGCCATATGTTTCGAATGGATAGTCGCGATAAGAGGTAATGGTAAAGCAGTTTTTAGGTTTAATGGTTGTTACATTTTGGATTAGATCCTGTGTGTATACCGGTTTGCCTTCGGTATTGTTGACGACTATATAACCGGGACGCAGCAATTGTTGATCGTATTTTATCCAGTTTATGGTAGCCGAAAGAGTTGACATGCCGATTAGACTTTTCATGTCTCGCTTGTCTATCATCCCAATTACATATTCCGAAAAGTCGAGTGTTTCGTCCGATGGGTTGTAGATTTGGGTGGTATAATTCTGAACCTGCCCCCAACATGAACCTAAATCGCAGAAAAATGGCGCATATTCTAATGCGGGTTCTTCGTGTTTTAGTTCGAACGTGATGTTGTAGGTTATTTTTGTAGTGTCGTCTTCTGCCGTGCATGTAATGTGCATGGTTCTGTCGGCCACAAGTCCGTTAAGCGATTTAGCTCTTACAATATTAATATTGGCATTCCCATTTTGAGCCACGACTACAACGGCTGGTATCGTTTGGGTGTCGTCGGGGAGTTGTATCTTATACTCAGTGTTATTTGGATTAAAAAGTGCAAAGGTGTCGGTAGGTTCGTAGTTTTTGTTAGACCAAAGTTGCATACCGGGAAAAACAATAGCTTTTACAGAGGCCACATGACTTGGATTGTATGGCATCATGCCTATTTTGTAGGTTTTGGTGGTGCTTTTATCGGCCGACACAACTTTAATCACACTACCCGCCATTACATCGGGGTTTTCGACATTGTTTGGGTGAATTACCGAATAATTACTGCCTTCGGGGAATACTAAATAGGCCAAGAGTGTATCGATGCTTACAGTGTATGGTACATTGCCAATGGTATCCATGGGTAAGTGATTTTGGCTTACCACATATCTTTTTGTTAACACATGGCTGTTATTAAAATACTGTAAGGGGGTTATTTCGGCTGAATTAGAAGGTGTTGGACTAACTATAGTTACAAATTTTACTTCCCGAACCTTGTTGCCTAAAAGATAAAAGATAACTGTGTCATTATTCTGTACAAAATATTTTGTAGTATCGTGTCCTACTTTAAAATGCCAGGTTACATTGGCATCACATTTAAATTCGCGAAACACACTGTCGCGCGAAATATTATATGGAAATGTGATTGTTTTTGCAACTGTGTCAATTATTGCTTTACCCTTGGATTTTATACTGTTTATATTACTTACACCATGATGTCCGTACGAAGTAAATGGCACGCAATACTGTGGACGCATGTAGGTTAGCGGCACCGGCAACCACTCACTGTCTTCGGTAGAGGTGCCACGTACCTTATCCCAATAGGTGTTTGCTGCTACTGATCCGAGCAACGATGTACTCTTTTTTACCATCGTTTTACGCACAAAGTTCCATGCAGGCTGATCGGCGGGTAATGGGAGGCCCGAAATGGCTTTGTTCGCCTCGGGGTTAAACACGTCAACAATTGCAGAGTCGACTCTGTCTGCTGCTTGTTTATTAATATATCTGCTATACATTACATAACGCAAAGGTCGCAAATTGCTTAATTGGGCAAAAACTGTGTCGGCTTTTGCAATAGCTTCTTCCGGCCCCAAAATATAATTTTTGTATACTGGCTTTCCGTAGGCATCGATTGAAGTGTTGAACTGCGTAATGTTTATAACATAACTTTGGCCGGGAGCCAAATCGCCACGCAGGTTAATTTTATAGTCCGAACCAATAAAAGGAATGGCAGAATAAAGTTGGTTGAAGGATTGAATGAAGAAGTGCGAAAGTTTTACAGTACGCGAACTGTTGTTTGTTACTTCGAGAAATCCCCATGTACTCCAATTGGGATCAAGAATCTCAGAAAAGAAGACACTATCGTTTGGCAAGGTGTCTAATGGATTGGAGGGGTTCAAATACAATTTTGGTGTCGGGTAAATTTGCGCCCGACACAAACCTACGCTCATTGCATACATTGCAAGGAGAATTAGTAAAAATCGTTTTGTCATAATTTTAATTTTTGTTAGTACGATTGAAAAGAAATGTTTAATAATTGTACCAAAATTACATGCCCGACGAACTTATGTTGTATCTGAGAATAATTATTGTGTATTTAAAGGTGTATAATTAGGATACAAAAATTGAATAGGATTTGGTTGTGCATCAGTGATATTAATTCTAAAATGGTTATTTGTTAAGTGGTTTAATAAAGGGGCAATTTATTATTTTTTGTTTGTATCTGTGTGTTATTAGCCTGTTTTAGAACGTAAAAAAGGCGACCTATAAAGGCCGCCCTTAATCTCAATCAATTATTAACTTTAGTGTTTCAGAACTTTTATGGTCTTCAACTTTCCATGTGCCTCGGCTTTTATCATGTATAAGCCATTGGTTTTAGGTAATTTAATGGTTACACTGTTTCCAGAACTTATTTTCGTTAGAATGGTACGTCCGGTAATATCGCTCACAGTCACTTTCGATAAACCGTTGGCTTTAACCACTACTACATCGGTCGTTGGGTTTGGATAAACATCGACATTAATTCCTGTGGATTTGTTCTCCGGAATGGCATCGTGTGTATCTTCGCCGTAATAGTTAATGTAGTAAGTTGTGCTGTTTGCAACGTTTGTTTCTTCGTAAACCACCACACGGTCGTCGAATCTCATGGTACCATCTGCACGGTCTAACCCCAGTTTGTTTACTACCTTAATTTTGTACCCATTGGCGGTTTTTAAGTACGAAAGGAAGGTACTCACCGATGAAAGTACAACATTATTAATTGTTTTTTCGTTTTGGTTTACCCCTACAATGTCAGATAGTACAATGGGAACTGTAGGTTTGTTAAACTGAATGGCATAAGTACAAATCTCACCGTTTTGTGCTTTTACTTCGAGCATATTGCCTGCACCCAATATAGTGTATTCTCTTTGGCCTGCACGCATTTTTGTCGAGTCGGTAGGTAAGCTTAATAGCGACAATAAGTTGCCTTTCGCATTCAAGGGCGATGCTAAAGCTAAAGGAGGTACGCTTATGTTATCCATAAAATCTTTTAGCGTAACCCCAAAAGGAACATTTGATATTGTACCGGTCGTTCCGTTTTTTACTACTGTGTAAACTGTCGATTTCAATAATGCATCAGCATTTAACGCTGCTGTAGAAATTTTGTAGGTTACATGGTCAATACCTCTTGCCGAAGTAGTGTACACTATATCGCCCGTAACGAGTTGGTCTGAACCGGTTTTTAATGTTCCCGCTGCATTTTTTATGGTAAATACAATGCCTGAGTCGATGCGAATAATGTTTTTTGCAAAATCGTTAACCGTAGTATTCGGTGCCACACCATCAATGGTTTGTTCGCCAATAATGCCGCTACTTATCAGGTATGTTTCCGAAAGCAGATATGCGATATGGAGGGTAATAAGCATCTTGTGATTTTTATATCTGGTTCGGCCAATAGCCATTGCTTCGGCAGTTGCTGTCGGAGAGTCGGCTGCAAGCAGGTTTTTGCCGGCACCCGGATAGCCGTATACGACCCATTCGCTCGATTGTGCAACATGAGTATCATCGCCAAACCCAAACGATGCATTGCTAACATTGTTACCACGGTAAACACTTGGCTTTCGATATAGATTCCAGTTGTTTTTTGCCGGAGGTAATAGTATTTGATCTACACCGTTTACTTTGTTGTATATTTTCCATGTGCTTGCTGTATTTACATCGCTTACCACGTCTACCATTTCGTAATCGTTAATAAAATCGTTTACAGGTTTGAGCCCGTCTTTTACCGAGTCGTTTTTTATTTTGAACAGAACCACAGAGGCTGCATCGAAGTTTACCGTAGTACTGCCGGTTCCGGTAAAACGACCAGCCAAACCATATGCCCATCCATAACCCCAGAAATCTTTTACCGGTCCCAAAATTGTATTGGTTTGAAACAAATTGTTGTACACAATAAAATCCACAGTTTTTGCCAATGCAACCGAACTGCCGGCTGTTTCAATCGGATAGCTACGGTAGTACATCATTGAGTAACAGCTTTTGGGACCTATGGAAGTAATATTCTGCAATAAATCTTGCTTGTAAACGGGCTTATTATTGGCATCATTAAGTACAATATACCCTGGTCGCAATATCAATTGGTCGTAACGAATCCAGTCGTTGGCGGTAGAAGATAGGCCCGATAATGTTCTCAACCATTTTTTATCGATACAGGCCAATACATAATCCGACATATCCAAAACTTCGTCGGTAGGGTTATATACTTGGGTGGCATAACTTACCGGTGCACCCCAAGCCGAACCTAAATCCGAGAAGAATGGCGTATATTCCAATGCCGGTTCTTCGTGTTTTACCTCGAAGGTAATCGTATAAGTAATTTTTGTGGTATCATCTTCAGCCACATTTTCAATGGTCATGGTGCGGTCGGCCACTTTTCCCGTAAGATTTAACGCACGGGTTATTTTTGTTTTTGCGTTACCATTTGTGGGTATCACTATGGCTGCCGGCACTGTTTTAATATCTCGTGGCAGTGTAATCTTGTACGATGTATTATTGGGGTTGAACGCCGGAAATGTATCCGTTGGCTCATAATTGGAATTCGTCCAAATCTGTAACCCCGGGAAAACAATATATTGTACGGTGGCAATATGGTTGGGGTTATAAGGCAGCATGGCAATTTTATATGTTTTGGTCACCGACTTATCGGCCGATACAATTTTAAGCATCGAACCCGATAACACATCGGGGCTTTCGATGTTGTTGGGATGTATTAACGAATATGAACTGCCATTTGGGAATACCAAATATTTTATTAGGGTATCTACACTCGATTTGTACGGTACGTTACCAATAGTATCCATTGGTAAATTGTTTTGGCTTACTACATATCTTTTGGTAATTTGATGGTAGGCGTTAAAATACATGTAAGGCGCAACTTCGGCCGAATTTTGCGGTTCCGGATTTACTTTAGCTGCAAATTTTACCTCGCGCAACTGACTGCCTAACAAATAAAAAATAATGGTATCGTTAGTTTGCACATAGTATTTTGCAGTGTCGTAATTTGTTTTGAAATGCCAGGTAACATTGGGGGCACAATTAAATTCGCGGAATACACTATCGCGCGAAATATTGTAGGGCAGAGTAATGGTTTTGGATGTGGTGTCGATAACTACCTTTCCGGCAGATTTTATGCTTTTCATATTACTCTCGCCATAATTTCGGTACGAAGTATAGGTGAGGCAATAGTATGGTCTCATATAAGTAAGCGGAACGGGTAGCCATTCGCCATCGATAACAGAGGTGCCACGCACGCGGTTCCAGTATACATTAGCCGAGGCTGCGTCTTTTGCCTGTGTACCTTTTTTTACATTCGTTTTTCGTACAAAATACCATAATGGTTGCTGACCTACAATTGCAGGCATGGGCATCCCGGATATGTTTGATATGGCATCGGGATTAAATACATCAATAATTGTGGAATCGACAGCCCCGGCTTTTTGGTTATTAATAAATCTGCTAAAAAGCGAATAGCGTAATGGCCGCATATTGGTGTATTGCGGGAAAATGGTGTCAGCTTTATTGTTTGCATCAAGTGGGCCCACAATACCATTTTTCCAAACCAATTTGCCATAAGCATCTGTCGAATAGTTGTTTTGGGTTATGGCTACTATATAGCATTTTCCCGGATTCAATGTGCCTCTAAGGTTTACTTTTTGGTCTGAACCCTGAAACGGAAATGGATCGTAAGTTTTGAACCCTTGTAAAAAGAAATTGGATAGTTGAACCGGGCGCGAACCTAAATTGGTGATTTCCAAAAAGCCCCAGGTATTCCAATTCGGGTCAAGTACTTCGGTAAACAATACACTATCATTGGGCATGGTATCCGAAGGGTTCGATGCACTTAAATGCAATATCGGTTTTGGATAGTCCTGTGCCGGCGCATGTTGCGTATTAAACGCCAAAAACGCCAAGCAAATAAAGAGAATCTGTTTTGTCATAATAATGATCTTATTGTTAGTTGATTAATTCAATTTGCTGTGTGTGTATTGTGTTAGTTTTACTGTCACCGGAATGGTATCGCCATGACAGCTGATTCTGCGGATTATTGATCTTTTTAAAGCTTTTTAAATCGTATTTAAAGACATTTTATACACTTCAATAATTGTAATTGTAAAATAACAGCATATTTTTTTCGGGCTATTCGTAAAAATTACCCTGATATTATTCTAAATTACCCATTGTACGTTTTGAACTATAAAATTGGCAGGTGAATGTAACGTGGCTTTAAGGTTGAATTTCTTTATAGTTCAATCAAAGTGTGTAAATTACATTTAGTTGGTTGGACCATAGCAGTAAAGGAAAAGGCGTTTTTTTATCATTGTGAATTATAACTTTGTTTTATCTTTACCCAAATTTTTTGAAAGATGGAAAACCAGTTAAGCTGTGATGTGGTAATTGTTGGAGCTGGTCCGGCCGGTAGTACAACAGCGCTGATGCTTGGCGAATTGGGATATGATGTCATTATTGTAGATAAACATGATTTTCCAAGGGTCAAAATCTGTGGCGAAGGCCTCACCAGCGATGTATGGCGCCAGTTTAAAAAAATGCCCGGCAATATATACGACCATTTTTTGGCTCTCGACGATAAATTGCCCATCAACGGCATTCGATTAGGATATGATTGTTCCAATCCGGTTCAATTTGATTTGTGCGAAAATGTAAGAATTTATACTTGCGAACGTACCGTTTTCGACCATTTTATGCTTAATGAAGCGTTGCAGTACCCCAATGTACAGTTTATAAAGGGGCTGGTCGAAAAAGTGGAAAACAAAGGTGGTGCCATCGTTATTACCAATACGCATACCATCAATGCAAAAATTGTTGTGGGTGCCGACGGTGCAATGTCGCGTGTGGCACGCGAGCTTGGTTTGCAATCGCGAAAGACGGGATTGATGCACTTGGGTGTGAGGCAATATTTTAAAAATGCCGATCTGAAACAAGAAGGCAGTTATCTCGAAATTTTGGCACCAAAACCCACCATTCCCGGCTATTTCTGGTTGTTTCCTATGACGGACAATCGGGTTAATGCCGGTATGGGCATGAGTAGCCACCACATTAAAAAATACGATATCAGTCTCAGAGACCGGTTCAACCAAATTATTACGGCTGAACCGGGTGTTGCCGATCGGTTCGGCCGGGCCACAGCCTTGGGCCCGTTGCAGGGGCAAATGATTCCTATGCTGGTAAAGCCAGCCAAGCGCAGTACCGATTGTGCCATTTTGGTTGGCGATGCGGCCACAACAGCTAACTTTTCAACCGGCGAAGGGATTGGCCCTGCCATTCGGTCGGGCCGGTTTGCCGCAGCGCAAATTGACCAAAGTCTCAGGCAGAATCGTTTCGATGCCGGATTTTTGGCTCAGTACGATAAAAAACTATTTGATGCCACAGGAAATGAGAACCGTAAGTTTTATCTCATTCAGCGCTTCTTGTCGCACGAGTATTTTGTTAAGAAGATGATGAAAAACCTAAAATACGATGTGGAATTACATCAGTTTTTGCAACAAAAACTCTCAAATGTCGAATTTTCCGATAAAATTATCAATTTTAAGATGCTGTTTCGATTGTTTAGGTAAATTGTTGTTCCTGAGCTGTTTTAAAATACAAACACCCGACCTGCAAAAAATGCGGCCGGGTGTTTTAACTTAATTACTAACACGACTATTATTCTGCAAATACCGCAGATTATGAATTGGTATTTGCAAGGGTATGGCTAACGTACCATAAATTTACAATTCTGCATGGACCCTTGTTGAATCACCGATAATACGTAAACCCCGTTTTTGAGGTCGCTCACATTCACCTTTTCGGTCCCGCTTGTAATTTGGGACATCAAGACGACTCTTCCCGAAAGATCGCTCACCCACAATTTTCCACTAATGGTACGGCCTGCGGTCTTTAGGTTCAGCCGTAAAATACCATTGGTAACCACTTGGTTGGCAACAGATGCTAACGGTGTATTTGTGTGTTTCTCAATAGCCGTTTCCGGATTTGGGCCTTGTACATAATTTTCCTGTATGTAACCGATGGTTGAGGCTTTATCGCGATAAAACTCGCCCGAAATATTTAAGGTTACCGGCGTTCGTTTGGACATTAACGAGGTGGTAGCCGGTGGCTGAAATGTGAATACCGAATACCGTTCGATAAACGACGTGGTATCGAGCATGTTTATATAAGCTTTTAACCCGTTATAAACCGAAGTGAGTGCGATACTGTCGGCCGAAGCACCGCCATAGTTAAATTCGGTAACCCATATTGGTAAATGATATTTGTCGTATATGGCTTTGAGCCATGTGTAAAAGCTCGAAGCAGAGGCTCTTTTATAATAATGTACCGGTATAAAATCGATACGGTATCCGCTGTCTAACGCTTGCTTCATAAAGTCGTCGCGCCACGTGGCTCCTCGCGCACCATCGGTAACGGCCGGTGCGCCCAGTCTTAAGCCCGATGCCTGAAGCAGGGGGTATTTCAATATGGCAGCATCCACGGTCATATTGGCTTGGTCGGGGCCATCGGGTTCGTTAAATGCCAGATGGTGCGTAAAGCTCATATTGGCACCCCAGCTTATTACATTACTTTGTGTTACACTGCCGCCCCAGTTCATGGGCACATATTCGCGGGTATCGGTACTTACGTCGCTGGCTCCCCAGTCGTAAAACCACGATACATTCAGTGCCTCAATTACATCGTTGCCCTTACCCACACCGCCTTTTTTAAGAATGGTATGCCAGGGGCTCACCCGTAAAAAGGAGATAGATTTTTGCAACGCTGCGGGCAGATTAATAGCCAAATCGGCTTTGGATGCAATATACACTTTGCTCACGCCGGTGCCCAACACATTCTGCGCCACGGTAAGCATATACCCTTTGGCAAGTTTAAACGACACTGCTTTATTGTCGAATGTGCCCAAGGTACCATTATACAATCCGTTGGCGTAGCGAACCGAGTCGCCACCGAAATTATACCCCGAGTATAAGGTTACTGGCGTTGGGTTGGCTGCCACAGCCGGTGCCACAACCGCGCCGGCACCGTTGGAATAAACCAATACGTTACTATTTAGTGCCGCGCTCTTACCTTGTATGGTAATTAAAGGAAGATATTTTGAGATGACATCGGCCCTGCTTACTGCCTGAAAACTGAGGTATTCATTTGCAGAATTCATTTGAATGGTAGCCCCCGATCGCAATGCATCGGCACCGTAAAATACAATTCCCGATCCATTACTCATAATGATGGTCGAACCGTCGATATATTCGGTTTGGCAGGTGCTGTTGTCCAAATTGAACGTTTTGCCGCTGTTTTGTTTAATGCCGGCAAACTTGGTGGCCGATAGTACAATCGTGGCATTTTTCATGGTTATGGTACCGTCGCCAACAAGCACATCTGCGCCAATACCGCTACCACCCACCGGTTGCACGGTATTTTGGATCACTATATCGCGATTTAGCGTTACGCCAATGGCCACAATGCCTGTTGCCGGTGCTGCGCCGGTGGAGCTGTCAATCCAGTTGAGTGGACTAAAGTACGATACACCGTCGCCGTTGGCCGGTGTCCAAGTAATGGTTGAAGCCATCGCCTGCCATTGTGTTGTGCAAAAGGCCATTAGTAAGGCCACGCGTTTTAATTTGGATTTGTGTTTCATAATATGCGAATTAAAATCATATGTGTTTATTTTATAATCAAACTTTTGGTCTGACTAAAATCCCCGGATTTAACATTTACAAAATAGGTGCCTGCTTTTGCATCTATACCAAGTGGCAGATTCCCTGAGCCAACAGTTTGTTTTTTACTGTAAATGGTTCGACCCGAAATATCGAAGATCGTTAAATCGACGGATTCTTTAGAACTTACTTCCGGAATGAATATCGAAAAATGTCCGTTTTTTGCCGGATTTGGATAGATCCTAAAACCTTCCTTTTGCGGCGTTTGACCCGAAAGTCCAAGGGCATCGTCTACCATCAATTCCATTTCGGTTTTATATTCGCAACCAGTGGCATTGGTGTAGGTGCCGGTATAAATTCCGCTCATGGCCGGTGTAACCCCGGTAAGCGTTGCATCGCGGCTAAAGCTGAGGTAGTTGTTTGGCCCTGTCCATTTCCATGTTGACCCCGTAGGCTGTGGGCCGAATTTGATAGTTGAACCGGACTTGACGTTAAGTTTTGTGCCATTAATCCATGAGCCCCCATCGATTTGGTAAAAGGACGATAGGGTAACCGGAGCACAGCCTGCTGTAACCGTCATGTCTAATGTTGAGGTACAACCGCCATTGCTTGTGAAATTGGCTGTATAAACGCCTCCCATCTGTGGTGTAATTGTTGGAAGTGTCACTTCCCTTCCGGCAAACGTAAAACCGTTTGGTCCTGTCCATGTCCAGTGTCCCTCTTCTGCCGATACGGGCGACAGAAAAATGGTAACGCCGGCATTGGTCGAAACTTTATCGCTGTTAATTGGGGTTCGACCCTCCAAAGTGTAGTAGGGGGTAAGTACCGAACCTTGGTTGCAGGTCAGTTGTATGTCCATCGAAATGGAGTTTTATCGCGAGAGATGTTATAGGGCATGTTAATCTGCATCTTTACGGTGTCGATTACGACTTTCCCCGCCGATTTTATGCTTGCCATGGTGCTGTTGCCAAAGTTTTTAACCGTGGTGAAGGGTAGGGCGTTGTAAGGTGTAAGAT